>DASZQH010000270.1:0-14494 GCA_035549805.1 Burkholderiales bacterium
ACCGGCTCGCAGCCGAGGTCGTTGAAGTATTCGTGGAACGTGACCGCACCGTCCTCGGTGAGGACATGGGTATGCACCGGGTCGTCGCTCATCGGCAGCACCCGCGCCGTCACGCCGAGCCGCCGGCAGAACTCGAGCGACACCTGGGTCAGCCGGCGGTCGTTGCGCAGCCATTCGGTGCGCAGGATCGGCGCGGCGAGCGACTTGTCGCCGATCGCCGGGCGTTCCGGGCCGCCGAGCGCCTTCAGCATGCCGTGCAGGACGCGCGTCTCGCCGTCCGGCTCCCAGGCGGCGTTCGGGCTGGCGATGCCGGCGAGCATGTAGAGCGTGGTGTCGAGGTCGGGGGCGACATGCAGCCCGAGGTGCTCGTAGTCGTCCGCCGTGTTGACGACCACGGCGAGGTCCTTGCCGCGCAGGCGGTACAGCCCGTCGGCGAGCTTGGCGCCGCCGACCTGCCCGGCGAGTGCGACCACGGTTCCCATGGCGGGAAGTCTACAGCGCGGCGGCGAGCTGGGCGCCTTCCAGCATGGCGCGCTTCGCGTCGAGCTCGCCCGCCTCGCGCGCGCCGCCGATGCGGTGGCCGAGGTCGAACGGACGCAGCGGGTCCTGGCCGGTGCACAGGATCACCGTGTCGGCCGGCAGCACGAGCTCCTGGCCGTCGGCGCTGACGTGCACGCCCGCGTCGTCGATGCGGCGGTATTCGACGCCCTTCATCATCCGCACGCCATGGCGGGCCAGCTCCGCGCGATGCACCCAGCCGGTGGTGCGGCCGAGCGTGTGGCCGAACGGCGTGGTCGAGCGCTTCAGCATCGTGACGCGATGCGCCGGCGCATGCCCGCCCGCCGGCTTCGCCAGGGCGCCGCCCGGGCCGATACCCCAGTGTGCGTTGAAGGCGCCCGCCTCGAGGGGCGAGCGGCTGCCGCCTTCGAGGAGCCAGACCGCGACATCGAAGCCGATTCCGCCCATGCCGAGGATCACGACCTCCCTGCCGGGGCGCGTGCGGCCGGACAGGACCTCGACGTATCTCACCACCTTTGGATGGTCGACGCCCGGGATCTGCGGCCTGCGGGGATCGATCCCGGTGGCGAGCACGACCTCGTCGAATGCCTTCAGGGCTTCTTCCGTGGGGCTGACGTTCAGTTGCAGCTTTACTCCCGCGCGCCGCAGCCGCTCCACGTAATAGGCGACCGACTCGCCGAACTCCTGCTTGCCGGGGATCTTCTTCGCCAGGTTGAACTGACCGCCGAGCTCCGCGGCCTTTTCGAAGAGGGTCACGTCGTGGCCGCGCTCGGCCGCGACGGCGGCGCAGGACAGGCCGGCCGGCCCGCCGCCCACCACGGCCACCCGCTTCTTCTGCCTGGCCTGCGTGTAGATGAGCTTCGTTTCGCGACCTGCCCGCGGGTTGACCACGCAGCTCACCGGCTGGCCGATGAAGTAGTGGTCGAGGCAGGCCTGGTTGCAGGCGATGCAGACGTTGATGCCGGCGCGGTCGCCCGCCTTCGCCTTGTTGGCGAACGCCGCGTCCGACAGCATGGCGCGGGCGAGCGAGACCATGTCGGCGTCGCCGCGCGCGAGGATCTCTTCCGCCACCTCGGGCGCGTTGATGCGGTTGGAGGCGACGACGGGGATGCGCACCGCGTTCTTCACGTTGCGCGCGGCCCAGGCGAACGCGGCGCGCGGCACGGCCTGCGCGATGGTCGGGATGCGCGCCTCGTGCCAGCCGATCCCGGTGTTGAGGATCGTGGCGCCGGCGGCTTCGACCGCGCGCGCGACCTGCGCGATTTCCTCGAACGACAGCCCGCCTTCCACGAGCTCGAGCGCCGAGATGCGGTAGACGATGATGAAGTCGGGGCCCGCCGCCGCGCGCACGCGGCGCACGATCTCGGTGGCGAAGCGCATGCGGTTCTCGAGCGGGCCGCCCCAGGCGTCCTGGCGCTGGTTGGTGCGCAGCGCGAGGAACTGAGTGATGAGATAGCCCTCCGAGCCCATGACCTCGACGCCGTCGTAGCCGGCCTGCTTCGCGAGCTTCGCCGATGCGGCGAACGCGTCGATGACCTGCTCGACCTCGGCGCCGCTCAGCTCGCGCGGCGAGAACTGGTTGATCGGCGACTTGAGCGCGGAAGGGGCGACGATCTTCTCGTGATAGCCGTAGCGGCCCGAATGCAGGAGCTGCAGCACGATGCGGCCGCCGGCGGCATGGACCGCCGCCGGAATCGGCTGGTGGCGCTCCATGTCCTCGACGGTGGAGAACTGGGCGCGATGCGGGCCGAGGTTGCCCCAGTCGTCGGGCGAGAAGCCGCCGGTGACGATGAGCGCCGCGCCGCCGCGCGCGCGCTCGGCGTAGAACTCGGCAAGGCGCGGCATGCCGTCGGGGCGCGCCTCGAGGCCGGTGTGCATCGAGCCCATGAGGACGCGGTTCGGAAGCGTGACGAAGCCGAGGTCGAGCGGACGGCAGAGCAGGGGGTAGGAGTTCACGCGGCGATTCTAGCCGCGCGTCACCAGCAGCGTCCCGGCGAGGATCAAAACGCCGCCGATCGCGATGCCCGGCGTGAGCGCTTCGCCGAGGAACACCGCGCCCCAGAGGAACGCGAACAGCGGCACGAGGAAGGTGACGGTGAGCGCGCGCGTCGCGCCGACCTCGACCATCAGGCGGAAGTACATCAGGAGCGCGACGCCGCTCGCCAGCACGCCGAGCCCGGCGAGGTTGGCGAGGACGATCGCGTCCGGCATCTGCGCCGGCACCGTGAAGGGCAGGAAAGGCAGGAGCACGGCCGCAGCCGCGAGCTGCGCGCCGGCCGCGATGCCTTTGGCCGGCACGCCGGCGCCCCAGCGCCGGATGACGAGGCCGGTCAGCCCGTAAGCGAAGCTCGCCGCGAGGCAGGCGGCGATCGCCGGCACGGCGCCGCCGGAATCCGGGCGCGCGACGAAAGCCACGCCGGCCGCCCCGATCGCGAGGCCGAGCACCTTGCGCCCGGTGATGCGCTCCGCGCCGGCCGCTGCGCCGAGGAGCAGCCCGAACATCGGCGAGGTGGCGTTGAGGAAGGCCATCGTCGACGCCGCGAGATGCAGGCCGGCGTAGCCGTACAGGGTGAACGGGATCGCGGAGTTCACCGTGCCGATGAGCGCGTAGAAGCGCCAGTGCGCGCGCCATTGCGGATCGAAGCGCGTGACCGCGAACCAGGCGAGGAGCGCGAGGCCGCCGAGCAGCACGCGTCCTTCCGCCATCCAGAACGGCCCGAGCGCCGGGGCGGTGACGCGGATGAAGATGAAGGAGCCGCCCCAGATGGCGCCGAGCACCACGAGGCGCACGAGGTCGGCGCTGCGCATGCGGGGCATTCTAGCGAGCGCGGTCCCGATGTCCGAAAACGGCGAGTAACGGGGGAGCGCCGGGCGGATAATGCTCCCCATGGGCCTCGATCCCGCCACCTGCTACCGCGCGATGCGCGCGCGCGACACGCGCTTCGACGGCCGCTTCTTCGTCGCCGTGTCCTCGACGCGCATCTACTGCCGTCCCGTCTGCACGGTGCGCCCGCCGCGGCGCGAGAACTGCCGCTTCTACCCGAGCGCGGCCGCCGCGGAGGAGGCGGGCTACCGCCCCTGCCTGCGCTGCCGCCCGGAGCTCGCGCCCGGCAACGCGAGCATCGACGCGACCTCGCGCCTCGCACAGGCTGCGGCGAGCCTGATCGAGGATGGCACGCTGAACGGCGCCGGGCTGGAGCGCCTCGCGGTGCGCCTGGGCATCAGCGAGCGCCACGTGCGCCGCGCGTTCGGCGTCGAGTTCGGCGTCTCGCCGGTCGCGTTCGCGCAGACGCAGCGCCTGCTGCTCGCGAAGCGCCTGCTCACCGACACGCGCCTGCCGGTGACGGAAGTGGCGCTCGCCAGCGGCTTCAACAGCCTGCGCCGCTTCAACGCCCTTTTCAAGGAGCGCTACCGCCTCCAGCCGATGCAGCTGCGCAAGGCGGTTCCTTCGCAGACTTCATCCGACACGCTGCGCTTCGAGCTCAGCTTCCGGCCGCCGTACGACTGGCCGGCGCTGCTCGCCTTCCTCTCTGCGCGCGCGATTCCCGGCGTGGAGGCAGTGGAGGGGGGCATGTACCGGCGCACCGTCTCGCTGCCGGGGCATCGCGGCTGGATCGGCATCGGCCTCGCGGCGCGCAAGCCCGCGCTCCAGGTGACGCTCTCGGCATCGCTGGCGAAGGCGGTGCCGCTCGTGCTCGCGCGCGTGAAATCCCTCACCGACGTGGCCTGCCATCCCGCCGAAGTGGCGCGAGCGCTGGGCACGCTCGCGGCGGACAGCCCGGGCCTGCGCGTGCCGGGCGCGTTCGACGGCTTCGAGGTCGCGGTGCGGGCGGTGCTCGGCCAGCAGGTCAGCGTCGCCGCGGCGCGCACGCTCGCCGGCCGCTTTGCCGCCGCGTTCGGCATGCCGCTGGAGACGCCCTTCGCGGCGCTCGGCACGACCTTCCCGGCCGCCGAGCGCATCGCGCGCCTCGCGCCGGCGAAGATCGCCGCGCTAGGCATGCCGCTTTCCCGCGCGCGCACGGTGCTCGCGGTCGCGCGGGCGGTCGCGCGCGGCGAGCTCGAGCTCGCGCCGAACGCCGACATCGAGCCCACCCTGGCGCGCCTGCGCGCGCTTCCCGGCATCGGAGAGTGGACCGCGCAGTACATCGCGATGCGCGCGCTCGCCTGGCCCGACGCGTTTCCCCATACCGACCTGGGCGTACTCAAGGCCTTGCGCGAGAAGGATCCGCGCCGCGCCCTCGCCACCGCCGAGGCCTGGCGGCCCTGGCGCGCCTACGCCGTGATGCACCTGTGGCGATCACTCCATTGAAGAAAGAGGCAACCATGAACACCTATGACTATCTCGAAACGCCCCTGGGCCGCATGCTGCTCGTCTCGAGCGAGAAGGGATTGTGCGGCGCCCATTTCGTCGGCCAGAAGTACTTCCCGAAGCTGGACCCCTCCTGGAAGCGGGAGAAGTCGCGGGCAAGCCGTGAGCTGGAGGAATATTTCTCGGGAAGGCGAAAGAAGTTCGACCTGCCGCTGGCGGCGGAAGGAACGCCCTTCCAGCGCGCGGTGTGGCGCGAGATCGCGAAGGTGCCGTTCGGCGAGACGATCACCTATGCGGAGCTGGCGCGCCGCGCGGGGTTCCCGGGCAGCGCGCGCGCGGCTGGCGCGGCGACCGGGCGCAACCCGATCGGCGTCATCGTGCCGTGCCATCGCATCGTCGGCACGAACGGAAGCCTGACGGGCTATGCCGGGGGCCTGGACAGGAAGAAGGCCCTGCTTGCCCTGGAGGGCCTGGCGCCTAGTCCTTCGCGGCGCCGTCCCCTGCGCGCTGCTGCTGAGCCTGCACGGCCTGGTTGATCTTCTCCTGCGCGCGCTCCATCGACTGCTTGCCCTGGTCGAGCTCCTGCTTCTTGATGGTGGCGGAGGTCGCGGCGGTCGAAGCGGTTTCGACGCCGCATCCCGCCAGGGAAATGCAAAGGGTGAACAAGAGCATTCTCATCCGGCCATCGTCAGGCCGCCGGAAACGCTGATCACCTGCCCGGTAATGAAGCCGGCTTCATCGGAAGCGAGAAAGGCGACGATCCCCGGAATGTCGCCGGGCTGGCCGACGCGCTTCATCGGGATCGCGCGCACCAGCGCGTCATAGACCTTCTGACCGGCTTCTCCTTCGCCGAGGAAGCCGCGCAGGATCGGCGTGTCGGTGGGACCGGGACAGACCACGTTCACGGTCACGCCCTTGCGCGCGAGCTCGCGGGCGAGCGTCTTCGAGAACGACACGATGCCGCCCTTGCAGGCCGAGTACACGGACTCGCCCGAGGAGCCGACGCGCGCCGCGTCGGAGGAAATGTTGATCACGCGCCCGCGCCCGCGCGCCAGCATCTGCGGCACCACGAGGTGGTGCATGTTCATCGGCCCGCGCAGGTTGATGTCGAGGAGCTGGTCCCACTCCGCGGGGTTCGTGTCGACGAAGTTCTGGAAGCGATCCCAGCCCGCGTTGTTGACCAGGACGTCCACGGTTTCGCTCCCGAGCGCCTTCTTCGCCTCTTCGTACTTGGAGATATCGAAGACGAGCGCCTTGCCGTTCACCGCCTTGGCCGTTTTTCCGCAGGAATCCTCGTTCAGGTCCGCGACGAGGAGCTTTGCGCCCGCTTCCGCGAACCGGGCACAAATCGCGCTGCCGATGGCGCCGCCGCCGCCCGTGACGAGGACGGATCTCCCGGCGAGTCCTTTCATTTGGGCCTCTTGTCGATGACGCGCTTCGCCTTGCCGATGGAGCGCTCGATGGTGCTGATCGGAACCTCCTTCACGTCGGCGCTGATGCCGATGTAGGACTTGATGGCGTGGCGCAGCGCCTCGCCGCCGCGGCCTTCGACGAGCACGGTCAGGTGGTCGAGCGGGCCGTCCTTGGAGAGCTCGAGCACGTAATGCGGGCTCAGCCCGGGCTGCTGGAGGATCAGCTCCTCGATCTGCGACGGGAACACGTTCACGCCGCGGATGATCAGCATGTCGTCCGAGCGCCCGGTGATCTTCTCCATGCGCCGCATGGTGCGCGCCGTGCCGGGGAGGAGGCGCGTCAGGTCGCGCGTGCGGTAGCGGAGGATCGGGAGCGCCTCCTTGGTGAGCGAGGTGAAGACGAGCTCGCCCTTCTCGCCGTCGGGGAGCGGCTCCCCGGTCGCGGGGTCGACCACCTCCGGGTAGAAGTGATCCTCCCAGATCGTCAGGCCGTCCTTCGTCTCGACGCATTCCTGCGCCACGCCGGGGCCGATCACTTCCGAAAGGCCGTAGAGGTCGATCGCCTGGAGCGACGTCTTCTCCTCGATGCTCTTTCTCAGCTCGTTCGTCCAGGGCTCCGCGCCGAAGATTCCGATCCTCAGGGAGGCTTTCTTCGGGTCGAGCCCCTGGCGCTGCATCTCGTCGGCGATCGCGAGCATGTAGCTCGGCGTCACCATGATGATCTCGGGCTTGAAGTCCTGGATGAGCTGGACCTGGCGCTCGGTCATCCCGCCGCCGAGCGGGATCACCGCCAGGCCGAGGCGCTCGGCGCCGTAGTGCGCGCCCAGGCCGCCGGTGAAGAGGCCGTAGCCGTAGGCGACGTGCACCTTGTCGCCGGGTCGCGCGCCGGCGGCGCGGATCGAGCGCGCCATGACGTGCGACCACGTGTCGATGTCCTTCGCCGTATAGCCGACCACGGTCGGCTTGCCGGTCGTGCCCGACGAGGCGTGGATGCGCACGATGCGGTCCATCGGCACGGCGAACATGCCGAACGGATAGGTCTCGCGCAGGTCGGCTTTGGTGGTGAACGGAAACTTCGCCAGGTCCGCCAGGCTGCGGCAATCCTGCGGCTTCAAGCCCGCCGCGTCGAGCTTCTTCCGGTAGTGCGGCACGTTCTCGTACGCGTGCTTGAGCGTCCACTGCAGGCGCTGCAGCTGCAGGCTCTTCAGCTCATCTGCCGAGCAGCGCTCGATCGCTTCGAGGGGAAATCCCACGGCTATTTCCCCTTGAACGCCGGCTTGCGCTTCTCGAGAAACGCGCGCACGCCCTCGCGATAGTCCTCGGTGAACCCCGCCTCGCGCTGCAGGTCGCGCTCGAGGTCGAGCTGCGCGTCGAGCGAGTTGCCGCCGGAAGCGTAGAGCGCCTTCTTGATCAGGCCGTAGCCCCGGGTCGGGCCGGCGGCGAGCTCGCGCGCGATGCGGGTCACCTCGGGCATGAGCCGGTCGTCGTCGAGCACTTTCCAGATCAGGCCGAGGCGTTCCGCGTCCTCGGCGGAGAGCTTGTCGGCGAAGAGCGCGAGGCCCATCGCGCGCGCCATGCCGGCGAGGCGCGGCAGGAAGAACGTGCCGCCCGAGTCCGGGACGAGGCCGATCTTCGAGAACGACTGGATGAAGCTCGCCGAGCGCGCGGCGAACACCACGTCGCAGGCGAGCGCGAGGTTGGCGCCGGCCCCGGCAGCGGTGCCGTTCACCGCGCACAGGATGGGCTTGGGCAGCTCGCGCATGCGGCGCACGAGCGGGTTGTAGTTCGAGCCGAGCGAGACCGAAAGGTCGATGGGCGCCGAGCCCGGGCTCACGTTGCGCTGGGAGAGGTCCTGGCCGGCGCAGAACGCGCGGCCCGCGCCCGTCAGCACGACGACGCGCACCTCCGCCTCGTCGCGCGCGCGGTCCACCGCCTCGCGCAGCAGCTGGTGCATCTCGGGGACGAACGCGTTCAGCTTGTCGGGCCGGTTGAGCGTGACGACGAGGACGCCGGCGTCGAGCGAAACGAGGACGGGGGACATGAGGATGAGCTT
This sequence comes from Burkholderiales bacterium, assembly GCA_035549805.1. Taxonomy (GTDB): domain Bacteria; phylum Pseudomonadota; class Gammaproteobacteria; order Burkholderiales; family SG8-39; genus SCGC-AG-212-J23. The sequence continues at coordinate 8,294 of DASZQH010000270.1, forward strand.
ACAATTTGCGCATGCCGAAAGTCTATGCGATCGATGGAATCGTTCCCGTCGTCGACCCGAGCGCTTTCGTGCATCCCTCGGCGGTGCTGATCGGCGACGTGCTCGTCGGCCCGCGCGCCTACGTCGGCCCGGCGGCCTGCCTGCGCGGCGATTTCGGCCGCATCGTGGTCGAGGCGGGCGCCAACATCCAGGACACGTGCATGCTGCACGGCTTTCCGGGCAAGGACACGGTCGTCGGCGCCGAGGTGACGGTGGGCCACGGCGCGGTGCTGCACGGCTGCGTGGTGCGCCGCGGTGCGCTGATCGGCATGAACAGCGTGGTCAACGACAACGCCGAGGTCGGCGAGGACGCGGTCGTCGCGGCGCTCGCCTTCGTCAGGGCCGAGGCGAAGATTCCCGCCCGCTCGCTCGCGGCCGGGATCCCCGCCAAGGTCCTGCGCGAGCTCTCGGCGCAGGAGATCCAGTGGAAGAAGGACAACATGCTCCTGTACCAGCAGCTCGCCGAGCGCAGCGCCGGCACGATGCAGGAGGTCGAGGCACTCACGAAGCCCGAGCCGAACCGCCGGCGCATCGACGTCCCCGGCTCGATCCCCCTTTCCGAATTGAAGAAGAGGCAGCATGGCTGATACAGCGCTGGTCATCATCGACATCCAGAACGACTATTTCCCCGGCGGCGCGATGGAGCTCGAAGGCGCCGACGCCGCTGGCGAGAAGGCAGGCAAGGTCCTCGAGAAATTCCGCAAGGAAGGCCTGCCTGTGATCCACGTCCGTCACCTGTCCGTTCGCCCCGGCTCGACGTTCTTTCTTCCTGGAACCAAGGGCGCCGATATCCACAAGTCCGTTGTTCCTTCTTCGGGCGAAACGGTGGTGGAAAAGAACTTTCCGAATTCGTTCCGGAATACGAATCTCGAAGAGAAGCTGAAGAGCCAGGGCATCAGGAACCTGGTGGTGGCGGGGATGATGACGCACATGTGCGTCGACGCCACGGTGCGGCAGGCGGCGGACCTCGGCTACAAGGTCACGCTGCTCGGCGACGCGTGCGCCACGCGCGCGCAGGCGTACGCCGGGGAGAAGGTGCCGGCGAAGCAGGTGCATGCCGCGTTCCTCGCGGCGCTGAACGGCTTCTACGCGAAAGTGATCCCGACCCATGAGCTATGAGCTGATCCTCGTCGAGCGCAAGGGCCGCGTCGGCCTCATCACGCTCAACCGCCCGAAGCAGCTGAACGCGCTCAACCCGCAGCTCATGCAGGAGCTCGGCAGGGCGCTGCAGGAGCTCGACGCCGACGACGGCATCGGCTGCATGGTCATCACCGGCAGCGAGAAGGCGTTCGCGGCGGGCGCGGACATCGGCGTCATGAAGGACTACAGCTACATGGACGCCTACCGCACGAACTACATCACGCGCGACTGGGAGCACATCCGCGGCATCCGCAAGCCGGTCGTCGCCGCAGTCGCCGGCTGGGCGCTCGGTGGCGGCTGCGAGCTCGCGATGATGTGCGACATGGTGATCGCGGCCGACACGGCGAAGTTCGGCCAGCCCGAGATCAACCTCGGCATCATGCCGGGCGCCGGCGGCACGCAGCGCCTGCCGCGCTTCACGAGCAAGGCGAAGGCGATGGACCTCTGCCTGACGGCGCGCAACATGGACGCGCAGGAGGCAGAGCGCGCGGGCCTCGTGTCGCGCGTCGTGCCGGCCGACAAGCTCCTCGAGGAGGCGCTCGCGGTGGCGGCGAAGATCGCGTCGTATTCGCTGCCCGTGGTGATGATGATCAAGGAATCGGTGAACCGCGCCTACGAGACCACGCTTTCCGAGGGCGTGCTCTTCGAGCGGCGCACCTTCCACTCCATGTTCGCGCTCGAGGACCAGAAGGAAGGGATGGCGGCGTTCGTCGAGAAACGCAAGCCGACCTTCAAGCATAAGTAAGCCCGCTCTCACCCTCCTCGCGGCCCACATCCTGTCGATGCTGGGCTTCTCGACCTATGCCGCGCTGCTTCCCGAGCTGCGCGACCTGTGGGACCTGTCGAACGCGCAGGCGGGCGTGGTGGGCGGCATCTTCTTCGCCGGCTACGTCGGCACCGTCTCGCTGTGGACCTCGCTCACCGACCGGCTCGACGGGCGGCGCGTCTACCTGCTCGGCGGGATCCTCGCCGCGCTCGGCGGGGCAGGGTTCGGCTGGCTCGCCGACGGATTCGCGAGCGCGTGCTTCTTCCAGGTGGTGCTGGGCATCGGCATCGCCGCGACCTACATGCCGGGGCTGCGCCTGCTGTCGGAGCGCCTGTCCGGCGCCGGGCAGAGCCGCGCGGTGGCGTTCTACACCTCCTTCTTCGGCATCGGCACCGCGCTCTCGCTCGCCATCGCCGGCTTCGTCGCCCCGGCGTTCGGCTGGCGCGCGGCGTTCGTCTGGTCGGGAGCAGGGCCGGTAGTCGCCGGAGTGCTGGTGTGGTTCCTGATCTCGCCTTCCCCGAGGAAGGGTGAAAGGCAGAAGATTTCGCTCGCGATGCTCTTCCCGCTGGCGGCATGGCGAAAGGTGCTGGCGAACAAGGCGTGCGCGGGCTACACGCTCGGGTACGCCGCGCACTGCCTGGAGCTCTTCGGCTCGCGCGGCTGGATGGTGGCGTTCCTCGCTTTCTCCGCCGGCCTGCAGTCGGGCGCGGGCTTCCCGTGGGGCTTCGCCGCGATCGCCGCGGTGATCAACCTCGGCGCGGTTCCCGCGTCGATCCTCGGTAACGAGGCGGCGCTGCGCCTGGGGCGGCGGCGCTGGATCCTCGCCATCATGCTCGGCTCGGGCCTCGCCGGCATCGTCGTCGCGCTGGGGGCGTCCTGGCCGTGGGCGATCGTGCTCGCGCTGCTCGCGGTGCATGCGATGCTCGTCATGGCCGATTCGGGAACGCTGACCGCGGGTCTCGTCGCCGCGGCGCCGGCGGAGCTGCGCGGCGCCGCGATGGGCCTCTATTCGCTGATGGGCTTCGCCGGCGGCATGCTGGGGCCGGTGGTCTTCGGCGCGGCGCTGGACGCCGCGGGCGGCGCCGGCCAGCCCGGCGCCTGGGTGGCGGCCTATGCGGCGATCGGGGGCGGCTGCCTGGCGGCGCCGCTGGTGGTTCGTTTCTTCGGCCGCAGCGTAGAATCGCGCCGAGGCTAAGGGGAGGATACCGATGGAACGCATCTGGCTGAAGAGCTATCCCGCCGGCGTGCCCGCCGACGTGGACTGGAAGTCCTACAAGTCCATCGGCGAGCTGTTCGAGAAGAGCGTCGCGCAGTACCGCGACCGCGATGCCTTCCACAGCATGGGCAAGACCATCACCTTCGGCCAGCTCGACCGCCTGTCGCGCGACTTCGCCGCCTGGCTGCAGTCGAAGGGCCTCACCAAGGGCGCGCGCGTCGCGATCATGATGCCGAACTGCCTGCAGTACCCGGTGGCGCTCTTCGGCACCCTGCGCGCCGGCTACACCGTGGTGAACGTCAACCCGCTCTACACCGCGCGCGAGCTGGAGCACCAGCTCAAGGACTCGGGTGCCGAGGTCATCGTCATCCTGGAGAACTTCGCCAAGACCTTCCAGGAGGTGCAGTCGCGCGTGCCGGTGAAGCACGTGGTGCTCGCGGCGCTGGGCGACATGCTCGGCTTCAAGGGCCACATCGTGAACCTGGTGGTGCGCAAGGTGAAGAAGATGGTCCCCGCGTACAGCCTGCCGCAGGCGCAGCGCTTCAACGCGGTGGTCGCGGAGGGCGACGGCAAGCCGATGAAGCCGTTCGACGTCGGCCACGACGACATCGCCTTCCTGCAGTACACCGGCGGCACGACCGGCGTGTCGAAGGGCGCGATGCTGCTGCACCGGAACATCCTCGCCAACATCTGCCAGTCGGAGGCATGGCTGCTGCCTTCGCTGAAGGGCGACACCGCGGTGATCATCACCGCGCTGCCCCTGTACCACATCTTCTCGCTGACGGTGAACTGCCTGCTGATGCTGAAGGTCGGCGGCTGCAACATCCTCATCACCAATCCGCGCGACATCCCGGGCTTCATCAAGGAGCTGGCGAAGCACAAGTACAACATCATCACCGGCGTGAACACGCTGTTCAACGCGCTCATGAACAACCCGGAGTTCGCGAAGCTCGACTTCTCCGGCCTGCGCAGCGCCGTCGGCGGCGGCATGGCGGTGCAGAAGGCGGTCGCGGACAAGTGGAAGCAGATGACCGGCAAGCCGCTGCAGGAAGGCTACGGCCTCACCGAGTCGAGCCCGTCGGCGACCATGAACCCGCCGTACATCGAGGCCTACAACGGCTCGATCGGCCTGCCGCTGCCCTCCACCGAGATCGCGATCCGCGACGACGACAAGAAGGACGTGCCGATCGGCCAGCCCGGCGAGATCGCGATCCGCGGCCCGCAGGTGATGAAGGGCTACTGGCAGCGTCCGGAGGAGACCGCGAAGGTGATCGGGCCCGACGGCTTCCTCTACACCGGCGACGTCGGCGTGATGGACGAGAAGGGCTTCGTCACCATCGTCGACCGCAAGAAGGACATGATCCTCGTCTCGGGCTTCAACGTGTACCCGAACGAGATCGAGCAGGTGGTGGCGATGCACCCGGGCGTGCTCGAGTGCGCCGCGATCGGCGTGCCCGACGAGCACTCCGGCGAAGTGCCGAAGCTGTTCGTGGTGAAGAAGGACCCGGGCCTCACCGAGCAGGACGTGCTCGAGCACTGCAAGAAGGAGCTCACCGGCTACAAGCGGCCGAAGTACGTCGAGTTCCGCGCCGAGCTGCCGAAGACCAACGTCGGCAAGATCCTGCGCCGCGCCCTGCGCGACGAGAAGAAAGCCGCCTAGAAAATAGGGACGGACCCCATTTTTCTCATTTGAGAAAAATGGGGTCCGTCCCTATTTCTTGTTCCCTTTGACACCTCACTCTCTTCTTCGGGGCCTGGCGTGGGCCGGGCTCTGCGTGCTCGTGTGGGCGCCGCTCTTCTCGGTTGCGAAGCGCACCCTGCCGCTGCTCGACGCGTTCGCGCTCGGGACGGTGCGCTACGCGTTCGGCATCCTGCTGCTGGTCGGCCTGCTGGTGCTGGTCGAGGGAACGCGCGCGCTGCGCTTCGAGGGCCGCTTCGGCGCCGCCGCGATGTTCGGCCTGGTCGGCATCACCGGGTTCAACCTGTTCGTCTGGATCGGCCTCGCCTTCACGCGCCCGGAACACGCCTCGATCATCCTCGCCCTGCAGACGCCGCTCACCGCGCTGGCGGTGTGGGGGCTGCGCGGCCAGCGCCCGGCCGCGTTCACGCTCGCCTGCGTCGTGATCGCGATCGCCGGGGTCTTCGTGGTGATCACGAAGGGGCATCCGGCCGAGGCGTTCCTCGCGCTGGTCGACGCCGCGTCGGGACGCGAGCTGCTCGGCGACCTGCTGGTGTTCGCCGGCGCGCTGGCGTGGGTGACCTACACCCTCTCGGCGAGCCAGTTCGCTGGCTGGTCGCCGCTGCGGCTCACGGTGCTGACCTGCATTCCGGGCGCGACCGGACTGGTGATCGCCAACGCGATCGCGGTGGCCGGCGGCTGGGCGGTGGTGCCGTCGCTGGCGGCGATCGCGGGCGCGGGCTGGCAGGTGCTCTACTTCTCCGTCGGCACCGTGGTGCTCGGGGTGCTCGCGTTCAACAACGCCGCCCGCCATCTCGGGCCGCTCAACACGATGCTCGCGCTCAACCTGATCCCGGTGTGCGTCTTCGCCATCGAGGCGGGGCTCGGCCGCAGCTTCGGCGCAGTGGAGCTCGGCGGCGCGGCGCTCGTCGTCGGCGCGCTCGTCGCCAACAACCTCTACCTGCGCGGCACGAGCACCAGGCGCTGAGCGCCCGCGGCCTCGAGCCGCGCGCGCTGCGTCACCATCGGGATGTACTCGCCGCGCGCCCAGGCCGGCGTGAAGGCACGGTAGGGCCGCGACAGCGGGTTGCCCGACTGGCCGCCGGAGTGGATGTAGAGCGAGGCTTCCGGCTCGGCGAGGTCGTAGATCGCGCGCAGGCTGGCGGCGTGGCGGTTGGCGAACGGCGCCGCCTCCTGGTCGAAGTCGGTGCGCCCCACGTTGATCGTGAACGTGTCGCCAGGCGTGGGCACGCGGATGTCGAAGAACGGCGCGAGCCAGGGCACGCGCGACATCGGGCGGTGCACGTGGTGCGCTTCGTGCGCCTGGCCCCATCGCCACGCGTCCGGGTCGCCGCCGTAGCG
>DASZQH010000271.1:0-11020 GCA_035549805.1 Burkholderiales bacterium
CGGCGAGATGGCGGTGACCGACCCGGCGGTGGGGCCGTGGATCGACGCCAACGCGCACTGGCTGCACGAGAGCGCGCCCGGGCTCGCCGCGCTCGCGGTGGTGATCGCCGGCAAGGGCGCGGCGAACGACAAGGTGCAGGCGGCGTGGAAGGCGCTCCTCGGCCAGCCGCTGCCGACCTACCCCGAGCCCGCGCCGACGGGCTATCGCTGGGCGTCGCGGCGCTGGAAGCCCGGCCCGCGCGGGCGGCGCCATTACGCCGCGTACGACGGCGAGACCGAGTACCACTACCTGCTGCCGATCTCCCGCGTCCGGGCGCCGCGGCGCAAGGACTGACCCGTTATCGCTCCGCCGCCTTCTTGCGGCGACGTACCTGGAGCGCCAGCAGGCCGAGGCCGACCAGCAGCATTGCGTAGGTTTCCGGCTCGGGAACGGGAGTCGTCACGGTCGGGGTGTACCAGGCGCTGCCGCCTTGGGCGTTGGTGAGCCCCTGCACGTGCAGGGCGAACGGCGGGAGCGCGAAGCTCGTCGGCGCGGTAAAGGCGGCATACCACTCGACCGTCTCGTTGGCGGTGAGGCGGTATGCGCCCTGATGCGCGCCGGAGGTGGGGTAGGTGAAGTTGAAGTCCCACACGTTCGAGCCGCCCGGGCCGGCGGAGTTGGCGTTCAGCCCGACCTGCGAGACGCCCCAGCTGCCCGGCGCTATCAGAACCGACGACGCGATCGGGTCGGCATTCGTGCTGTCGTTCGCGGCCATGCGCCCGATGAAGGCGCCCTGGGTGAAGATCGAATTGAGGTTGTTCGCGTGCAGGTTGAAGGTGTAGTGCATGCTGTCCGTGGTGGTGACGGACAGGGTGGCGAACGTCGTGCTGGGCTGGTAACTGCCGCTCAGTAACGTGCCGAAGCTGTAGGTCGTCGTCACCTGGGCGGTGGCGGGCGCGGCTGCCAGCAGCGCGGCAAGTGCGCAGGCCAGCTTGATCTTGTTGTTCACGTCGATTCCTTGAGTGAGTGGACCTTCGGGCAGCGAACAGGTTATCGAGACCCCCGATCGCGCGCATGAGCAAGGACTCCCCGCTTCCCGTAGGCGGAAGGTCCTGTTCCTGCAAGGGTCCCGCAAGGTTGGCGGCCGGAGAGCGTCCGCCGTCGCCGCTCAGGGTCCGGCAGGATCCTCGAGGACCGCGAAGAGCGTCGCCGCGCTCACCGGCTTGACGAGGTGCAGCTCGCATCCGGCGGCGAGGGACCGGGCGCGGTGCTCCTCGCTGCCGTAGGCGGTGAGGGCGATCAGGCGCAGCGGCCCGAGCTTCGGCTCCTGCCGCAGGCGGGCGCAGAGCTCATGGCCGTTCATGCCGGCCGGCAGCGCGACATCGACGAGGGCGACGTGCGGCCGGAAGCGCCGCGCGATCTCGAGCGCCGCATAGCCGTTGATCGCGTACGAGACGTCGTGGCCCATTTCCGCGATCAGCGCGGAGAGCGTGCGCACCGCGTCGATCTGGTCCTCGACCACCAGCACGCGCCGCGGCCGCGCGGTGCGGGGCGCGTCGGGCGGGAAGGCGTTGACGATCGGGCTCGGCGAAGTCATGGGGCGCACGTTCGCATTGCGCGACCCGGACCGATATGAAAAGTGTCTCGCCGCGGCAAAAAACCTCCCGCCCGGTGTAGCGATCCGGCTACAACCCGTCAGTCGGGCGGATTGATCCGGCGCAGGTCTTCCACGAGCGCGCCCATCAGGCGCGTGCTCTGCGAGATGGATTCGAGCGCGGCGCGGCGCGCCGGCGCGTCGTGCTCCGCGCGCTCCAGCTCGTGCACCGACTCGTCGATCGTCCCGAGCATCTCCTGGAACTCCGTCGCGAGCAGGCCGAGGAACTTCCGCGACAGCTCCTCGGAGGCGAGATGGCGCTGCCGGTCGCTGAGGTCGGTGAACACCAGCATGTGCAGCCCGCGATGGACGAACTCCGAGACCTGGACCGGGACGATGCGGCCGCGGCCGTCGCGCAGCCGCACGTCGGCGTGCGCGTTCGGCCTCGAGGCGCGCAGCGCGGCGAGCTTGCCGCGGTCCGCCTCCGGGACGAGCTCCAGGACGCGGGTGCCGACGAGCTCCCGGCGCGGCACCTCGACCAGGGCGCAGAAACGCGCGTTCGCATACGTTACCGTGCCGTCGCCCGCGACGGTGAGCACGCCGTGGCGCAGGTGGTCCATGAGCTCGCGATACGGGGTGATCGCGGTCTCGAGCAGGACCACCTCGCGTCCGTCGATGACCAGCGCGTCGACCTTGCCGCCGCGGATCGCGTCGAGCGCCGCCTCCGCGTCCTCGGCGTGCGTCCCGGTGAAGAGCAGGGTCGTGAACTCCCTGCTCGTGCTCACGACGCTCACGCGCACGCTCAGGCGCTGGCCCGCGTCGGGCAGGAGCGAGATCTCGAGCGCCGGCTGGCCGGCGGCGGGCGACAGCAGCGCCCTGGCGCGCGCCTGGTCTTCGGCGACGATCCAGCTCTCGAGCGGCGTGTGCAGCAGGTTCTCGGGGCGCTGGCCGAGGAGCTGGGCGAACGCCGGGTTGGCGAACAGGATCTGCCCGTCCGGCGCGACCGTCACCGCGCCCTGCCGGATCTTGTCGAGCAGCTCACCCGCTTTGGAGAGGGCCTCGCGAAGGTCCAGCGTGGCGGCATCCGGGGACGGGGTCATGAGGAACCCACGCTCTTCGCCACCAGGTCGAGCCCGACCAGTGTGCGGTCGGCGTCCGAGAGGTCACCGATGATCTTGCGGATCGGGTTCGGCAGGTCGCGCACCAGCGTGGGGATCGCGACGATCTGGTGATCCTTCGCAAGGCGCGGGTTGGTCAGCAGGTCGATGACTTCGAGCTCATAGCGCCCGGCGAGGTGCTCTTCGCAGACCTTGCGCAGGTTGCGGATCGCGGTGAGCGACTTGGGCGACTGCCCGGCGACATAGAGCCTCAGGCGCCAGACCTCGGCTTCGATCTGCACGGCGGGGTGCTTCGCGTTCATGAGATTCTCCCTTCGGCCGCGCGCTCCGGGCCGGGTTCGCCTTCCAGCGCCTCGACCTCGGTGCGCAGCACGGCTATCCGCGCTTCCAGCGTGCTGCGCCGCGCCTGGAGGGCGCGCTGCCGGCGCGCGGCCTCGCCGGCCCGCGCCGCGAGGGCGGCGGCCTCGCGCGCTTCCTGCGCCGCGCGCATCGAGCCGGTCAGCACGCCTTCCGGGCCGACGTACACGTCCTGGAGCTGGATCCCCTGCGCGGTGATCAGGAACTCGCGGATCTGGTTGGAGTGCTTCATGCCGCGCGACTTGAGGACGTAGAGGCCGCGGTTGCGCTCGCCGGCGAGCTCGATGTCGCGCACCAGAAGCCAGCTGTCGATGATCGAGGAGACGCCGACGTCGGTCGCCTCGCGCGCGCTGCCGCCGGCGGTGAGGTCGGTGAGGAGGGCGGTGATCCCGCTCGCCTTCAGGAAGTCGATCAGGCGCACCAGCATCGCCTCCGCGTCGGCCTTCGCGCCCGAGGCGACGAAGTTGCTCACCGGGTCGAGGATCACCACGCCCGGCTTGAATTGCGCCACCGCCTTGTGGAGGTTGGCGAGGTGCATCTCGAGGCCGTGCACCTGCGGCCGCGAGGCCTCGAAGCGCAGCAGGCCGCGCTCCTGCCAGCGCTCCAGGTCCAGGCCGATGGTCTTCATGTTGCGGAAGAGCTGCGCGCGCGATTCCTCGAACGCAAGGTAGAGGCAGCGCTCGCCGCGCTCGCAGGTCGCGTTGGCGAAGGAGGCGGCGAGCGTGGTCTTGCCGCTGCCGGCGGTGCCGGAGACGAGGATGGACGAGCCGCGGTAATAGCCCTCGCCGCCGAGCATCGCGTCGAGCTGCGCGACCCCGGAGGGCAGGCGCTCGTGGCTCGCCGCGTGGTCGAGGCCCATCGCGGTCGCGGGCAGCACCGAGATCCCGGTCCGGTCGATGAGGAACGGGTACTCGTTCGTGCCGTGCGTCGTGCCGCGGTACTTCACGATGCGCAGCCGCCGCGTCGACACGTGGCCGTGCACGCGGTGGTCGAGCAGGATCACGCAGTCCGAGACGTATTCCTCCAGTCCCTGGCGTGTGAGGGTCCCGTCGCCGCGCTCGCCGGTGATCAGCGCGGTGACGCCGCGGTCCTTGAGCCAGCGGAAGAGGCGCCGCAGCTCGGCGCGCAGCACGGCCTGGTTCTCGAAGCCGCCGAAGAGCGACTCGAGCGTGTCGAGGACCACGCGTTTCGCGCCGACGGAGTCGATCGCCAGGCCCAGGCGCAGGAACAGGCCCTCCAGGTCGTAGTCGCCGGCCTCGAGGATCTCCTGCGGGTCGATGTGGATGTGATCGACGGCGATGCGGCCCTCGGCCACCAGCCTGTCGAGGTCGAAGCCGAGCGAGCGCACGTTCTGGGCGAGGTCCTGCGGCGTCTCCTCGAAGGCGATGAAGGCGCCGTTCTCGCCGTGCTCCAGAGCACCGCGCAGCAGGAACTCCATGCCGAACAGCGTCTTGCCGCAGCCGGCGCCGCCGCAGACGAGCGTCGGGCGCCCGCGCGGCAGCCCGCCGAGCGTGATGTCGTCCAGGCCGCTGATGCCGGAGGGCGCCTTGGCGAGCGCGCCTTTCAACTGTGAAGGGGTTTCAGACCGGCCCATGGAAGATCCTGTTGTTCTTCCTGGGCGGCGACATCCGGGACCGGACTCAAGGCGCGGCCGAGAGCGGGACGCGCTTCGGCTCCGTGCGGAAAACTAGGGCAGGAGCGGACAGTATAGGCGCCGCGGCGAGCCGGCCGCAGCGCCTTTCCCGCTAATCGCGTGTCATACCCCCGGCTACAACGCGGTTCTCGCGGCGAGGCGCTGTCCCCACTCGCTCGCGGGCTTGTGCACCAGGCGCTCCTGGATGTAGTGGCGCGCGAGGTTCGGCACGCCGGCGCGAAGCGCCGCGTCGATGAGGGTCAGCGTGAGGAGGTCGCGCTGCGCGTGGCTGCCGCCGAAGCGCGAGGCACCGTCGCGCACCGCGACGAGGCGCTCCGCGGCCGCGGCGTAGCGGCCCTCGCAGTAGTCGATCGCCGCCTCGCAGGCGCCGCGCGCCACGAGGCGCGTCATGTCGGCGTTGGCGGTGCCTTCCTTCTCGCCGCGCGCGAGGGCCTTGCGCACGCGCTCCAGCGTGTCGCGCCGGCCGGCCGCCGCGAAGGCGAGCGTGGCGAAGAAGTCGTTGAAGGCGTAGAAGCCGCCCTCGTCCTCGAGGGTCTGCTCCCAGCCGTCGGCCACCGCGGCGAAGCGCGAGGCGACGTCGGCGCCCTCGAGCTTCAGGCGCCAGAGCAGGCCCGTGGCGTCCACGCGCGCGAGCGCGGTCTCGACGCCCTTGGCGAAGCGCGCGTCGTACACGCCGAGCGCCGCGTCGTGCTCGCCGCGGTCCATGCGGAAGAGCGCGCCGTGCCAGGCGTTGTGGTACGCGAAGCCGTTGTCGGCGGTGTCCCAGACCGGCTTGGTCGCGTCGAGCCAGGCGATGCCCTCGCCGATGCGGCCCTGCATCTCCATCACGTGCGCGACGGCGTGCACCGCCCAGCTGTCGTCGCCGGAGAGCTCGACCGCCTCGCGGCCGGCCTTCTCCGCCGCGGCGTACTCGTTGCACTCCTCCAGGCCGAAGGCGTGCATGCCGAGCACGTAGGCCGCGCCGGGCATCGACTTGTCCCAGGCGCGCAGCACGCGCGAGACGCGGTTCCGCAGGTTGAGGGCGTCGCCGCGGAAGAAGTCCATGAAGTGTGCCACCTGCAGCGCGAGGATGTCGCGCGGGTGGTCCTGCAGCACCTGCTCGAGGCGCTGCGTGCCGGCGTGCCAGCGGCCGCGGGCGAGGGTGGCGGCGGCGTCGGCGAGGGCGCGCTCGCGCGGCGTGGCGCGCTCGAGCGCCTCGCGGCCGGCTTCCAGCGTGTCGAGCGCCATGCGCATGAAGCGCCGCTCGAACACGGTGCACAGCAGCAGCGCCTTCGCCGCGTAGGCGGCGGCGAAGCCGGGGTCGAGGCGGACCGCCTCGTCGAGCGGGGCGAGCGGGTCGCCGCGGAAGGTCTGGAAGGCGTGCAGCGCGCGCTCGTAGGCTTCGAGGGCGCGGGGGTCGGAAACGGTGGTGGTGAGGCCTCGGGCGTCGTCGTGCATGTGCGTTCCTTTGGAAAGAGCGCGCATGCTAAGGAGCCTCCCTTGCGGCGTTAATGCAGAAGCGTTGTGTCTTTGTTTCCCGCACGTAACTATGATGCCGGATGATCCGCCCCTATCCGCTCGAGCCGCTCTTCGGCCGCATCCTGACTCCCTTCGAGCGGTTCCTGCGCCGCACGACCGCGGGCGGGATCGTGCTCATCGGCACGACCGCGCTCGCCCTCCTGCTCGCGGCGGCGCTCGGCGCGGACGCCGTGCGGGGCGTGGTGGAGCGCCCGCTCGCCGTCTCCGCGGGCGGCGCGCTCGAGCTGCGCATGAGCCTGCGCCACTGGGTGAACGACGCGCTGATGGCGCTCTTCTTCGTCCTGGTGGGGCTCGAGCTCAAGCGCGAGATGCTCGTCGGCGAGCTCGCCTCGATCCGCGACGCCGCGCTGCCGATCGTCGCCGCGCTCGGCGGCATGGCGGTGCCGGCGGCCGTGTACGCCGCCTTCAACGCCGGCACCCCGGCACTCGTCGGCTGGGGCGTGCCGATGGCGACCGACATCGCGTTCGCGGTCGGGATCCTCGTCCTGCTCGCCTGGCGGGTGCCGCGCAACCTGATCCTCTTCCTCACCGCGCTCGCCATCGTCGACGACCTCGGCGCGGTGCTCGTCATCGCCCTGTTCTATACGCCGCGCATCGATCCGCAGGCGGCCGCCTGGGCCGCCGGGCTGCTCGGCGCGCTGGTGCTCATGAACCGCGGCGGCGTGCGCCATCCGCTGCCGTACGCGCTCGCCGGCATCGCGCTGTGGCTCGCGGTGCATGCCTCCGGCATCCACGCCACGCTGGCGGGGATCCTGCTCGCCGCCACCATCCCGGCGCGCCCCGCGCACTCGCCCGCCGCGTTCGAGCGGCGCATCGCGGAGCTGCTGGCGGCGTTTCGCGCGGACCGGCGCGACCCGGATACGCCCGACGACGCGCTCGCGAACCAGGACATGGCGTCGATCGCGGAGGCCGTCGAGCGCTCGGCGGCGACGGTGCAGAGCCCGCTGCATCGCATCGAGCATCGCCTGACCCCGTGGGTGACCTTCTTCGTCATTCCCGTCTTCGCGCTCGTGAACGCGGGGATCGACCTGACGGCGGTCGCATGGTCCGAGGTGTTCGCGAGCCGCGTCACGCTCGGCATCGCCGCCGGCCTGGTGCTCGGCAAGTTCGCCGGCATCGGCGCGTTCAGCTGGCTCGCCGTGCGCGCCGGTATCGCGCGCCTTCCGGAGGGCGTCGGCTGGCGGCACCTCCTCGGCGCCGCCTGGCTCGCCGGCGTGGGCTTCACCATGTCGCTCTTCATCGCGCAGCTCGCCTTCGGTCCCGGCGAGATGGAAGAGGCGCGGCTCGGCATCCTCCTCGGCTCGCTCGTCTCCGCGCTCGCCGGCCTCGCCTGGCTCCTGGCCGCCGCGGGGCGGCCGGCGGCCGTGCCGCCTACTTGATCGACAGTCCCCCGTCGACCATCAGCGTGGCGCCGGTGATGAACGACGCCTCGTCGCTCGCGAGCCAGAGGATCGGCCAGGCGACTTCCTCCGGCGCCGCCCAGCGGCCGATGAGCGAGGTGTCGTCGCGCTCGCGCTTGAGCTTCTCCACGTCCTTGCCGGCGGCCCGGGCCTTGTTGATGTGGAAGTCGGTGAGCGTCGAGCCGGGACACACGGCGTTGGCGCGGATGCCGTGCGCCGCCTCCTCGTGCGCTAGGGTGCGCGCCATCGCGAGCAGGCCCGCCTTCGTCGCGTCGTAGAGGCCCATTCCCTTGCGCCCGGCGACGCCGTAGACCGAGGACACGAGCACGATGCTGCCCTTGCCGGACTTCCTCAGCAGCGGCAGCGCGGCGCGCACGTAGTTGGCCGCGCCGAGCAGGTTCACCGCGACGACCTTCTGCCACTCCTCCGGCGTCGCGTCGGCGAGCGCGCTGTAGTTGCGCATCGCCGCGTTGCAGACCAGGACGTCCAGCTTCTCGACTTTTTTCAGGAATTCCTCTGCAAGAGACGGATCCGCAACGTCCCCCGCAAAATCGACGCCTTCACCGGCGTTCGCATCGACGACGTAGACCTTTGCCCCCTCCTGCCTGAAGATCTTCGCGGTGGCGGCGCCGATGCCGGCGCCGCCGCCGGTGATCAGGCAGGTCTTAGTCTGCAGTCGCACCGGTGTCCTTGATGACCTTGCCCCAGAGCGGAATCTCCTTCGCGATCCAGCGGCGGAACTCGTCGGACGAGGTGGCGACCACCTCCATGGAGAGGGCTTCCAGCTTGCCCTTGACCTCGGGCAGCGCGGCGATGCGCACGATCTCGCGGTTGTAGCGCTCGATCACGTTGGGCGGCGTCTTCCCCGGCGCGAGGAAGCCGATCCACGCCGTCGCCTCGAAGTCCGGGTAGCCCTGCTCGATCATCGTCGGCACGTCGGGCGCGGCGGCGAAGCGCTTGCGGCCGGTGGCGGCGATGGCGCGCATGCGGCCGTCCTTCATGTAGCCGAGCACGTTGCCCGGCACGAAGAAGCCGGCCTGGATCTGGCCGCCGAGGAGATCGGCGAGCACCGGCGGGGCGCCCTTGTACGGCACGTGCACCACGTCGATCTTCGCGGCGGTCTTCAGCATCTCCATCGTGAGGTGCGAGGCGCTGCCGATCGACACCGAGCCGTAGGACATCTTGCCCGGCGCGGCCTTCGCCTGCGCCACGAACTCCGCGACGTTCTTCGCCGGCACGCCCGGGTGCACGACGAAGAACTGCGGCATCGTCACCACGAGGGAGATCGGCGCGAGGTCCTTCTGCGGGTCGTAGGGCAGGTTCTTGAACAGCGTCACGTTGACCGCGATCGGCCCGTTGAAGCCGATCAGCAGCGTGTGCCCGTCCGGGTCGGACTTGGCGACGAAGTCCGCGCCGATGTTGCCGCCGCTGCCGCCCTTGTTCTCGACGATGAACGGCTGGCCGAGCGCCTTCTGCAGCTCCGGCGCGAACAGGCGCGCCAGCACGTCGTTGGTGCTACCGACGATCGGCACGATGATGCGCACCGGCTTCGACGGAGTCCAATCCTGTGCATTCGCTGCCAGCGAGCAGAACGCCAGTAACAACAGCCCGATTCTTTTCATGCTTTCCTCCTTCAGATCGAATAGACGGGCTGCTTCAGCCCGTCCGCTATGTGGGTCTTCGCCCAGTCCTGCGGCTTCTGGTCGCGCGGCAGCAGCACGCCGGCGGCGCGCACGCGCTGCTTCGCGGCGTCGAGCGCGGGCGGCTCGCCGCCCTGCTGCAGCGCCCGGGCGGCGTCCACGAGCATGCGCCGCGCCATGACGATCGCCTTGTCGGTGGGGAGCAGCTTCTCGCGCAGCAGGTCCTGGATCGGCCCCATGCTCTCCTGCAGCGAGGCGTCCTGCATCGCGAAGCCGAACACGCCGCTGTAGGCGCGCTTCTCCTTCTGCGCGCGGCGGTCGATCAGGTAGTCGTTGTCCTTGTTGGCCCTGGGACGGAACGTGCCGCCCTCTTCGTACTCGCAGTGGATGCCCTTGCCGGCCTCGCCGTGCGCGCGCTCCTCGGCGGTGAGCGGCCGCTCGGGACGGAAGTTGATGCTCCACGCCCAGCAGTTCTCGTCGTCGATCGGCACCCAGACGTGGCCGCCGAGCGCGTGGTCGCCGAACGGCGGGATCAGCGTGAACCACGGGAAGAGGTACTGCGTGATGCGCCAGTAGAACGAGTCGGGCTCGCCGTTCCTCCGCCCGTACAGCGTGAGGCCGGCGTCGTGGCGCTCGACGTCGAAGATGACGTTGCCGTCGGCCTTGATGTAGTCGTTCGCCTTCGTGCCGCGGTGGAACGGGTCGTCGTCGACCTCGTAGCGGTGCACGTAGGTGACGTGGCTCGTGTCGATGCCGCCTTCCATCGCCTGCAGGTAGTTCGTCTCCTGCAGCCGCTTGGAGACGAACACGTGGCTCTCGGGCAGGGTGCACCACTCGACCTCGGGGAGCGCGGGCCTCATCTCCTTCGGCCCCAGGTACGCCCACACCATGCCGGCGCGCTCGATGCACGGGTAGGCCTTGATCGCCATGCGCTCGCATACCCCGGGCGCGGAGGGCACGTCGAGGCAGCGCCCGTCGCGGTGGAACTTCAGGCCGTGGTAGGCGCAGCGGATGCCGCCTTCCTCGTTGCGTCCGAAAAAGAGCGAAGCGCCGCGGTGGGTGCAGAACTCGTCGATCAGGCCGGGCTGGCCGTCGCTGTCGCGGAAGGCGATCAGCTTCTCGCCGAGGATCTTGACCCGCACCTGCGGTCCGTCGGGCTGCGCGATCTCGCTCGAGAGCAGCACCGGGACCCAGTAGCGGCGCAGCAGCGCCCCCATGGGCGTGCCGGGACCGGTGCGGACCAGCAGTTCGGCGGTTTCCCGGTCCATGACGCGCCTTGGCAGAAAAAGAGACGAAATGATTATAGAGTTCCGCCCATGGACCTCGTGGCCCACTTCCGCAATGCGCGCAAGGTCGTTTCGCTCCCGGGCGGGGCGGTGCTGTTCGGGGAAGGGGACCCGGGGACGGCGATGTACGTCCTCCTGGAGGGCAGCGCCGCCGTCACCATGCGCGGCAATCCCCTCGAGATCCTCAAGCCCGGCAGCATCGTCGGCGAGCTCTCGATGCTCGACGGCTCGCCGCGCAGCGCCACCGTCCTGACGCGCTCGCCGTGCCGCTTCGTCGCCATCGAGCCCGACGAGTTCGACCTCCTCATCCGCGAGACGCCGGGCTTCGCCCGCATCGTCATGCGCGCCATGGCCGACCGCCTGCGCCGCACCAACGAGCGCGTGCAGAAGGCCTACGACACCCGCCTGTAGATCGGGGACAGCTACCGAACTCGAATCAGAGTTCGGTAGCTGTCCCCGAATTCGGTCTAGCG
>DASZQH010000272.1:0-4418 GCA_035549805.1 Burkholderiales bacterium
CGGTCGGTGAGCCAGTCGACGATCTTGCCCTTGCCCTCGTCGCCCCACTGCGTGCCGATGACCACTACGTTTCTTGCCTTCATTTCTTCCGCTTTGTCGTGTTCGTCTTCAGAGAAGCGAGCGACCTCAGGTCGATCGAGAATCCGGTCGCCGGCCGCGCACGGCCGAATGCCCTGCCGACCTCGTCGTTGCGGCCGCCGCGGGCGACCGCCGCGGTCGCTCCGTCGCAATACGCGTCGAACACCACCCCGGAATGGTAGTGGTAGCCGCGCAGCTCGGCGAGGTCGAAGCCCAGCGGCACCGGGCAGGCCCGCGCCAGCTCGCGCAGCGTCTTCAGGGCCTTCGTCAGCGCCGGGATGCGCGGCAGCTCCGCCTCGGCCCGGTCGAGCACCTCGGCGTCGCCGTAGAGCTGCGGCAGCAGGAGCAGCGCGCTGCGCGTCTTCGCCCCCATCTTCCGGGTGAGCTGCTTCAGCTGCGGCACGTCCTTCTTCTGCAGGGCCTCGAACAGCGCGGCTTCGATCTCGCCCTGGATCTGCTCCGCGTGCACAAGGGCGCGGAACACCGCGACGTGTCCGACGTCGAGGCGCACGCCCTTCGCGCCGGCGGCCGCCAGCGCGTCGCAGAGCAGGCGCTGGATCTCGATGTCCGCGGCGGCCCCGGCCTCGCCGTAGATCTCGGCGCCGATCTGGATCGGCTCGCGCGTCGCGCCGGGGCTCGCCGGCCGCGTGTGCAGCACGCTGCCCGCGTAGCAGAGGCGCGTCACGCCGCGCCGGTTCAGCAGGTGCGCGTCGATGCGCGCCACCTGCGGCGTGATGTCCGCGCGCACGCCCATCGTGCGACCGGAGAGCTGGTCCACCACCTTGAAGGTGCGCAGCTCCAGGTCGTGCCCGGTGCCGGTGAGCAGCGAGTCCATGTACTCGAGCAGCGGCGGGATCACGAGCTCGAACTTGCGCGAGAAGAACAGATCCAGGATCCTGCGGCGCAGCGACTCGATGCGCATCGCCTCCGCCGGCAGGATGTCCTCGACGAAATCCGGGAGAAGCCACTTCATGACCTGGCCCAGACGAGGAGGAGCACGCCCACGACCATCGAGGACAGGCCGACGAAGCGGATCTGGCCGTCGCTCATCTGCGTGATCTTGCGGAAGGTGTCGCGCCAAAGGGTCGGCGCGAGAAACGGCAGCACGCCCTCGAAGATCAGCATCAGGGCGAACGCCATGAGAAGGGTGGTGGCCATTGCCGCCGCCCCTATTTCCTTCCCGGCTGCCTGCCCTGCGAGTCCCTGAGGTAGCGGAAGAAGTCGGAAGTCGGCTCGAGGAGGAGCAGATCGTTCTTGCCGCGCAGGCTCTGCTTGTACGCCTCCATGCTGCGGTAGAACGAATAGAACTCCGGGTTCTGCGAGAACGCCGCGGCGTAGATCGCCGCCGAGCGGGCGTCGCCTTCGCCGCGCACGCGCTGGGCGTCGCGATACGCCTCGGCGAGGATCACCTCGCGCTGGCGCTCGGCGTCGGCGCGGATGCGCTCGGCCTCGGCAGCGCCGGTGGAGCGCTGCTCGTTGGCGATGCGCTTCCTCTCCGCCTGCATGCGCCCGAACACCGAGTCGCTCACCTCCTGCGGCAGGTCGACGCGCTTCAGGCGCACGTCGACGATCTCGACGCCGATGCGCCGCAGGTCGGTGTCGGCCTTGGTGCGCACGTCCGCCATGATGTCGTCGCGCTGCCCGGAGACCACGTCGTGCAGGGTGCGCCGGCCGAACTCGGCCTGCAGGCCGTCGGAGATGGTCTGCTTGATGCGCGTCGCGGCGCGGAACTCGTCGCCCTGCACCGAGACGAAGTACTGGCGCACGTCGGCGATGCGCCACTTCACGAACGAGTCGACCAGCACCGGCTTCTTCTCCGACGTGATGAAGCGCAGCGGCTCCGCGTCGTCGAAGGTGAGGATGCGCATGTCGAAGTAGCGCACGTTCTGGATCACCGGCCACTTGAAGTGCAGGCCCGACTTGGTGATGACCTCCTTCACCTCGCCGAGCTGGAACACCATCGCGTTCTGGCGCTGGTCGACGGTGAAGAGGGCGCTCGAGGCGAGCAGCGCCAGCACCACCAGGCCCGCGACGACCGGTCCGAGGGCCCGCATCATGATCTCCTCCCGCCGCTCATCGGTCCCCCCGCTCGCGGTTGCGCAGCGTCTCGCGCGAGCGCGGCGACGCGTCGGCGGGCGCGGAATCCGGCTGCGCGCGCGGCACCGCCGCGCCTTCGGCGGGCGCGCCCGCCTGCTGCATCAGCTTGTCGAGCGGCAGGTAGAGCAGGTTCCCCGCGCCGCGGTAGTCCAGGATGATCTTGTTGGTCGAGCTCAGCACCTGCTGCACCGTCTCGATGTAGAGGCGCTCGCGCGTCACGGCCGGCGCCTTGGTGTACTCGGTGAGCACCTGACGGAAGCGCGACGCGTCGCCCTCGGCGCTCGCGATCACGCGCTGCCGGTAGCCCTGCGCCTCCTCGAGCAGGCGCCCCGAGGTGCCGCGTGCGCGCGGGATCACGTCGTTCGCGTAGGCCTGGCCCTCGTTCTTCTGCCGCTCGCGGTCCTGGCCCGCCTTGACCGCGTCGTCGAAGGCGGCCTGCACCTGCTCCGGCGGCTGCGCGGCCTGGATGGTCACCGTGCTGACCGCGATGCCGGTGCCGTAGCGGTCGTGGATCGCCTGCATCAGCTGGCGCGACTTGATCGCGATCTCCTCGCGGTTCTCGTACAGGATGCCGTCCATCTTGCTCTTGCCGATCACCTCGCGCATCGCGGTCTCGGCGACCTGCTGCGCGGTCTCTTCGGGCCGGCGCACGTTGAAGATGAAGTCGCGCGCGTCCTTGACGGTGTACTGCACCGCGAACTGCAGGTCGACGATGTTCTCGTCGTCGGTGAGCATCAGCGACTCGCGCAGCACCTTGGTGCGCACGTTGTTGCGGTAGCCCACCTCGAGCGTGCGCACCGACTGCAGGTTCACGACCTCGTGCGACTGGATCGGCCACGGCATGCGCCAGCGCAGGCCGGGCTGCGTTTCGGTGGCGTAGCGGCCGAAGGTGAGCACGACGCCGCGCGATGCCGCCTCGACGATGTAGAAGCCGCTCGCGAGCCACACCGCGACGACGAGCAGGATCAGCACGCCGGCGCCGCCGCCGAACTGCCAAGGCGAGGGCATCATCGGCCGCGGCGGCTCGCCGTTGCCGTTGCCGCGCCGGCGCCGCCCGAACAGCTCGCCCAGGCGGCGATTGAAGTTGCGCCACAGCTCGTCGAGATCCGGCGGGCCCTGGTTGCCGCCGCCGGGGCCGCCGCCCGGGCCTTGAGGCCCGCGGGAACCGCCGCGGCCCCAGCTGTTGGGGTCGTTCATGGAGAGAGGAAGCCGATCTTGCTCGTCAGGGCTGGGTTTGGGCTTGGGCTTGGACATTCGCCGCGCCGCGCGCCGCCGCGCGTTCCCGCGCGAACTCGGCGATGGCACCGCGCAGCTCATCCAATCCTGCGCCAGTACGGGCACTCACGAAAACGCGCGAAATCCTACCATATTCATCACGTTCGACCCCGGGTTCCAGGCCCGCGGCGTCGATCTTGTTCCAGACGAGGAGCCGCGGCGCGTCCATGGCCGGGATCTCCTCCAGCACCTTGTCGACGTCCGCGGCCTGCGCTTCGCGGGCGGGCGAGGCGGCATCGACCACGTGGAGCAGCAGGTCGGCGCGCACGGTTTCCTCGAGGGTCGCCCGGAAGGCGGCCACCAGCCCGTGCGGCAGGTCGCGGATGAAGCCGACGGTGTCCGACACCACGACGTTGCCCGCATCGGGGATCCAGACCCGCCGGCTGGTCGTGTCGAGGGTCGCGAACAGCTGGTCGGCCGCATACGCGCCGGCGCGGGTAAGCGCGTTGAACAGCGTCGACTTGCCGGCGTGGGTGTAGCCCGCGATCGATACCGACAGCACGTCGCCGCGCGCCCGGCCGCGGCGCTGCGTGCTTCTTTGCTTCTTCAACTGCTCCAGCTTGTTCCTGAGCACCTTCACGCGCTGAGCGATGTAGCGGCGGTCGAGCTCGATCTGCTTCTCGCCCGGGCCGCCGGTCGCGCCGAGGCCGCCGCGCTGGCGCTCGAGGTGGCTCCAGCCGCGCACCAGGCGCGTGGCGAGGTGCTGCAGGCGTGCGAGCTCGACCTGCAGCTTGCCCTCGTTGGTCTTCGCGCGCTGGCCGAAGATCTCCAGGATCAGCTCGGTGCGGTCCATGACGCGCCGCTGCAGCACCTTTTCCAGGTTGCGCGCCTGAGCGGGCGAGATCTCGTGGTTGAAGACGACGAACGCCGCGTTGAGCGCGCGCGCCTCGGCGAGGATCTGCTCCACCTTGCCGGAGCCGCAGTAGAACTTCGGATCGGGCCGGCTGCGCCGGCCCTTCACCACGTGG
>DASZQH010000273.1:0-14538 GCA_035549805.1 Burkholderiales bacterium
GGCGAGCTGCTCGCCGCGCTGCCGCGCATCCAGTCGGACCCGAAGCGCGTATCAGGTCTCGTGGAAACGCTGCTCCTCCCGCACTTCGACGCACCGCGCGCCACGCGCATCGCGGTCGGCGCGTACTGGCGCCAGGCGAGCGCCGAGCAGCAGGAGCGCCTCGTCAAGGAATTCACGACGCTGCTCGTGCGCACCTATTCGGGGGCGCTGACGAGCTACAGCGGGCAGAAGATCGAGTTCAGCCCGCTGCGCGCGCGGCCCGGCGACGCCGAGGTCACGGTGCGCTCGACGGTGCGCCAGCCCGGCGCGGAGCCGATCGCGATCGAGTACGACCTCGAGCGCTCCGGCGCGTCCTGGAAGGTCTTCGACGTGCGCGTCGCCGGCATCAGCCTCGTCGCGACCTACCGCAGCGCCTTCGCGGAGCACGCGCGCAACCACGGCATCGACGGGCTCATCGCGATGCTCGCCGGCAAGAACGCCGGATATCCGCGCGAGTTGCGCATGTAACGCAGCGCCCGGTTCCTGAAATCGCCGCGCGACGCGCGGGCTTCACAGTAGCAACCGTGTCAACGAATTCCCAACCACTCTGAAAAGGAAGCAACCATGAAACGCAATCTCGCCATCGCCGTCCTCCTCGCCTCGCTCGCGCCCGTCGCCAACGCCGCCACCGCGCCGCAGCCGTCGTTCAACGACGCCGCGTCCATCGAAGGCGCCGCGTCGCCGGCCGTGACCGTGATCACGACGACCGCGCCGCAGAACCCCCTGCCGTCGTTCAACGGCTAAGCCAACCCTCCCCACTTCCCCTACTACCCAGTCGAAAGGAAACACGTCATGAAACGCACTCTCATCGCCACCGCGCTGGTCCTCGTGTCCGGCTCCGCCTTCGCCAACGAAGGCTTCCCCCAGCCCTCGTTCAACGACGGTTCGAACGTCGCCGCGCAGGTCGTGACCAGCCAGCGCACGGTCGACAACCAGTTCCCGAAGGCCGGCACGCCGATGGGCGGCCCGACGGGCCCGGCCACGGTCCTGCTGCAGTCGATCGCGGACGAGAAGGTGTACTCCGCGACCATCGTGGAGCCGAGCTTCAACGGCTAACGCGTACGCGCGTTCCGCTCCGGTTCCCGGAGCGAAACTTGCATGACGACGGCCTCCCCCAAGGAGGCCGTTTTCATGTTGAAGATCGCTATCGTCACCGGCAGTACCCGCCCCGGCAGGAACAACGAGGCGGTCGCGAAATGGGTCCACGAGCTGGCGCGCAAGCGCAAGGACGCGGACTACGAACTGGTCGACATCCAGGCGTTCGACCTCCCCCTGCTGGACGAGCCCGTCCCCCCCGCGATGGGCAAGTACAGCAAGCCCCACACCAAGGCCTGGGCCGCGAAGATCGCGCCGGTGGACGGCATCGTCTTCGTCACCCCCGAGTACAACCACGGCACCTCGGCCGCGCTGAAGAACGCGATCGACTTCCTCTACGCCGAGTGGAACAACAAGGCCGCCGCCTTCGTGAGCTACGGCAGCGCCGGCGGCGCCCGGGCGGTCGAGCAGCTCCGCCTCACCCTGAGCGAGTGCCAGGTCGCCCACGTGCGCGCCCAGGTCATGCTGTCGCTCGCGACCGACTTCGAGAACTACAGCGCCTTCAAGCCCCACTCGCGCCACGAAAAGGAACTCTCGACGATGCTCGACCAGCTCCTCGTCTGGTCCGACGCGATGAAGATGGTCCGCGCCGGCGGGCACAGCCTGGAGAAGTTGAAGGCCGCTTAGCCGGGTTTCCGATAAATTGTTCTGACCCCTTTACCGCTCGCGCGCGGCTTCGTGGAACGCCTTGCGCACCGGTGAGAGGAGGTACTCCATGACCGTGCGAGTGCCGAGGTGGATCTCGGCGGCGACCTGCATGCCGGGGGAGACGCGGTAGCGGGTCCCATCGACGTCCAGCGCCTGGGCGTCGAGCTCGACGAGGGCGCGGTAGGCGAGCGGGCCCATGGGGCGGTCGCGGCCGGTGAGCGCGTCGGAGCGCGTGTTGGCGGAAGGCGCCTCGGTGGCGTCGGCGCTCACCTGCTTCACCCTGCCTTCGATCATGCCGTACTTCTGGAACTGGAACGGCGCGAGCTTGACCTTCGCGGGCTGGCCGCCCCTCACGAAGCCGACGTCGTGGTTGCCGACCCAGACTTCGGCGACCATGCGCTCGTCGCGCGGCACGAGCGTCATCAGGATCGTGCCCGGCGCGGCGACGGTGCCCGCGGTGTGTGTCGCG
The DNA here is from genome assembly GCA_035549805.1 of Burkholderiales bacterium. Taxonomy (GTDB): domain Bacteria; phylum Pseudomonadota; class Gammaproteobacteria; order Burkholderiales; family SG8-39; genus SCGC-AG-212-J23. Next base: position 2,252 of record DASZQH010000273.1, read on the forward strand.
AGATCCTTCACCACGCCGTCGGCCGGCGCCTTCAGCTCGAGCAGGCCGTGGCGGTGCGCAATCTTCGCGAGCTCCTGGCGCACGCGCTCGAGCTGGTTGCCCACCTCCACCCGCTCCGTCTGGAGCTGGCGGCGGTAGTCGGCACCGATCTGGGCGAGACGGCGCTCGGATTGCGCGATGAGCGCGGTGTTCGAGCGGATGATGAACTCCTGCGTGCGCAGGTCCTGCTCCTTCTCGATGCGCTCGCGCGCCTTGTCGGTGGCGAGGATGCGCCCGGCGAAGCCGTCCTTCGACAGCTTGTCGAAGGCGCGCTCCTGCTCCACGTAGTGCGGCAGCACCTGCGCGAGCTTGGCGCGCGTCTGCTCCGCCGCGGCGAGGTCGTGGCGCGCCTTCTCGAGGAGGCTTCTCTCCTGCGCGAGCGCGTTCTCGTAGGCCTGCACGTTCGCGGCCTGCTGCGCCTCTACCTGCAGGAAAAGCTCCTCGGGGTCGTCCTCGTTTCTCTGGAATTTCTTCCGCTGCAGCTGCGCGTCGATGCGACGGATCGTGAGGCGCCTCGTGTGGTACTCCGTTTCCATCGCACGCACGTCGGCCTGCGCGAGCGCCGCGTCCATGCGGATGAGCACCTGGCCTTGCCTGACCTGCTCGCCCTCCTGGACCAGGATCTCCTTGACGACGCCCTGCTCGGCCGGCTGCACGATCTTGAGGTAGCTCGCCGGCACGAGCTTGCCCTCCGCCACGGCGACCACGTCAAGCCGCCCGACCAGCGCCCACGCGAGCATCGTGGCGAAGAGCGCGAGCACAGTCCAGAGCACCTTGCGCCCGAGCGGCGACGGCGGCCGCTCCTGGACGCGCAGGATTCCCGGCGCGAAGTCGCCCGGGTCAGCCACGCTCCACCCCGAAGCGCAGGGTCTGGTCGACCTCGAGGCCTTCGGGAACCTGGTGGGCGATGAAGAGGATGGTGGCGCTGCCGCGGAGCTGGTTCACCGTGCGCGCGAACTGCTCCGCGGTCGGGCGGTCGAGGCTGCTCGTCGCCTCGTCGAAGATGAGGATCTTCGGGCGCTTGAGGAGCGCGCGGGCGATCGCCACGCGCTGCTTCTGGCCGCCGGAGAGGCCGACACCGTGCTCGCCGATCGGGGTCTGGTAGCCCTGCGGGAGCGCCTCCACCGCCTCGTGGATCCCGGCCGCGCGGCAGGCCGCGACGATGTCATCGAATCCGGCGTGCGGGCTCGCCATCGCCAGGTTGTCGTAGATCGTTCCGGAGAAGAGCGTCGTCTCCTGCGGCACGACGCCGAAGGCCTGGCGCAGCTCGTTGGCGGCGAGGTGCGCCACGTCGCGGCCGTCGAGGAGGATCCGGCCGTCGCTCGGCCGGTAGAAGCCGAGCAGCAGCTTCGCGAGCGTGCTCTTGCCGCAGCCCGACGGGCCGCTGACGAGGACGAGGCTCCCCGGCCGGACGCGGAACGCGAGGTTGCGGTAGAGATACGGGTGCTGCTCGCCGTAGCGGAAGCTCAGGCCCTGCACCTCGAGGGCGCCCGCCCCTGCGCCGGCGCGCGCGGGTGCGAGCGCGTGCGGCTCGGCGGGCGCGTCGAGGATGTCGCCGAGTCGGCGCACCGCGATGCTCGCCTGCTGGAACTCCTGCCACAGCCCCGCGATGCGCAGCATCGGCTGCGCCATGCGCGCGGCGAACATCTGGAAGGCGACCAGCATGCCGATGGTGAACCCGTCGTTTCGCATGACGAGCAGCGCGCCCACCACGAGGATCGCGAGCGTCATCGCCTGCTCGAGCGCGCCCGCCGCGACGTGGTAGGTGTTGGAAAGGCCTCGCGCCGCGAATGAGGAGGAGAGGTACGACGCGAGGAAATCGCCGTAGCGGCGCTCGAGCACCGGCTCGAGCTGGAGGGTCTTCACCGTCTCCGCCCCCGCTACGTATTCGGTCAGGAACGCCTGGTTGCGCGCGCCCAGCATGAACTGTCTGTTGAGGCGCTCGCGCAGCACCGGCGTGACGAGTGCGCTTACGCCCGCGAGCGCGAGCAGGACGCCGAGCGCGATGAGCGAGAGCTGCCAGCTGTACCAGAACATCACCGCGAGCACGATGATGAGAAACGGCAGGTCGAGGACGAACGACACCGCGGCGCCGGTGATGAACTCGCGGATCGTCTCCACGCCGTGGAGGCGCGCCACGGTCACGCCGGTCGGCCGGCGCTCAAAGTAGCCCGGCGGCAGGCGCAGGAGGTGGCCGAGCACGCTGGTGGCGAGCACGGCGTCGACCCGGTTTCCCGTGTGCAGGACGAGGTACTGGCGCATCCAGCTCATCGCGGCGTTGAAGACGAGGAAGATCGCGAGCGCGGCGGCGACGACGGCGAGCGTGCTCGCGGTCTGGTGGACCACGACCTTGTCGATCACCACCTGGGTGCAGAGCGGCGTGGCGAGGCCGATCGCCATGATCGCCGCCGACGCGATGAGGACGTCGCGCCAGATCGCGCGGTACTTCAGCAGCTCCGGCACGAACCAGCGGAAGCCGAAGCGCGCCGGCGGCGCCTCGAACCCCGCCACCTCGCCGTCCTTCGGCTCGGGCGCCGCGACGAGCACCACGACCGGATCGAACTCCGCCGCCGACCCGGTGCGCGGCGTCCCGGCCTCCGGATCCACGTAGACGACGCGCTCGCCGTCGGTGCGCAGGAGCAGCGCCGGCGCCCCCGATGCCAGGAACCCGATCGCCGGCGACTTCAGCGTGGCGCCCGCCAGCTTCGTCTCACCCGCGCGGAAGCCCGCGCTGCGCAGCGCGTCGAGCAGCACCGAGATGTCGTACGGCGGCGGAAAGCGCGTGCGGAAGAGCGATGCGTCGAACGGCAGGCGCGCGAAGCGGTGCAGGCTCTCGAGGAGCCACACGAACGCTTCGCTGCCGATCCTCGCCCGCACTCCCGCTTCCATTGGCTCTCCCCAGCCAAGGGACGACCAGGAGTATTTACAGGACGACCTCCGGGACCGCGTTATCCAGCGGTCCGAACCTGCGCTACTTCGGCTCGCGGGCCTTGTTGGCGGAGGCGATGAGGCGGGAGAGCTGCTGGTGGAGCATGGTGACGCCGTCGAAGCCCATCGCGACGCGCACGGCGAGCTTGCCGTTCACGGACTCGGGGAGCTTGCCGCCGGCCTTCGCGACGCGCGGCAGCGCCTGGAGCATCGCGGGCTCGAGGAAGCCGAAGTCGATGAACACCATGCCGGGGGCGACGTTGACGTTCGCGTAGTTCGCGAGCACGGGCTGGTCCGAGTTTTCGACCGGCACGAGCCGGATGGCCAGGCTGGCGGTCTTGGCCGGCGCGGCCTCGTCCTTCTTTCCCTTCGTCTCTGCCATTTTCCGTCTCCCCATAGGATCGAGGCCGCAGGATACGCTAGAGGCCCAGCTCGCGCAGGGCGTGCTCGCGCAGCTTCGACTTCTGCACCTTGCCGCTCGCGGTCATGCCGATCGCCTCGAAGTCGGCCACGATGCGCAGATACCGTGGAACACGGAAGTTGGCGCAGTTCTTCTTCATGTACAGGAGGATTTCTTCTTCGGAGGTCGACTGCCCGGCCTTCAGCGTCACATAGGCGCACGGCACCTCGCCGAGGCGCGCGTCGGGGACGCCGACCACCTGCGCGGTCTGCACGGCCGGATGGGCGAGGAGCACTTCCTCCACCTCGGCCGGGGCGACGTTCTCGCCGCCGACGCGGAACACGTCCTTCAGGCGGCCGGTCATGCGCAGGCGGCCGTCGGGCGTGAGCTCGCCGAGGTCGCCGGTCTTCAGCCAGCCGTCCGCGGTGAAGGTCTTCGCGGTGGCTTCCGGGTTGTCGAAGTACTCCTTCATCACGTTCCAGCCGCGGACCTGGATTTCCTTTTCCCCGGAAATGCGAATCTCGACGCCCGGGAGAGGCAACGGGAGCCCTTGCACCCGCAACTCTTCGGGATCGCGCCAGTCGCTCATGACGCAGTTGGGCGAGGCCTCGGAGAGGCCGTAGGCGGCGCAGATCTCCTTCGCACCGAGGACGTCGATGATCCGGCGCATGGTCTGCGGGCCGGCGGCCGCCCAGCCGCCGCGCAGGCAGAGCTTGCGCTTCGGGAAGTCGGCGTGGCCCATCAGCATCTGGAACAGGGTGTCGTTGCCGGAGAGCAGCGTGCAGCGCTCGCGCTCCATCATCTCGAGCGCCGGGCCGGCGTCGAACGTCGGCAGCGTCACCAGCGTGCAGCCGTGCGTGAGCGCCATCAGCGCCGAGAGCGTGGAGCCCGCGGCATGGAAGAACGGCCGGCAGTTGAAGTACCGGTCCTCGGGCCGCACGCCCACGCGCCTGCCCGCCTCGAAGGCATCGCGCAGCATGTTGTGGTGGCTGAGGAGCACGCCTTTCGGATATGCCGTCGTCCCGGAGGTGAACTGGATCAACAATGGATCCGTTTCCTTCACTCCCACTTCATTGAAGGAAGAAGAAGGCAGTGAAGAAGAAACGTCGACAGCGATCGGCGGCTTGATGCCCGCGAGCATCGACTCGAAGTCGATGTTCAGGAACGACGGCACGTAGAAAAGCGCCTTGCAGCGCGACTTCTTCAGGCAGAAGTCGATCTCCGCGGCCTTGAAGCGCGTGTTGACCGGAACCGTCACCGCGCCGATGAGCGCCGCCCCGTACCAGAGCGCGAGCCATTTCTCGTCGTTGCCCATCAGGATGCCGACGTGGTCGCCCTTCTTCAGGCCGAGCGCCTGCATGGCGCCGGCGGTGCTTTTCGCCTTTGCAAGCAATTCTCCGTACGTGAGACGAGAAGAAGCCGTGACGAGAGCCTCCCGGTCGGCGGGTTGCCTTTCCAGGACCTCGCGGAGGACCCAGGTCATTTCTTGCCGAGCCACGTCCCGGCGGCGAGCTGCTCGTCGATGGCCGCGACCTCGAGCGCGAGCGCGCCCTTGCGGTCGGTCTCGAACGCGCCGCCGATGCAGCGCTTCGCCTGGCGCATGGCGAGAACAGGAACCCCTGAAATGGCCGCGGCGATCTTCTGCAGCTCCTCTTCCAGGGATTCCTTGGGAACGACTCGGGCCACAAGACCGGCAACGCAAGCCTCCTGCGCGGTCAAGCGGCGGCCGGTGTACATCATGTCCCTGGCGAGGCCGCGGCCGATGATCTTGCCGAGGCGCTGCGTGGCGCCGATCGTGCCGCGCTGCGCTTCCGGCGTGCCGAAGAACGCCTCGGGCGTGGCGACGACGAAGTCGGAGATGGTGCAGATCTCGACCCCGGCGCCCATCGCCGCGCCGTGCACGACGGAAATCACCGGGAACGGCAGCGCCTCGAGCGCGTCGTAGGCGGCGAAGGCCTTCATGCGACGGTCGCGCACCCACTCCTTCGTCTTGTCCGCGCGCTCCTTCAGGTCCGCGCCCGCGCAGAAGGCCGGGCCTGCGCCGCGCAGGAAAGCAAGCCTGACGTTCTCCTCCTTCTTCAGTGTCTCCGAGACCGAAAGCAGGTCGAGGCACATCTCCAGGTTGAGCGCGTTGCGCGCATCGGGACGGTCCAGCGTGATCGTCGCGGCGGGACCGTCGAGCTTCAGGTGCAGGGTCTTGTAGGCCATCGTCAGTCCTTCTTCAGGCCGAGCTCGGCCAGGATCTTCGCGGTGTGCTCGCCGAGCGTCGGCGGGCGACCGATCTCCGGGTTGTCCCAGCCGAGGAACTTGTAGGGCAGGCCGAGCGCCTTGAATTCGCCCACGCCGGGATAGTCGAAGCTGCCCACCAGCCCGCGCGCGCGCACGTGCGGGTCCGCGAGGATCTCCGCCACGTCGTTCACCGGCCCGACCGGCACTTCCGCCCGATCCAGCCTTTCAAGCAGTTCCCGTCTTTCGAAATCGAGGATTCTTTTCGAAAGGACTTTCATTACTTCGTCCCTGTGGGCGACCCGGCCCGCGTTGTTGAGAAAAATGGGGTCCGTCCCTATTTTTTCGTTCTCGAGGCCGAGGGCGCGGCAGAGGGGGAGCCAGTGCTGGTCGCTGGCGGTGATGTGCGCGTACTTCCCGTCGGCGCAGCGGAAGGTGGCGGAGGGCACGCGGCCGGGGTGCTCGGTGCCCAGGCGCGGGGGAACTTCGTTCAGCGCGAAGAGCCGGGCGGCGGCGATGGTGAGCAGCGAGACCTGGCCGTCGAGCATCGAGAAGTCGACGTGGCAGCCCTTTCCGGTGCGCGAGCGCCCCTGTAGCGCGGCGAGGATCGCGATGGCGACCCACAGGCCGGAGGTCAGGTCGGCGACCGGAAGGCCGGGCTTCACCGGTCCGCCGCCCTTCTCGCCGGTGAGGCTCATCAGCCCGCCCATGGCCTGGAAGACGGTGTCGTAGCCCTTCTTGTCCTTGTACGGTCCCGTCTGGCCGAAGCCGGTGCAGGAGACGTAGATCAATCCAGGGTGAATGGATTGAAGACTCGGAAAATCCAGGCCGTACTTCCCGAGCGTCCCGGCCGGGAAGTTCTCGACCAGCACGTCGGCGCGGGCGGCGAGCTCGCGAATCACCTTCTTCCCCTCGTCGGAGCGGAGATTGACGGTGATCGATTCCTTGGAGCGGTTGCAGGCAAAGTAGTAGGCGCTGTCCTGGGCGAGCTGCGGCTCGAAGCTGCGCGTCTCGTCGCCGCCGCCGGGCTGCTCGACCTTGATGACGCGCGCGCCGAGCTCGGCGAGGATCATCGAGGCGAACGGGCACGCGAGCACCCGGGAAAGATCGAGGATGGTCAGGTGCTCGAGCGGCTTCATCGGCTCACTTGAGAAGCAGCGTGGCGATGCCGGCGAGGACGAGCGCCGTGCCGGCCAGCGTGCGCACGCTCAGGTCCTCGCGGTGCTTGAGGATAAACACGCTCACCGGGAAGATGACGAGCGGCGTGGTGTGCACCAGCAGCACCGCAAGGCCGATCTGGATGTTCTTCATCGCGAGCGTGACGAAGATCGAGCCGAGCGCCGTCGCCATGCCGCAGCCCGCGTAGAGGAGCAGCGCGCCGCGCCCCGCGGCGCGGAAGTGCGATGCGATCTTCGGCCAGTCGCGCGTCACGGCGAGCTGCAGGACGAGCGCCGCGACCGAGGAGAGGAACGTGCCGAAGAGCACCTCGTCCCACGCGCGCACCGCCAGCCCGCGCGACACGTTGCCGAAGCCGAAGCCGGCCACCGTGGCGACGCCGACCAGGAAGCCCCTGCGCCGCAGCTGCGGCGTGAGCATCGCGTCGCCGGCGCGCGTTCCGGAAGGCGGCTGGACGAGCCCGAGCCCGGCCCAGACGACGACCACCAGGGCGATATCCGCGAGCGTGATCACCTCGCCCGCGAACAGCCACGCCGCCAGGAACGCGAACGCGGGCGCCGACGAATGGAACACGCTCGCCCGCGCCGCGCCGAGCAGGCGCACGGTATCGAACAGCATGCGCCGGCCGAGGAACGTTCCGACCACGCCGGAGAGCGCGTAGAACCCCGCGCCCTTCCAGTTCCACGCCAGCGGCTCCGCCCGCACGGCGAACTCGACGGCGAACAGGGTGATGGGGAAGAGGATGTTCACCGCCAGCACCAGCAGGAACCCCGCCTCGACCGGCATGCGGGTCAGCGCGACGCGCGTGAGCAGCATGTTGGTCGCGAAGCACACCATCGCGAGGATCGCGTAGGTGACGCCCATCGCTAGGGCTTCTTCGCGCCATCGAGCTTGTCGAAATTGCGCATGCGCTTGTTCGTGTCGCGCCCCTTCTCGAGGGCCTTGTCGAGCGGCAGATCGGCGACCTCATGGAACAGCTTCTTCGTTTCCGCCAACGCAGTCCGGTTTACGCGCGCCAGCTTCTCGGCCATCTCGAGGGAAGCGGGAATGAGAGCGTCCGGAGGAACAACATGATTTACAAGACCGAGAAGCAACGCCCGCTGGGCATCGATGGGCTCGCCGAAGGCCACCAGCTCGAAAGCGGCCTTGCGGCCGACCTGGCGGACGAGGTTGCCGAGGACGATCGCGGCGACGATGCCGTGCTTCGTCTCCGGGTAGCCGAGCTTCGCGTTGTCGGCCATCACCGCGAGGTCGCCGGCGATTGCGAGCCCCGCGCCGCCGCCCATCGCTGCGCCGTTGATGGCGCAGATCACCGGCTTGGAAATCCTCGAGAAGGCGAGGTGAAGCTGCATGGTCAGCTCGGCACGCGCTTCGGCGGCCTGCGGGTCCTTGAGCCCCTTGAACTCCCCCAGGTCGGCGCCGGCGCAGAACCCCTGCCCGGCCCCCGTCAGTACGATGCATCCGACCGACGAATCCTGATCGGCCTTTCGCAACTCGTTCAGCAATTCCTTCGTCAATTCCGTGTTCAGCGCGTTCCTTTTCTCCGGGCGGTTCATCGTCAGGAGGCGCACGGCGCCGCGGTCTTCGACGAGGAGCGTCATAGCGCGGCGAGCCGGCGGCGCGCTTCGTCCAGCTCGCGCACGAGGCGCGCGAAGAGCTCGCCCGCGGGGACGATGTCGTCGATGAGGCCGGCGGTCTGCCCGGCCTCGACCTTGCCGTTCGCCACGTCGCCCTCGAGCGCCGCCTGCTTGAGGCTCGCGGCCTTGTAGAGCGCCTCCTGGTCGGGCGCGCTGGAAGCATGGAATTTCTCGGTGAGCGCGTTCCTCAGCAGGCGGATCGGCAGGTGGCGCGGCCCGATGAGCGTCGTGTCGTGCACGTCCGCGGCGAGCACCGCCTGCTTGTACTTCTCGTGCACGCTCGCCTCGGGCGTGGCGATGAAGCGCGTGCCGAGCTGCACCGCCTCGGCGCCGAGCGCGAGCAGCGCCGCGATTCCGGCGCCGTCCGCCGCCCCGCCGCTCGCGACGACCGGCAGCTTGACCGCCTTCACCACGCGCCGCACCAGCACCAGCGTGGTCACCTGCGAGGCCGGTGGATGGCCGCCCGCCTCCGCGCCGTCCACCACCAGGGCATCGACGCCCGCCGCCTCCGCCTTCTTCGCGTGCTCGACCGACGCCACGACATGCAGCCACTTCGTGCCGACCGAGCGGAAGCGGGGCATCTGCTCCTTCGGCCCGCCCTGCGAGGCGACCATCACCGGAATCTTCGCCGCGAACGCGATGTCGAGGAGCTCGGGTGCGCGGGGATTGTTGAGCGGAATGTTCACGCCGAACGGCTTCCTGGCTTTCTCCTGGATTTCCTTCAAGGCAAGAGAAAAATCCACGGGCCGCATGGGTCCCGCCGCGAGGATGCCCAGGCCGCCGGCGTTCGACACCGCGATCACGAGCGGCGCGCTAGAGGACGCCCAGCTCATCGCGGCCTGGAAGATTGGATGCTCGATGCCGAGAAGCTCGGTGATGCGCGTCTTCATCGCGTTTTCTTCTCCTCGCGGATCATGCCGCGCGCAGCGTCGGCGAGCTTGTGCAGCACCTTCTCGAACACCTGCTTCTCGCGGGTGGAGAGGCAGTCGTTGAACGCCATGTCGCGCTGGGCGGCGGCGCGGATGAGGCCGCCGTAGAGCTTGCGGCCGGCCTTGCTGAGGGCGAGGCGCACGCCGCGCCCGTCCGCCGAGTCCGCTTCGCGCACCACCAGGCCGCGCTTCGCCAGGCCGGAGACGACGCGGCTCATCTGGCCCTTGTCGATGCCCGCGGCGCGCGCCAGCTCGGAGAGCGACAGCGGCGCCTCGGCGCCGCCGAGCAGCGCCACGCTGCGCCACTCCCAGAGGCTCACGCCGAACTCGCGCCGGTAGCGCAGCTCCGCGCCGCGCGAGAGCAGGTTCGCGACCGTATGCAGCCGGTACGACAGGAGGTCTCGGATGCCGGCGTCAGTCATCGAAGAAAGGCGTCTCGCCCTCGCCGCGCAGGCGGATGTCGAACGTATAGGTGTTGTCTCTCTTCTTGCCGACCAGCAACGCTTTCCTCGAGGCATCCACCGCATCCAGGACCGGATCGGGGGAAGCGTCGAAGAACATCACCGTCTGCAGCTGCCGCATGAGGCCGGAGTACAGGACGATGACGTTGACGTGCGGCGCGCGGCCCGCGGGTGCGCCGGGCATCACGGTGCGGAAGCGGTAGACGCCCTGCGCGTCGGTCGCGGCACGGCCCCAGCCGAAGAACGCCGGGTCGTCGTAGCGCCCCGCCGGGCTCGCCTGCCAGATCTCGACGATCACGTTGTCGAGCGCGCGGCCGTCGGCCTGCACGATCTTTCCCTCGATGACGATCCCGGGAGAAGAAAGGCCGTTCGATGCGAGCAGGTCGTTGTTCCCCGCGCCGAATTCGCGGGGAAAGAACGGCCCGAGCGTCATCTCCCCGGTGGGCTGGAGCGCCATCACATCGACGGCGCGGCGTTGCGCCCGCGCACCACCAGCTGGTACTCGTAGACGAGCGCGTCCGCGGGACCGTTCGCCGTCGGCGCGAGGCGCGCGATGCAGCGGGCGCGCGCCTGCGGGTCGCGGATCGCGTTCAGGATGCCGTCGCGCTCGTTGAGCGGCTCGCCCTCGAAGAAGATCTGCGTCACCAGGCGCGAGAGCCAGACGCGGCCCCATACCGAGACGTGCACGTGCGGCGGGCGCCACCAGCCGCCCGAGTCCGGCACCGCGTAGGCGGCGGGCTTGATGGTGCGCAGGTCGACCAGGCCGCCGTCGCCGGCCACGAGGCGCGCGTTGCCGTTGAAGTGCGGATCGACCGGAGACGGGCTGGTGTCGTTCGGGTGGATGTACTTGCCGGCGGAATTGCAGTGCCAGACCTCGACGATCGCGCCCGGCACGGGCGCGCCGTCCTCGTCGACGATGCGCGCGCGCAGGTGGATGAGCTGGCCCATGGCGCGCCGCCCCTCGGGGCCGGCGAGGTCCGCCGTGGTGGGCGGCAGCGCCTTCGCCAGGCGGCCCAGGTCGGGACCGGAGAGCTCGGAGGCGGTATGCGGGCGGCGCTGCAGCGGCTGCGCGGGCCAGCGCATGCGCGTGTGCGCGTAGCCCGCCTCGACGCCCTGCGGCTGGGTGAGCGGGTCGCGTTTCGCTATGGTGATCGGCACGTTGACAGCGTAAAACCGGATCGTTGATACTGTCAACCATGTCGGCGTCAACCATGTCGGCGGCGACCCCGCAGGTGACCTTGTGCGAATGCTTCGCCCGCGACGGCCTCCAGCACGAGCCGGCCTTCATTCCCACCGCGACCAAGCGCGCCCTGGTGGAGCGCTTCGCCGCGCTCGGCTTCCGGCGCGTCGAGGCCACCTCGTACTCGAATCCGAAGGTCGTGCCGCAGTTCTCGGACGCTTCGGAGGTTTTGAAGAATTTGCCTCGTCGTTCCGGGACGTTCTACAAAGCGACCTGTGCAAATACGAGAGCAGTGGAGCGTGCGCTCGCGGACGCCGACGCGGGCTTCGGCGTGAACGAGATCAGCCTGCTCGTCTCGGCCACCGAGTCGCACACGAAGAAGAACCTCAACCGCACCCGCGAGGAGCAGTGGCGGAACATCGCCGAGATGGTCGCTGCCGCGAAGGGGCGCTTCCGCCTCGTCGGCACGGTCTCGGTCGCCTTCGGCTGTCCGTTCGAAGGCAAGGTCGACCCCGCGGTCGTGCTTTCCGACGTGCAGCGCTTCCTTTCGCTGGGCGTGTCGCATGTCGCGCTCGGCGATACGACGGGCATGGCCACGCCGTTGTCGGTCAAGGATCTTTTCAGGGAAATGAAAGGCGTGACGCCCATTGCCCACTTCCATGACACGCGAGGCACGGGGCTCGTCAACTGCGTCGCGGCCTACGAGGCCGGCGTGCGGCATTTCGACAGCTCCTTCGGCGGCGTCGGCGGCCATCCGGCGAAGGTCAAGTACGGCGGCGGCTACACCGGCAACGTCGCGACGGAGGACCTGGTGAACCTGTTCGAATCGATGGGCATCGACACCGGCATCGACCTGAAGGGCCTGCTCGAGACCGCGGAGTACTGCGAGCAGGTCCTGGGGCGCGAGCTGCACGGGCGTGTCACGCGCAGCGGCTTGGCGGTTTCATGATCAATTATTCCGTGAGCGAGAAGGTCGCCACGCTCGAGCTCTGTCGCGCACCGGTCAACGCGCTGAACCACGAGCTGGTCGAGGCGCTCCTCGCCGCCTACCGGCGCGCGAAGGACGACCCGGAGGTGCGGGCGGTCATCCTCACCAGCGCCTTCGACCGCGCCTTCAGCGCCGGCATGGACCTCGCGATGATCCGCGGCGGCAGCGGGATGGACCTGCGCCGCTTCCTCGAGAAGCTCTACTTCGAGATGCACGACCTGCAGTACCGCATGGGCAAGCCCACCATCGCGGCGCTGAACGGCCCGGCGCGCGCCGCCGGCGTCACGATCGCCGTGTCGTGCGACTGCCTGATCGCCGCCGAC
>DASZQH010000274.1:0-11679 GCA_035549805.1 Burkholderiales bacterium
ACACGTACGTGGACCGCGCCGACATCGACGAGATCATCGAGGAGCACCTGAAGAACGGGCGCGTCGTCCCGCGGCTGCAGATCTGAGCGCGCCCATGCGGGCGAGCACCCAGCGCGAGCACGTCGCCGGCCCCGCCGGCCGCATCGAGGTGGCGATCGACCGCCCGGAGGGCGCGGCGCGGGGCGCCGCGCTGATCGCGCATCCGCACCCGCTCTTCGGCGGCACGCTCGACAACAAGGTGGTGCAGACCCTCGCGCGCGCCTTCGTCGAGCTCGGCTACGAGGCGTGGCGGCCGAACTTCCGCGGCGTCGGCGAAAGCGAGGGCAAGTACGACGAGGGAAACGGCGAGCTCGAGGATCTGCTCTGCGTCTACGGCAGATTGAATCACCCCGGGATCGTTCTGGCCGGCTTCTCGTTCGGCGGCGCGATGGCGGCGAGGCTTTCCGCGCGCGTGAAGTCCGAGCGGGTCGCGCTGGTCGCGCCCGCGGTCGGCAACTTCCCCGCGCCGAACGTGCCGCCGGGAACGCTCGTCATCCACGGCGAGGCGGACGAGACCGTGCCGCTCGCCGACGTCCTCGCCTGGGCGCGGCCGCAGGAGCTGCCGGTGCTGGTGGTGCCGGGGGCGGAGCATTTCTTCCATCGCAAGCTGCACGTGCTGCGCGCGGCGATCGAATCGAACTGGAAATGACGCGCGACGCAGTCGCCCTCGTCGCGCGGGGGCTGAGGAAATCGTTCGCGTCGGTGGAAGTCGTGGCCGGCGTGGACCTCTCGGTCGCGGCGGGCGAATGCTTCGGGCTCCTCGGGCCGAACGGCGCGGGAAAGACGACCACGCTCAAGCTGTGCCTGGGCCTCACCGAGCCCGATGCGGGCGAGATCCGGCTGCTCGGCGAGCCCGTGCCGCGGCGCGCGCGCGAGGCCCGCCGGCGCGTCGGCGTGGTGCCGCAGTTCGACAATCTCGACCCGGACTTCACCGCCGCCGAGAACCTGATCGTCTACGGGCGCTACTTCGGCATGCGCTCGAAGGCGATCGCCGCGCGCGTCCCGGAGCTGCTGGAGTTCGCCGGCCTCTCCGGGCGCGAAGGGGCGAAGATCAGCACCCTGTCGGGCGGGATGAAGCGCCGGCTCACGCTGGCGCGCGCGCTCGTGAACGACCCGCAGATCGTCTTCATGGACGAGCCCACCACCGGGCTCGACCCGCAGGCGCGGCACCTCATCTGGGAGCGGCTGCGGCGCCTCACGCAGGAAGGCACGACGCTGGTGCTCACTACGCACTTCATGGAGGAGGCGGAGCGCTTGTGCGACCGCCTGGCGATCATGGACCGCGGCCGCATCATCGCCGAGGGCTCGCCGCGCGCCCTCATCGCGCAGCACATCGAGCCGAACGTGGTCGAGGTGCACGGCCCCGGCTTCGAGGCATGGATGGAGAAGGCGCGCGCGCTGTGCAGCCGCGTCGAGCGCGCCGGCGACACCGTGTTCTGCTACGTCGAGGATCCCGCCCCGCTGCTGAAGGAGCTGTCGGCAGACCGGGAGCTCGACTACCTGCAGCGCCGCGCTTCCCTCGAGGACGTGTTCCTCAAGCTCACGGGGCGGGACCTGCGTGACTAGCCTCTATTCCCCGCCGGGCCTGAGCCTGCGCTGGATCGCGGTCTGGCGCCGCAACTGGCTGGTCTGGAAGCGCCTCGCGATCCCGTCGATCCTCGGCAACCTCGCCGACCCGCTCCTCATGCTCTTCGGCCTGGGCTACGGCCTGGGCGCCCTGGTCGGCGAGGTGCAGGGCAGCTCGTACTTCGCCTTCCTCGCCGCCGGCTTCGTCGCCTCGTCGACGATGTACGCGGCGACCTTCGAGTCGCTGTTCTCGGCCTTCTCCCGGATGCACGTGCAGCGCACCTGGGAGGGCATCGTCAACGCGCCCATGACGCTCGACGACGTGCTCGCCGGGGAGTGCGCCTGGGCGGCGACCAAGGCCGTGGCGGCGGGGGCCTGCATGCTGGTCATCGTGGCCCTCTTCGGCTACGCGACGCCGGGGTTCGCGCTCGCCGCCCTGCCGGTGATCCTGCTGGTGGGCCTCGCGTTCTCCGCGCTCGGCCTGGCGGTCAACGCGCTCGCGAACGGGTACGATTTCTTCAGCTACTACATGACGCTCGTCCTGACGCCGATGATGATGCTCTCGGGGGTGTTCTTCCCCGTCGAGCAGATGCCGTACGCGGTGCAGCTCGCCGCCAAGGCGCTGCCGCTGTACCACGGCGTCGCGATCGTGCGGCCGCTCCTGTCGGGCGAGATCGCGCCCGCGGCGGCGTGGCACGCGGCGGTGCTGGTCGCCTACGCGGTCCTCGGCTTCTACCTCGCCACCGTCCTCACGCGCCGGAGGCTGCTCAGGTAATGCTCTGGGTCAAGACCTTCCACATCGTGTTCATGGTGACCTGGTTCGCCGGCCTGTTCTACCTGCCGCGCCTCTTCGTCTACCACGCGATGGCCGACGACGCGGCTTCCCTCGAGCGCTTCAAGGTCATGGAGCGCAAGCTCTTCTTCGGCATCATGACCCCGGGCGCGGTCCTCACGATCGCGCTCGGCCTGTGGCTGTGGCTCGGCTGGTTCCGCGGCGCCGGCGGCTGGCTGCATGCGAAGATGGCGCTGGTGGCGCTGCTGGTCGGCTATCACCTCTGGTGCTACCGCCTGATGCGCGACCTCGCCGCCGGCCGCAACCGGCGCAGCCACGTCTGGTTCCGCTGGTTCAACGAAGTCCCGGTCCTCATCCTCGTCGCCACGGTGGTGCTGGTTGTCCTCAAGCCGTTCTGAAGCCTTCTTCGCCAGCGCCCCCCGCGGCCTGGAAGAACTGCTTCTCAATGAAGTCCGTTCGTTGGGAGGCGCGGATTCGGCCTGCGTAGCCGGAGGCGTAGCTTTCTCCGGGACCTGGGATGTGGGCTACCGCGTCAACCTCTGGTCCCGCATCGCGTCCCGGGTGCTGTGGCGGGTTTCCGAGTTCCAGTACGCCAACGAGCACGACGTCTACGCGGCGGCGAAGGCGGTGGACTGGACGAGGTACTTCGCGGTGGAGCGCAGCATCCGCGTCAACGTCACCGCGCAGAAGAGCCCGCTGAAGAGCCTGGAGTTCGCCACGCTGCGCATCAAGGACGCGGTATGCGACCGGTTCCGCGACGCGCTCGGCAAGCGCCCGGACGTGGACCGCGTCGCCCCGGACGTGCGCGTGCACGCGTTCCTCGAGGAGAAGAAGGGCACGCTCTACCTCGACACCTCGGGCGAGCCGCTCTTCAAGCGCGGCTGGCGCGCCGACCAGGGCGAGGCGCCGCTGCGCGAGAACCTCGCCGCCGGCATCATCATGCTCACCGGCTGGCAGCCCGGCGAGCCGCTCCTCGACCCGATGTGCGGCGGCGGGACGCTCCTCATCGAGGCGGCGGCGATGGCCCGCGGGCGCGCGCCGGGCGCCAAGCGCACCTTCGGCTTCGAGAAGCTGAAGTCCTTCCAGGCTTCCGCCTGGGAACGCATCAAGACAGAGACGCGCGCCGAACCGGCCAAGGACCTGCAGCTCTTCGGGAGCGACAACGACCCGGAAGCGCTCAAGGCCGCGCGCCGCAATCTCGCCGAAGCCGGCGTCGAGCGCTGGGTGCAGCTCGAGCAGTCGGACCTCCTCGAGCGCGCCGCGCCCGCGCCCGGCGGCGTGATGGTCGCCAACCCGCCCTATGGCGAGCGCATGGGCAGCCCCGAGGCGCTCGCCGCCTTCTACCCGAAGCTGGGCGACGCGCTGAAGAAGCGCTTCGCCGGCTGGCGCTGCTACTTCTTCACCGCGGACATGCGCATGCCGAAGCTCATCCGCCTGCAGCCCTCGAAGCGCACGCCGCTCTGGAACGGCGCCATCGAGTGCCGGCTCTACGAGTACAAGATCGTCTCAGGCAGCCACCGCGGGTGAGCGGATGTGCTCGGGACGCACGCCCATCCCGACCAGCCGCGCCGGGATCCGCCTGAGCCAGCGATAGCGCGACAGCGCCCGGACCGGCAGCGGCGGCGCGATGCCGTCGGTGTCCTCCAGGACGCGCCTCAGGATGTTGTTCTGCACCGCGACCTGCATGGCCTGCGTGACGCGGGTCGGGAACGCGCGCCGCGCCTGCACTTTCTCGAGATTCGCGAGCGAGAAGTCGCCCTGCCACAGGACGTTCGCCGCCGCCACGGCGTCCTGGATCGCGAGGTTGATGCCGACGCCGCCGACGGGAGACATCGCGTGCGCGGCATCGCCGATGCACAGCAGGCCCGGCCGGCACCAGGCGTCGAGCCGGTTCACCTGGACCGTCAGGAGCTTCACGTCGTCCCACGAGGCGACCTCGCCCATCCGCTCGCCGGCCACGCGCAGCAGCCCCGCGATCGTGGCGCGGAAGGCGTCGAGGCCGCGGCCGCGCAGCGCTTCGAGGCTCCCCTTGGCGATGACGAACGCGCACTGCCAGTAGTCGCCGCGGTTGAGCATGACGAGGATGCTGCCGCTGTCGAATCTCGCCATCGTGTCCGGCGAGTCGCCGGGCCTGCGCGAGAGCCGGAACCAGAGCACGTCGATGGGCGCCGCCAGCTCGCGCACTCTCAGGCCGGCTCTCTCGCGCACCACCGAATGTCTACCGTCCGCGCCGACCACGAGCTCGGCGCGGATCGCGCCCTGGCCGGTTTGCACGCCCACGACGCGCTCGCCCTCGAGCAGCAGGTCCTCGGCCGTGCATTCCATCCGCAGCTCGAAGCCGGGATGGCGCCGCGCCGCGCGCGCGAGGAAGTCGAGGAAGTCCCATTGCGGGATCATCGCGATGTAAGGGCAGCGCACCGGCAGGCCGCTGAAATCCGCGACCGGAAGGCTCGTGTCGCCGAACTGCGCCTTCAGCTCGGCCACCTTCTGGTGGGGGAGGGCGAGGAACGCTTCGAGCAGGCCCAGCTCGTGGAGGAGCTCGAGCGTCGACGGATGGATCGTGTCGCCGCGGAAGTCGCGCAGGAAATCGCGGTGTTTCTCGAGGACCATTACGCGCAGGCCGGCGCGCGCGAGGAGCAGCCCCAGCATCATGCCGGCCGGGCCGCCCCCGGCGATGCAGCACTGCACGGAGCTCATGCGGGTGAGTCTAGCGCCGGCCGAGGCGATCCCAGGCCGGGTTGCCGCCGGTGACGCGCGGGCCGTAGGCGTACTTGAGGCGCGGCACCCGGGTTCCGGGACGATGCGGCGCGAGGTCGGAATCCGGCGACCACGCGAGGCCGAGCTTCTCCATCAGGTTGAGCGCGTCGAAAGGCGCGCGCACCTTCACGTCGTTGTCGAAGTAGACGTAGACGTCGTGCCCGGCGCGCGCCCAGCCGCGGATGCGCCGCGCCCAGCCGTCGAGCGCGCGGCTGGAGTAGCCGCTGGTGTAGATCTGGATGTCGCCGTGGAGGCGCACGTAGACGAAGTCGGCGGTGGCCTGGAGCAACTTCGGCCACTTGCCCGCGGTGTCGGCGACGACCAGGCCGATGCGGTGCTTCCGCAGGAGCGCGAGGAAGCCCTCGTCGATGAAGCTGGGGTGGCGGATCTCCACGGCGTGGCGCAGCGGCCGGTCGGCGTCGATGGCGAGGCGCGAGCGCCCGGTCATGCGCGCGTCGCGCCGGCGGGCGAGGGCCAGGGCCTCGGCGGCGGTGCGCGGCAGCATCTCGAGAAACGGCTCCAGGCGCTCCGGCCGGTAGGGGAACTGCGGCGGGAACTGCCAGAGGAACGGCCCCAGCTTCTCGCGCAGGTTGAGGATCCCCGAGGCGAAGAAGTTGGCGAGCGGCTTCTCGATGCCCTTCAGCCGCAGGAGGTGCGTGATGTAGCGCGAGCCCTTGACGGCGAACACGAAGCCGGGCGGCGTCTCGTCGTACCACGCCTGGTAGGACTCGGGACGCTGCAGCGAGTAGAAGGAGCCGTTGATCTCCAGCGTGGCGAAGTGCCGCGCGCAGAACTCGAGCTCGCGCCGCTGCGGCAGGCCGTCAGGGTAGAAGACGCCGCGCCACGGCTCGTAGCGCCAGCCGGAGATGCCGATGCGGATCAAGCAAACTTCAGCTTCTTCCAGCTCTCGACCTTGCGCGCCTCCTCCACCTGCGCCTCGTCGGTGAGGTCGATGCGCAGCGGCGTCATCGCGACGTAGCCCTGCTCGATGGCCCAGCGGTCGGTGCCTTCCTCGGTCGCGTCGACCGGCACGATCGTGTACCAGTAGTGCGTGCGTCCCATCGGGTCCTTCGCCGGCACGACCTTGCCGTCGTAGTGGCGCACCGACTGGCACGCCCAGCGCGTTCCTTTCGGCGCGCGGTCGGGGAAGTTGACGTTCACGAGCTTGAGGTCCGGCACCTCGAGCAGCGACTTCAGGACCGTCGCGACCCACGGCTTGAGCGCCTCGAAGTCCGGTTGCGCGGTTTCGGTCGCGGGCGCGCTGAACGCGATGCCGCGCATGCCGAGGAGCGTCGCTTGCTTGGCTCCGGCGAGCGTTCCCGAGTGCCACACCGCGTTGCCGAGGTTCATGCCGATGTTGATGCCCGACAGGACGATGTCCACGTCCTCCCAGAGCGAGCAGCCGAGCGTCACGCAGTCGGCCGGCGTGCCGTTGACGCGGAAGGCCTCCACGCCCTGCACCGGCATCGGCAGCCGGGTGCTCTTGTAGCTGAGCGGCCGGTTCGACGAGATCGAATGGCTGGCCGACGACATCTCGACGTCGGGCGCGACGATGCGGGTCTCGCCGAACTTCGACGCCACCTGGGCGAGGGCAGCGATGCCCGGGCTATAGATACCGTCGTCGTTCGTAATGAGGATGCGCATATACCTGCTCCTTGTGAGCACTTTCCTCGATTGGAGCAATTAGCGTGCGCGTGACACTGATCCACAATCCCGGCGCCGGCGCCCAGGGCGAGCACGGCCGCGAAGGCCTGCTCGCGCTCCTGCGCGAGGCCGGGCATACGGCACGCTACGTTTCGGCGAGGGACGAGGACTGGAAGAAGGCCCTCGAGGAGAGCGCGGACGTCGTCGCGGTCGCCGGCGGCGACGGAACCGTGGCGCGCGTCGCGAAAGCGATGCTCGGCCGCGGCATCCCCCTCGCGCCCCTTCCCGCCGGCACGGCGAACAACATCTCGCGCACCCTCGGGCTCGCCGGCCGGCATTGGGAAGGCCTCGCGCGGGCCTGGCCGGAGGCGCGGCGCATGAAGCTCGACATCGGCATCGCGGAAGGCCCGTGGGGCAGCCGGCGGTTCGTCGAAGGCGTGGGCGCCGGCCTCTTCGCCTGCCTGCTCTCCGACGACGATCCCGAGCGCAAGGCGGCACAGGGGCGGCTCCCCGACGAGCGCGTCGCGCATGCCCTCGCCATGCTCAGGAAGCGCTCCGTCGACTGCGCGCCGCTCGAGCTGAAGGGCACGCTGGACGGCGAGGAGGTCTACGGCCGCTGCCTGCTCGCCGAGGTGCTCAACATCCCGTACGTCGGGCCGAACCTCTTCCTCGCCCCGGACAGCAAGCCGGGCGACGGTTGCTTCGACGTCGTCATCGTTACCGAGGACGAGCGCGACCGGCTGGTGAACTACCTCGCGACCTGGCAGGAGAACCGCGAGCGCCTGGCGGTCCTGCCGTCGCGCCGCGGCAAGCACCTGCGCGTGGAATGGACCGGCTTCGAGCTGCACATCGACGACGAGCTGTGGCCCGAAGAAGGGCACACGCCCGGCGGCGAGGGCGTCATCGACCTGCGGATCGCCGGCGCGGTGGACTTCCTCGCGCCGGACGCGAAGAAGCCGAAGTAGCTACTCGTTGCAGGGGATCGGGCGCGGCGCGCTCTTCGAGAGCACGCGCTCCAGGCGCGCCTTGTCGACCGTCTCGCCGCCCTCGCGCGTCACCACGTAGTCCGAGACCACGATCTGCGCGGTGCCGCGCATGCCGCATCCCTTGCGCCCGGCCGGGAGCGCGAAGCCGCGCATCGCCGCGGGGAAGTTCGAGAAGCAGAACCAGGCCCGGCGCTCGTCGCCCGGGCCGCGCGGCAGGAGCTTCTCGTTCGCTTCGTCCGGGATGAAGCACACCGAGTCGCCGAGCACCTGGCGGCTGTAGGCGTCGGTGCGGCGCTCGAACGTGCCCTTCAGCGTCAGCTCCGCGGCTTCGACGGCGCCGCCGGCGAAGAGCAGCAGGCAGAGGAGCGATCTCATCCGCCGCAGTACAGCGCAGCCGCGCGCCGCGCCTGCTCGAGCCGCTTCGCCTGCATGGGGGCGCGCTCGCGGCGCAGGCCCTCGACGATGGCGGTGTCGGCAGTGCCGGGATGGCCGGAATCGAAAGGCGGGGCGGGGTTGTACTCGATCAGGAGCTGGATCGTCTTCGCAGCCTCCGCGCCCAGGACCTGGGCGGCGATGACGAGCGCGAAGTCGATCCCCGCCGTGACGCCGCCGCCGGTGATGCGGTTGCGGTCGATCACCACCCGGTCCGTCGCCGCGCTCACGCCGAAGAGCGGCAGCAGCTCGAGGGAGAGCCAGTGCGTGGTGGCGCGGTAGCCCTTGAGGAGCCCCGCGGCGCCGAGCACCAGCGCGCCGGTGCAGACCGAGGTCACGTACTTCGCGCCCGCGGCCTGGCGCCGCAGGAACTCGAGGACCGGCCGGTCCTCCATGAGCGCGCCGACCCCGGGCCCGCCCGGCACGAAGAGCACGTCGAGCTGCGGCGCGTCGGCGATCGTCGTGTCGGGGAGGAACTTCAGCCCGCCCTTCGCCGTGACGGGCTCGCGCGACTTCGCGATGACCCGCACCTCGCAGCCCGCCATCTGCGCGAACACCTCGTACGGGCCGGTGAAGTCGAGCTGGGTCATGTCGTCGAAGATGAGCATGCCGATGATCATGGCCGGCGCTCGGCAATCGTCAGGAGCCGGGTATCGGCCGGTAACGCGCCGTCCGGTTCCTCATTTGCTGAAGATCGCATTGGCTCCCTTCCCCGCAAACACCTTGCCGAACGCGGGCTTCCTGTCCGGCCCCAGCTTGTATGGAAAGACGACTTCGACCGAGTAGTCGCCCTGGTGATCGATTCGGACGATGACGGCGTCGACCTTCGAGGACTCACCCGGAGGTGTCACCCGGGCATCGTAAGCGATCGCGGTCGCCGCCAACCGGCCGGCGATGGCCTCGGTGCGGAATCGTTGCGTGAGCGCATCGATGAGCGCCTGCGACGGCGGTCTCCCGGAACCTTCGTGAGCCGCAACCATCGCGATCCTCCCATCGAGCGCCATCGAGGCGCCAAACGGAAAGAACTCCCCGTGCCGCTGGAGCAACTGCTCGGCGAACGGGATTACCGCGTCCAACAGCAGCTCGGCGTCCTGCTTCGGGGCTCGCTGGACTGCCTGCGCGTGGGCGACAAGCGGCAGCACGACGAGGAGCAGCGCGCCGGCTAGCCGACCGATCGGAGATTGCATCAGGAGAGCGCTGCAGCCTTGTCCGCCACGGCCCAAGGTTATGGCTCTCTCTTCCGATACAGCGCGGCATGTTCGATTGTGTACTCGGAGAGCGGGCCCGCCATGATTTCAGCGCCGGCGAGGTTTCGTGGGTGTTTGAGGTATGCATGCACGAGCAAGTCATTTTCGCGCTCTGCGGGTAGTGATCCGACCGTAATCTGAATTCGTTCGTACCCATCCGGAACGCTCACGCGTTGGAGGATGTCAATTCGCTCAAGGGCTTCAGGTTCCATTTCGAACACCTGACCAACTACCTGGCTTCCCTCTCCGGGCGTATTGACCATCCACGGCGAATGACGTTGGCCGACAAGGTAGAGCGGATAGCGGCTCTTCGTGACAAAGGCTCCCGGGATCCGGGCGCCGGCGTTCGCACCGGTATTCGGGAAGCCTTCCTTGAGGGTGCCGTATACGAATACGCGCGTGCGCATCGAGCGCTCTAACGTCCGCGTTTTGCCGCGCCGCATGCGCAGCGTAGCGGGCTGGGGGCGTCGGTCAGCAACGCGCTGTTAGGCAGCATTCGTCGAGACCACCGAAAAAGATTCAAGCGTTACCGGCAGGCCCAGCCGGAGGGTGTTCTGAACTTCGGCGACGCCGTCCGTATGTGTGATCAGTTCGCCAATGCTCGCCTCCGGTGCGTTTGCGCGAACCGTGACGCGATAAGCAAGCCGCTGGGCCGGAGTGCCCTCAGAGCCAAATTCTGCGGTGGCCTGCACTTCCACTCCTGTCACCTCAAGGCCGCGCTTTGCAGCCTCGCGGTAGATGTCGTTGCAAAAGCACGTCGCCATAGCGAGGCACAGGAGCTCGCCTCCGTTCGCGGAAGAACCTAAGCCCGATGGTCGCGGGGGAATGGCAACCGTATGAGACTTGCCGCTGGTGCTCAGCGTGACCTGGTGGTGCTGAAACCTACTGTCGACAGTCGCGCTAATCAGCATTCGAACCCCTTTCGTCGGCGTGCATGCTGCCTAACGTCCGCGTCTTGCCGCACTGCGCTGAGCGCGTAGCGGCGAGGTATAGGTGTCGATCAACAACGCGCTGTTAGCGCGCACTACTTGCTTGCTTCCATCTCGTCGAACTTTGGCAGACCTCGAAGCTCTTTCATCAGCTGATCGTGTCTGCTTGAGAAGAACGTACGCGAGCTTTCCTCCACGGCGTTCTCTGTCTCGGCAACATACATCTCAACCCACCGCACTCGCTTGGTTGGTCCGAGGCCAAATAAAGTTGGCTTCTCCTTTGGATACACGATTCCAACCAAGTAAACATGCCCGTCGCCATGTTTCATGGCTGAAACCCAGTAGTCCGTTCCGTTGGACTTATTACGGACTGATATGGTCGGCGACGAAGAACCAGCCTTCGCTTGGGCCACTTGAGACGCCCAAGGAAATTTCCGGAACTCCTCTACGAATCTTTCGTGGCTGATTGCCCCCTTCTCATCGACTTGGTCAAAGGCATATCCCGCCAGCTGAATGTTGTACGTAAAGCCGACAGCCATTGCGTTGCCTTTCCAGAGTAGGACCCATAGTGCAATCAGAGCAAGGCGTGTCATGGTGCGTGCTAACGTTCGCGTTTTGCCGCGCAGCGGGCGCGGCGTAGCTGCAAGCGTAACGCGTCGGGCACGTGAGCTGCCACACGCTGCGCCATTCCTTCGCCACGCACCTGCTCGAACGCGGCTACGACATCCGGACGGTGCAGGAGCTGCTGGGGCACTCGGACGTGTCGACCACGATGATCTACACGCATGTGCTGAACAGGGGCGGGCGCGGCGTGGCGAGTCCGCTGGATCGCCCGGGGCAATGAAAAAGGGCGCCGGGGCGCCCTTTCAAACCCCCCGCTCGCCGCGCTGCGCGCGGCTCACGGCCCCCTTGTCAGGGGGCCGAGGCGAGGTCAGACGATGTCGAGGTGCTCGATGCCCTTGTTGAGGTCCTTGTCCTTGGCCATCTTGCTGTTCAGCTTGATGTTGAGGCGGACCTCGTTGGTGGAGTCGGCGAAGCGCAGGGCGTCCTCGTAGCTGATGCGGCCGGCCTCGAAGAGGTCGAAGAGCGCCTGGTCGAAGGTCTGCATGCCGAGCTCGCGCGACTTCTTCATGATCTCCTTGATGCCGTGGATCTCGCCCTTGAAGATGAGGTCGGAGATGAGCGGCGAGTTGAGGAGCACTTCCACCGCCGCGGCGCGGCCCTTGCCTTCGCGCAGCGGGATCAGGCGCTGCGAGACGACCGCCTTCAGGTTGAGCGACAGGTCC
>DASZQH010000275.1:0-4574 GCA_035549805.1 Burkholderiales bacterium
CGAACAGGCGCTCGTTCGCCCATTGCTTGTAGCGGGTGAGCGGGATCAGCATCCCCGCAGTATAGGACGTCAGTTCGCGGCGATTTTCCGCAGGCGCTGTTCCCGTTCGCGGAGCGAGCAGCCGCGCAGGTCCGCGGCGCCACGCTCGGTGACGACGACGCCGGCCTCGCCGCGCGGGGTGGAGACGGGGCCGGAGAGCTTCTCGACGATGCGCGAGGCCGGGAGGAGCATGAGCGAGACGCCGCCCGGCGAGGCGTTGGCGGCGCGGATGAAGTCGAGCGCGCCGCCGACGGCGCCGACGTAGCTGCCTTTGGCGATCTCGCCGTTGACCGCGCCCGTGAGGTCGACCTCTACCGCGGAGTTGATCGCCACGAAGCGCTCCAGGCCGTGAAGCACTACGGGATTGTGGGTGTGCTCCGAGCTCCGGAGGCGGATCCTTTCGTCGAGATTCGCAAAATCGAACAGCGTCTGCGAGCCGATGAGCATCGCGCAGTCGATCCGGCTGATCACCTTGCGCTCGAGGAGCTCGACGACGCCGTCGCCGACGGTCCCGGAATGCACGCGCAGGCCGGCGTGGCGGCCGAGCAGCGCGCACACGGCGTCGGGCAGGGTGCCGATGCCGAACTCCAGCACTGCCCCATCGGGAATGAAGGGGACGGCATTGGCCGCGATCTGCATTTCAGTTTCTGAAATGGAGCGTGCAGCGGGCCCGGCCGGGGACCGGGAGGAGGAAACCAGGAGATCGAAGTCATCCTTCCGGAGAAGGCGCTCGCTGTGGGTCCACGGGATCCGGTCGTTCACCTCGGCGACGACGGCACGGCAGACGTCGAGGGCGGGGACCAGATAGTCGGCGGTGAGGCCGAGGCTGTACTCGCCGGCGGCGTTCGGCGGGCTGACCTGGAGGAAGACCACGTCGGCGCGGATGCGGCCCGCGCGGACGAGCGGCGCGATCTGCGAATAGGGGACCGGCAGGACCTCCAGCGCGCCGGCGTCGATCAGCGCGCGGTTCTGGCCGATGCCGCAGTAGGCGGACAGGCGCAGGTGGTCCGCGTGCTCCGCCTTGAGGATCCCGGAATATCCGCTCCCCAGGAAAAGCGAGCAGCCCGACAGGCCGGCGCGCTGCGCCACCAGCGCGTCCATGAGCGTCTGCGGCTCGCCGCAGGCCTGGCCGACGACGATGCCGTCGCCCGGGCGGACGACCGCGGAGAGATCGACGTTCACTTCCGGGCGGCCGGGCGCGCGCCGCGCTCGTCGCGGAGCGGGCTCGCCCCGCGCTCGTCGAACTGGTAGAGGAGGACGAGCTGGTCGCGCACCGGGCCGGAGAGGCGCAGCTTGATCGCCCACTCGCCGATCATGTCGAGGTCGAGCCGCGCCTCGTACTCGCCCGGCGCCTTGCCGGGCTTCGCGACGACCGGCTTGATGTTGTGCGCCATCGGCATCGAAGGCATGTCGGCGCCGACGCTGATCCGGACGCCTTCGAGGGGCTTTCCGCCGCGCGCCAGCGTGACACGGCAGTCGTAGACGAAATCCGTGCCTGTAAACGTGCACTCCATGCTGCCAAGGATCTTTTGCGCATGGACCGGAAGGGGCAGGGCGAGAAAGATGAGCAACAGCGACTTCATCGGGACCTCGTGATGCGGTGGACCAGGCGTTCGTCGAGGATACCGCGCGGGCGGAAGACGAGCAGCAGCGCCACCAGGCCGCCGAAGACGATCATCCGGTAGCCCTGGAAGACGCGGCTCGCCTCCAGCACGCCGAGGTCCAGCGCGACGCCGAGAAGGGGCCCGAGCGCGGTGCCGAGGCCGCCGATGAGCGCGTAGGCGAGGCTGTGCACGCCGAGCATGATGTCGAAGTTGCGCGGCTCGATGTAGGTGTTGTGGTGGGCGAAGAGCGCGCCGCCCAGCGCGGCGAGCGCGCCCGCGGCGGCGGCGACGCCGAGCTTCAGGCGCACGACGTCCAGGCCGAGCGTCCCGGCGAGCTGCGGATCCTCGCCCGTCGCGCGCAGCGCGGCGCCGAGGCGCGAGCGCTCGACGAGGAGGAACGCCGCGAGCACCACGGCGAGGAGCAGCCAGACGAGGGCGAGGAACCCGATCGGCTCCACGCCCGCCTCGAATACCCAGCGGATGCCGCGGAAGCCCTGCGCGCCGTCGGGCCCCACGGGCTCGCCGTCGACCTCGCGCTGCCAGCGGAACATCTCGAACAGGATGCGGAACATCTCCGCCGCCGCCAGGGTCGCCATGGCGAAATAGAGGCCGCGCAGGCGGAGCGTGGGCAGGGCGACGAGAAGCGCCGCCAGCGCGCCGGCGCCCATCGCGGCGAGCGCGGCGAGCGGCAGCGGCCAGCCGAGCATCGCGGTGCCGATCCCCGCCGCGTACGCGCCCACGCCGAAGAAGGCCTGCTGGCCGAAGGAAAGCTCGCCGGCGACGAGGAGCAGGTAGGCCGAGAGCGCGACGAACGAGAACAGCCCGATGTTCGTCAGGACGCCGATCGCGTAGTCATCCATGGCGGTCTCAGCGCAAGAAGAACGAACAGCAGGAGGTAGGCGAGGAAGTCTCGCACCTGGGGGCCGAAGTACCACTGGCTGTGCGCCTCGATGAGGCCGAGCGCGAGGCCGCCGATGACGGCGCCGGGCAGCGAGCCCAGGCCGCCCAGCATCATGGCGAGCATGCCCTTCAGCGTCGACCACATGCCGAGCATCGGCGTCACCTGCTCCTGGGTCGAGACGATGAGGAAGCCCGCGATCCCGCCGATGGCGGCGGCGAGCGCGAAGACGAGGAGGAACGTGCGCCCGACGTCGATGCCCGCGAGCTCCGCGGCCGTGTCGTGGTCGACGATGGCGCGCACGGCGATGCCGAAGCGCGTGCGGTAGAGGAGCCAGCGCAGGCCGAGGCAGACGGCGACGGCGACGGCAATCATCACCAGCGACTCGACGCGGATCGTGAGCGGGCCCACGGCCAGCGGCGCCGCGCCGAGGAGGGGTGGGAACGCGTAGATGTGCTGGGGCATCGCGAGCGACGCGATCTCCTCGAGCTGCATCCACAGCGCGAAGCTCGCCACCATGGCCGCGACCGCGGAGCCCTTGCGATGGGGCGCGAACGACAGACGCTCGACGTAGACGCTGGCAACGACCGCAATGGCGACGACGCAAGCGAAGAGCACCAGCAGCCCGGCGCCGAACCGCATGGACACCCACGCGGCGCCGTAGCACCCGACCATGATGGCCGGCCCGTACGAGAGATTCGCCTTTCTCAGGACGCCGAAAATCAGCGTGAAACCGATCCCCAGGAGGGCGTAGGTCGAGCCGAGCGTCAGTCCGTCGAGTGTGCTCTGGAGGAAGTCAATCACGCCTTCGAGCCAAGGTAGGCGCGACGAATCACTTCGTCTTCGGCGAGCGAGCCCGGGTCGCCGCTGAACGTGACCTTGCCCTGCTCCATGAGGAAGAAGTGCTGCGCGACCTTGAGCGCCATGTGCGCGTTCTGCTCGACGAGGAAGATCGTGGTGCCGTCGCGGTGGAGCTGGCCGATGATGTCGAAGATCTCCTCGACCACCAGCGGCGCGAGGCCGAGCGAGGGCTCGTCCATGAGGAGCAGCTTCGGCCGCGACATCAGCGCGCGCGCCACCGCCAGCATCTGCTGCTCGCCGCCCGAGAGCGTGCCGGCGTTCTGCTCCGCGCGCTCCTTGAGGCGCGGGAAGCGCACGAACATGCGCTCGACGTCCGCGGCGAAGTCGTCCTTGCGCTGGTAGGCCCCGGCGCGCAGGTTGTCGAGCACGGTCATCGACGGGAAGACGAGCCGGTTCTCCGGCACGAGCGCGAGCCCGCGCGAGACGATGCGGTCGGGCTTGAGGCCGGCGATCTCCTCGCCGCCGAAGCGGATCGAGCCGCGCTTCGGCCTCAGCACGCCGGCGATGCTCATCATGAGCGTGGTCTTGCCCGCGCCGTTCGGCCCGAGCAGGCAGGTGATCGAGCCCTCGGCGACCTCGAGCGAGACGCCCTTGAGGGCCTCGATCTTGCCGTAGGACGTGACGAGGTCGGTGACCGCGAGCACTAGGCACCACCCAGGTAGGCTTTTTTCACCGCCGGGTCGTTCTGGATCTCGGCCGGGGTGCCTTCGGCGATCTTCCGGCCGAAGTTGAGCACCGCGATCCGGTCGGTGACGCCCATCACCAGCTCCATGACGTGCTCGACGAGCACGATGGTGATGCCTTTCTCGCGCGTGCGCAGGATGCGGTCGCGGAGCTGGCCGACCTCCTCGCTGTTCATGCCCGCCGCCGGCTCGTCGAGCAGCAGCAGCTTCGGCCGCGTGGCGAGGGCGCGGGCGAGCTCGAGGCGGCGCTGCTCGCCGAAGGCGAGGTTCGCCGCCAGCTCGTCGCGCTTGTGGGCGAGGTTCGAGAACTCCAGCAGCGCCGAGATCTCGTCGCGCACGCCCTTCTGGCCGCCGAGCCAGCGCGCGAAGAAGCCGTGGCGCGCCCGGTCCTCGGGCGAGTTCTGCGCCACCCACAGGTTCTGCCACACCGTGAGCTGGCCGAAGAGGCGGATGTTCTGGAACGTGCGCGAGATGCCGAGGTGCAGGCGC
>DASZQH010000276.1:0-6011 GCA_035549805.1 Burkholderiales bacterium
TCTCCTTTTCCTGCCGGCGGGCGCGCAGGAGGCGCCGCCGCAGCAGTTGCGGGTGAGGAAGCCGACCAGGCCGTTCATCCGGTCGTAGTCGGCGCTGTAGATGACGAACCTGCCTTCCTGGCGGCTGCGGGCCAGGCCCGCGCGTACGATGTGCGCGAGATGGAACGACAAGGTGGCCGGCGGCACGCCGAGCTTCTCGCCGATGATGCCGGCGGAGAGCCCGTCGGGCCCGGCCTGCACCAGCAGCTGGTAGATCTCGAGCCGGCTTTTCTGCGCCAGGGCGCCGAGCGCGTCGACCGCTTGTGACATTTCCATATTTCTAGAATAATGGAAACGATGAAGCCGCGTCAAGTGGTGCTCGTCCTCGGCGTGGCGCAGACCCTTGCGTGGGCGTCGAGCTATTACCTGCCCGCGGTGCTCGCCGACGCGATGGCGCGCGACCTGGGGGTCGGCACGCCTTGGATCTTCGTCGCCTTCTCGGCGGGGCTGCTGCTGAGCGCGTTCCTCGGCCCGCTGTCGGGGCGGCTCATCGACGTGCACGGCGGGCACCGCGTGCTGCCGGTGTCCAACGTGCTGTTCGCGCTCTCGCTCGCGGGGCTCGGCGCGGCGCACAGCCCGGCGATGCTGATGGGGAGCTGGCTCCTCATGGGCGTGGCGATGAGCTGCGGGCTCTACGAGTCCGCATTCGCGACGCTGGCGCGCCTCTACGGCGCCGAGGCGCGCGCGTCGATCACCGGCATCACGCTCATCGCCGGGTTCGCGAGCACGCTCGGCTGGCCGCTCACCGCATGGATGGACGGCGCCTTCGGCTGGCGCTTCGCGTGCTACGCCTGGGCGGCCGCGCACCTCTTCGTCTGCCTGCCGCTCAACGCGCTCCTGCCGCGCGCGCGACGCGCGCCCGCCACCTCCCCCCAGGCGGCCGCGGCACAGGGGCCGCAGGCGGGCAAGGCCTGGATCATGGCGGGGCTCGCGTTCGTCTTCGCCTGCACCTGGTTCGGCAGCACCGCGATGGCCGCGCACCTGCCGCGGGTGCTGCAGGAAGCGGGCGCCAGCCCGACCGCCGCCATCGCGGCGGCGGCACTGGTGGGCCCGGCGCAGGTCGCGGCGCGCGTGCTCGAGTTCTGGCTCATGCGGCGGGCGCCGCCCATCGTCTCCGCGCAGGTCGCATCGCGCACGCACCCGGTCGGCGCCGGCATCCTGCTCGCGGCCGGCGCTCCGGCGGCGCCGCTCTTCACGGTGGCGCACGGCGCCGGCAACGGCGTGATGACGATCGCCAACGGCACCCTGCCCCTGCACTTCTTCGGCCCCGGCGGCTACGGCCTGCGGCAGGGGCTGCTGATGCTGCCCGCGCGCTTCCTTCAGGCGATGGCGCCGTTCCTCTTCGACGTGCTGCTCTCCCGCCTGGGCGCCGCGGCGCTGTCGGTGACCGCGGGGCTCGGCATCGCCTCGTTCCTCGCGCTCACGCTCCTGCGCATCAGGGGAAAGAAGGCCGCGTAGCCCAGCAGCGCCGCGCCGAGCGCGCCCGCCCCGGCTGCGGCGGCGAAGCGCAAGGCGCGCCGCAGCTCCTCGCTTTCGGGAAACGCGACCGCGGCGGCGACGACGAAGGCCGCGCCCAGGAAGGCGAGGATCGCGATGCGCCATTTCGCGGGGAGCACCTCGGCCGGAACCGGCGCGACGCCGCGCAGCTTCTGCCGCAGCCACCAGAGGAGGACGGCGCCGCCGAGCACCGTGCTGCCGTGCTGCAGGACGCGCAGCAGGTCTTCACCGAAGAGCTCGGGAAAGGCGCGCGACAGGCGCCCGCCATGCGTGAACGCGTCCCACGTGACGTGGGTCACCGCGCCGAGGATGAGGTTGAACGTCACCCAAGGAAGGGACTTCTTGGGGAAACCTCCGCAGGCAAAGGCTCGTAGCCGAGAAGCAGGATCGAACGGGAAAAGCTGGAGCAGCGGCTCCTTCAGGAGCGCGTGGAACAGCACGTACACGAGGAGCCCGGCGGGCAGGCAGAAGAGGACCAGGCCCGAGGCGTCGTGGCTGAGCGGGCGGTCCAGGCCCGGAACGAGGTACCAGGCGTCGGGGATGACGCTGCCGATGACGAGCGCGGAAGGGACGGCGCGGCGGCCGAGCGCGCGGGCGAGCGGGATCACCGCCACCGGGTGCGCGATGGCGTAGGGCATCGGCCCGGCTAGTGCTTCACGGCGATGGGGCCGTCGCCGGGGGCGACGCGGCGCGCGATCTCCACGCCGATCAGCGTGTGCGTGAACTCCGAGATGTGCTGGTGGCCGTTCGGCACGTGCAGCTCCGCCGCGCCTTCGTAGGGACCGAGGAGCGCCGCGGCCTCGATCAGCTCGACGCCCGCCGCCTTGAGGCGCTCGGCCATCGCGTCCGGGATCGAGGGCGTGAAGCGGTGCGCGGCCGGCCGGCGCGGGATGTCCGCGACGATGAGGCGCATGCCGTTCTCCCTGCAGAACGCGTGCATGCGCAGCACGAGGGCGGTGGCGAGGTCGAGCTCGGCCGGCGAGACGCCCTTCGGGCTCGCCACGGCGTACTCGGTCGCGATGGTCCGGCGCGCCGCCTTCGCCGCGAGCGCCTTGAAGTGCTCCCAGACCGCGTTGAAGAAGAGCGAGTAGAAGTAGGAGTTCTCCGACAGCCAGCGCACCGGCGCGAGGCTGAAGAGCGCGTTCTGGATCCTCACGCCGGGGATGTGCGCGTGCTTCCTCTCCTCGAGGCGCCCGTCGGGCCCGAGCGCGAACAGGCCCGCCTTGAAGTTGTCCTGGAAGTCGTTGCCGTAGAAGCCGAGCACCACCACGTCGGGCCGGTACTTCACGCCCTCGTTCTCGAGGAACGCGAGGGCCTCGGCGGTGCTCCAGCCGGAGACGCCGGCGTTGATCGCCTCGGCCGGCGCGAGGCGCGCGCCAAGGGTGCGCTCGGCGACCGCGGCGAAGGTGAAGTCCTGGCGCACCTCGTAGCCCTGCGTGTGCGAGTCGCCCAGCGCGAGGATGCGCACGGTGCCCTCGGGCTTCTCGTAGGGGATGTCGCGCGCGTTGCGGAAGCCGCGGCTGTTGGTGACGAAGGTCCACGAGCCGTCGGCGCTGGTGTGGCGGAACTCGGCGTTCGGCCGCACGCCGCGCAGGGTGTACTTCCCGTAGGCGTAGTCGGTGTGGTAGCGCGGGAAGAGCACGTTGTCCTTCGCGAACGTCGCGCGCACCACCACCTCGCCGACGAGGAAGGCCACCGCGAGCGTGCCGAGGAGGAGCGCGAGGTTGCCGGCGAGCTTTTTCATCGGTCGGGCGCCCTCAATCCAACTCGAACGCGGTCTCGTAGTTCTTCTTCAGCGCCGGGTTCTGCTTCTCCTTCCTCAGGAAGCAGTTGCCGACCGCGAGCGCCTCGATCTCCGTGCCCATGAAGCAGCGGAACGCGTCTTCCGGCGAGCCGACGATCGGCTCGCCGCGCACGTTGAAGCTGGTGTTGACGATGACCGGGCAGCCCGTCTTCTCCTTGAAGGAATGGATGAGCTGCCAGTACCTCTGGTTGGTTTCCTTGTGGACGGTCTGGATGCGCGCCGAGTAGTCGACGTGCGTGACCGCCGGGATGGACGAGCGCGGCACGTTCAGCTTCTCGATGCCGAAGAGTTGGCGTTCCTCGTCGCTCATCTCGATGCGGTGCTCCGGGCGCACGTCGGCCACGAGCAGCATGTACGGGCTATCGCCCTCGATGTCGAAGTACTTGCCGGCGTCCTCGGCGAGCACCGAGGGGGCGAACGGGCGGAAGCTCTCGCGGTACTTGACCTTGAGGTTGAGCGTCTTCTGCATCGTCGGCGAGCGCGCGTCGCCGAGGATCGAGCGGCCGCCGAGGGCGCGCGGGCCGAACTCCATGCGGCCCTGGAACCAGCCCACCGCCTTGCCGTCGGCGAGCGCCTCGGCGCAGGCCTGCACCAGCGCGTCGTCGTCGAGGGTCTCGAACACCGCGCCGGCGGCGGAGAGCTGGTCGGTGATCTCCTTCAGCGAGTACTCCGGCCCGAGGTAGCCGCCGCGCATGCAGTCCATCCGCGGCGGGATGCGCCGCTCCCGGCCGGCGTGCAGGTGGTAGGCGACGTACGCCGCGCCGAGCGCGCCGCCGGCGTCGCCCGCCGCGGGCTGCAGCCAGACGCGGTCGAACGTCTTCGCGCGCGCGAGCTTGCCGTTGGCGACGCAGTTCAGCGCCACGCCCCCGGCCAGGCAGAGGTTCTTCTCGCCGGTTTCCTTCGCGATCCCGGCCGCGAGCTTGAGCACCACCTCCTCGGTGACGGCCTGGATCGAGGCGGCGAGGTCCATCTCGCGCTGCGTGAGCGGGTCCTCGGGCTTGCGCGCCGGCCCGCCGAACAGGCGGTCGAACTTCTCGTTCGTCATGCGCAGGCCGGTGCAGTAGTCGAAGTACGAGAGGTTGAGGCGGAAGCTGCCGTCTTCCTTCACGTCGATCAGGTTCTCGAGGATCGTGCCCACGAAGCGCGGCGTGCCGTAGGGCGCGAGCCCCATGACCTTGTACTCGCCGGAGTTCACCTTGAAGCCGGTGTAGTACGTGAAGGCGGAATAGAGCAGCCCGAGCGAGTGCGGGAACTGGATCTCCTGCGTCACCTGCAGGCTGCGGCCGCTGCCGAGGGCGCACGAGGTCGTGGTCCACTCGCCCACGCCGTCCATCGTGAGCACGGCTGCGCTCTTGAACGGCGACGGGTAGTAGGCGCTCGCGGCGTGGCTGAGGTGGTGCTCCGAGAACACCAGCTTCTCGTTCCACGCGACGGTGCCCTCCAGCTCCTGCAGCTCCTTCACGATCTGGTTCTTCTGGAAGACCTTGTCCTTCACCCAGACGGGAAGCGCGGCGCGGAAGCTCGCGAAGCCGCGCGGGGCGAAGGACAGGTAGGTCTCGAGCAGGCGCTCGAACTTGAGGAACGGCTTGTCGTAGAACGCGACGGCGTCGATCTCGCTCGGGCGCACGCCGCCGACCTTCAGGCACGCGGCGATCGCGTGGTGCGGGAAGCTCGCGTCGTGCTTGCGGCGCGTGAAGCGCTCTTCCTGCGCGGCGGCGGCGACCCGCCCGTCGACGAGCAGCGCCGCGGCGCTGTCGTGGTAGTACGCCGAGATGCCGAGGATCTTCATCGGAGCCCTCTAGAACAGCGTGTAGATGAAGGGGGCGACGACCGAGCCCTGCGCGAGGACCAGCAGGCCGCCGAGCGCGACGGTCACGACGATGATGGGCAGCAGCCAGAACTTGCGGCGCACGGCCATGAAGCGCCACATCTGGGAAATGAATTCCATGCTCTCCTCCTCGGACTGCGGACTTGCTAGAACAGGTTGCGGAAGCTGTCCTCGGCCGGACCCGGCGGGTCGCGGCGCGCCCAGTAGGACTTCGCGGCCGGGTCCCAGGTGCGCTTCATCGCGTCCCAGCCGAAGAGGCGCATCGCGAAGCCCATCGGCGTGAACAGGCCGAAATACAGGATGCCCATCACCACCGGGCTCACCACGCGGTGCAGGGCCGCGCCGAAGCGCATCCAGCCGCGGTTGAGCGGCGAGAGCAGGCCCGGATTGGCCAGGGTCACGGCGGCCATCACGGCGCCGAGCGCGAGCACCCAGGGGTTCAGGAGCAGGCCGGCGATCACGAACACGCCGGTGAACAGCCAGCCGAAGGACCGGTCCGACGGCATCGCGGGAAGGGCGGGTTTCATGGACGGGGAAGTTAGCGCGGGCGTGCAACCGGCGAGGGCGGGGCCGCCCGTGCCGGTCGGACTAGGGCGGGCCACAGGCTCTGGTACGCCGCGAGGAGCTTGGGCGCCTCGTAGCGCCACTCGAGCGCCTCGACGATGCGCTTCTTGCCGAAGGCGCCCATGCGCGCGCGGCGCGCCGGGTCGTCGATCAGCTCGAGGATCTTCGCGGCGAAGTCGTCGACGTCGTTCTTCGCCGCGTAGAGCGAAGCGTCCTGCGCGGAGAAGCGCCCCTCGGTGAGGTCGAACTGCACGATCGGCTTGCCGAGCGCCATGTACT
>DASZQH010000277.1:0-4839 GCA_035549805.1 Burkholderiales bacterium
GGTCAGCGCGAGCCGGACCAGTACACTTGGGGACATGAAGCGGCGGTTGTCTCGAAAAAGCGCGGGAAGCGAACCCGAAAATTATACCGACTGGGATGCCGCCTTCGTCGCGCCGATGCGCGAGGTCGTGCCCGCGGCGCTCGGCGGCATGCGCCTCGACGCCGCGCTCGCCCGGCTGTTCCCGCAGTACTCGCGCAATCGCCTGCAGGCGTGGCTCGAGGCCGGCCACATTCGCGTCGCCGGGCGCGAGGCCGCGTTGCGGCGCGACGAGGCGGTCGCCGGCGGCGAGGAGATCGTGCTCGCGCCGCCCGCCGCACCCTCGGCGCAATCGCCGCGCGCGCAGCGCATGCCGCTGCGCATCGTGCACGAGGACGACGACCTGATCGTGATCGACAAGCCCGCGGGGCTGGTGGTCCATCCGGGCGCGGGGCAGCCCGACCGCACGCTCCTCAACGCGCTGCTCGCCCACGCCCCCGCGCTCGCCGGCGTGCCGCGCGCGGGAATCGTGCATCGCCTCGACAAGGACACCACCGGCCTGCTCGTGGTGGCGAAGAACGTGATCGCGCAGGCGAGCCTCGTGAAGCAGCTCGCCGACCGCTCGATGCGTCGGGTTTACCTCGCGGTGGTGCAGGGCGATCCGCCCGCGGGCGGCGTGATCGACGCGCCGGTCGGGCGCGACGCGCGGGCACGCACGCGCATGGCGGTGCATGCGCGCGGCAAGCCGGCGCGCACCGCGTACAAGGTGCTCGAGCGCTTCGGCGGCCAGGCGGCGCTCGTCGAATGCCGCCTCGAGACCGGGCGCACGCACCAGATCCGCGTGCACTTCCAGCACATCCGCCACCCGCTGGTGGGCGACACGGTGTACCGCCGCGGCACGCGGCACGGCATCGCATTCCCGCGCCAGGCGCTGCATGCCGCTGAGCTGACCCTCGTCCATCCGGGATCGCAGGCGTCGATGACGTGGAAGGCGCCGCCGCCGCGCGACTTCCGCCAGCTCATCGAGACGCTGCGCAAGGAAAAATGGATGTGATCCATCCCGCCTGGGAGGCGCCGCCCCGTGTCCGGGCTTTCGTCACCACGAAGGCGCTCGGCGACATGTCCGCTCCCGCGGCCCGGGAGCGCGTCCGGGAAATGCTGCCGGGAGAACCCGCCTGGCTGAAGCAGGTCCACGGCACGCGCGTGACCGACGCTTCGGCCGCCGCGGAGAGGCCGGAGGCGGACGCTTCCTTCGCGCGCGCTCGCCATCGCGTCTGCGCTGTCATGGCCGCGGACTGCATGCCGGTCTTGTTCGCGGATCGCGCGGGCTCGGTGGTCGCGGCGGCGCATGCGGGATGGCGCGGCCTGTGCGCGGGCGTGCTCGAGGAGACGGTGAAGGCGATGCAGGTGGAGCCGCGCACGCTGGTCGC
This sequence comes from Burkholderiales bacterium, assembly GCA_035549805.1. GTDB lineage: Bacteria > Pseudomonadota > Gammaproteobacteria > Burkholderiales > SG8-39 > SCGC-AG-212-J23. The sequence continues at coordinate 1,407 of DASZQH010000277.1, forward strand.
GTGGCTGGGTCCGGCGATCGGACCGCGCGCCTACGAGGTCGGCGACGAGGTGCGCGATGCCTTCCTCGCAAAGGACGCGCGCGCTGCATCCGCGTTTTCGCCGTCCCGCCCCGGGCACTGGATGCTGGATCTCTATGCGGTCGCGCGACAACGCCTCGCGGGCCTGAGCGCCGTGACGGGCGGTGATTTCTGCACGCACACGGACCAGGATCGGTTCTTTTCCTATCGGCGCGATCAGACGAAAAGCCGCATGGCAGCACTCATCTGGCTCACGTAGAATCGCCACCCCCTCATGACCCTCGGCTGGATCCTCGCGGCGAGCATCGCGGGCGGGACGCTCTCCGCGGGACTCGCCGCGCTCGCGCTCACCGTGCGCGCGACCTGGGTGCCGATGCTCGTGTCCTATGCGATCGGCGCGCTGCTCGGCGCGGCCTTCCTCGAGGTGATCCCGCACGCGTTCGAGCAGGGCGAGCCCCACGAGGCCGCGGCGGCGATCCTCGGCGGCATCTTCGCCTTCTTCGTCCTCGAGAAGCTGCTTCTCTGGCGGCACTGCCACACGGAGAACTGCGAGGTCCACGTCCCGCACGAGGAGCCGAAAAGCGGCGCGCACGACCACGGGCGCAGCGGCGCGCTCATCGTGGTCGGCGACTCGGTGCACAACTTCGTCGACGGGGTTCTGATCGCGGCGGCGTTCCTGCAGAGCACCGAGCTCGGCATCGTGACCGCGGTGGCGATCATCGCGCACGAGATCCCGCAGGAAGTGGGCGACTTCGTGATCCTGCTGCACTCCGGATACAGCCGGGCGCGCGCGCTCGCGATGAACGTGCTGTCCTCGGTCGCCACCATCGCCGGCGGCGTGATCGGCTATTTCGCGCTGAGCTTCCTGGAAGGGATCCAGACCGCGCTGCTCGGCATTGTCGCGGCGAGCATGATCTACGTCGCGGTGGCCGACCTGATCCCGGGACTGCACCGCCGCCCGGAGCTGAAGGACACTGCGGTGCAGGCGCTCCTCATCGCCCTCGGCATCGGGACCATCGGGCTCGTCGGTTTCGTGCTCGGCCACTGATCAAAAGCCGCGTCTTTTCAGCGGGTTAAAAGCGATTGACGGGGGCTCCTTGTGCGGCGCAGAATCGCCCGCGCATGCAACCGCACCAAGGCACGCCGGAGGCCTTGCTCGCCGCGATCGCTCAATCGAGCAACGAGACCACCCAGGGATGGATGCGCCTGATCGGCGCGGCCGATGCGTCAGCGGCGATCCCGCCGTGGCTCGCCGCCCTGCAGCGCGGCGGCGAGCGGATCGCCCGCCTGCAGTCCGAGTATGCGCAGCAGCAGACGCAGCTCTGGGGCGCGCTTCTCTCCGGACGCAAGGACAGCGTGATCAAGGCGGAGGCCGGCGACCGGCGCTTCTCCGCGGCGGCCTGGCGCGACAACGCGTACTACGACTACCTGCGGCAGTCCTATCTTCTTGCCGCGCGCTACGTCGAGGACCTCGTCGAGGCATCGGAGCTCGAGCCGTTCGCGAAGGAGCGCGCGCGGTTCGCGGCGCGGCAGTGGATCGACGCGATGAGCCCGGCCAATTTCGCCGCGACGAATCCGGAAGCGCTGCGCCAGGCGATCGAATCGAACGGCGAAAGCCTGACCCGCGGCCTCGCCCACCTGCTCGAGGACGCGCAGCGCGGCCGCATCCGCCAGACCGACGAAGCCGCGTTCGAGGTCGGCCGCAACGTGGCGGCCACGCCCGGCGACGTCGTGTACGAGAACGAGCTGATCCAGCTCATCCAGTATCGCCCCGCCACCGCCGAGGTCGCCGCGCGGCCGCTGGTGATGGTGCCGCCGTGCATCAACAAGTTCTACATCCTCGACCTGCAGCCCGATGCGTCGCTCGTCGGGCACGCCATCGCCGCCGGCCAGACCGTGTTCATGGTGTCGTGGCGCAATGTGGGCCCCGAGCTGGGCGGGCTCACCTGGGACGACTACCTGGACAAGGGCGTCCTCACCGCGCTGCGCGTGGCGCGCGAGATCGCGGGGGCGGACAAGGTCAACGCGCTCGGCTTCTGCGTCGGCGGCACGCTGCTCGGCGCGGCGCTCGCGGTGCTCGCGCAGAAGGGCGAGCGCTGGGTGGCGAGCGCGACCTTCCTCGCTTCCATGCACGACTTCGCCGATCCCGGCCAGATCGGCCTGTTCATCGACCCGGCCAGCGTCGCGGCGCGCGAAGCTGCGATCGGCGCGCGCGGCATCCTGCCGGGGTCCGAGCTCGCGTTCGTGTTCTCCAGCCTGCGGGCCAACGACCTCGTCTGGCCGTACGTGGTGAACAACTACCTGATGGGCGGGCACCCGCCGGCCTTCGACCTGCTGTTCTGGAACGCCGACAGCACGAACCTGCCGGGGCCGATGTATTGCTACTACGTGCGCAACATGTATCTCGAGAACCGGCTCCGGGAACCGGGCGCGCTGACCAACTGCGGCGTGCCGGTGGACCTGGGCAAGGTGGACCTGCCGCTCTTCTTCCTCGCCACGCGCGAGGACCATATCGTTCCCTGGCGCTCCGCGTACCGGTCGGTGCACCTGCTGGGCGGCCAGGACAAGACGTTCGTCCTCGGCGCGAGCGGGCATATCGCCGGCGTGGTCAACCCGCCCGGGAAGAACCGCCGCAGCTACTGGGCCGGCGCCGTCCTTCCGGCGCAGCCGGACGCCTGGCTGGAGGGCGCACAGGAGCACAAGGGCAGCTGGTGGCCCGCCTGGACGGCGTGGCTCGAACGCCATGCCGGGGGACGGCGCAAGGCACCTAAGAGCCCGGGGAGTGTCCAATACCAACCGGTCGAGCCCGCGCCCGGCCGCTACGTCAAGCAGCGCATCAACTAGGAGAGTTCCATGGAAGAGATCTTCATCGTCGGCGCAGCGCGCACTCCGATCGGCAAGTTCGGCGGCAGCCTGGCGAAGACGCCCGCGTCCGACCTCGGCGCGCTGGTGATCCGCAACGTCCTGCAGCGCGCAGGCGTGGCCCCCGAGCAGGTCTCCGAGGTGATTCTGGGGCAGGTCCTCACGGCCGGCGTCGGGCAGAACCCCGCGCGCCAGGCGGCGATCAAGGCCGGGCTGCCGCACATGATCCCGTCCATGACGATCAACAAGGTGTGCGGCTCGGGCCTCAAGGCCGCGATGCTCGGCGCGCAGGCGATCGCGAACGGGGATTCCGACATCGTGATCGCGGGCGGCCAGGAATCGATGAGCCTCTCGCCGCACGTCCTCAACGGCTCGCGCGACGGCTTCCGCATGGGCGACGCGAAGATGGTCGACACGATGATCGTCGACGGCCTGTGGGACGTCTACAACCAGTACCACATGGGCGTGACCGCCGAGAACGTCGCCAAGGAGTACGCGGTGACGCGCGAAGAGCAGGACGAGTTCGCCGTGGCGAGCCAGAACAAGGCCGAGG
>DASZQH010000278.1:0-1906 GCA_035549805.1 Burkholderiales bacterium
TCTCCTTTCACCCAACGAGAAGTATCTGGATGAAGTGGAGATGAGCATCGGGCGCCTGCTCCCGAAGATGACGCGGAAGGACGTGATCCAGGCGTCGCTCGAAGGCCGCGGCGCGCTGATCCTCACGCGCGACCTCGACGAAGCCTGCGCGATCGCCGACCGCATCGCGCCCGAGCACCTGGAGCTGTCGGTGGCCGACCCGGACGCGCTGCTGCCGAAGCTGCGCAACGCCGGCGCGATCTTCCTCGGCCGCTGGAGCTCGGAGGCGATCGGCGACTACTGCGCCGGCCCGAACCACGTCCTGCCCACCTCGGGCACGGCGCGCTTCTCCTCGCCGCTGGGCGTCTACGACTTCCAGAAGCGCACCAGCGTCATCGCGGTGTCGCAGTCCGGCGCCATGACGCTGGGAAGGGTCGCTGCGGCGCTCGCCGAAGGCGAAGGACTGCAGGCGCACGCGATGTCCGCGCAGGCGAGGTTGAAATGAGGAGGCTCAAGTGACGTCGCCGGAAAAGCTGATCCGGCCGGAGATCCTCGCCCTCAAGGCCTATCACGTGCCGCCGTCGAAGGGCATGGTGAAGCTCGACGCGATGGAGAACCCGTACCCCCTGCCCGAGCCGATGAAGAAGGAGCTCGCGGCGGTGCTCGCGCGCGTGGACCTGAACCGCTACCCGGAGCCGGTGCCGCAGCGCCTGGTCGAGCTCATCAAGCGGAAGATGCAGGTGCCGGCCGGCATGGAGGTGCTGCTCGGCAACGGCTCCGACGAGCTGATCCAGATGATCACGCTGGCGGTGGCGAAGCCCGGCGCGGTGCTCATGTACCCGGGGCCGTCGTTCGTGATGTACGCGATGAATGCGACGTTCTTCGGCCTGCGCCCCGTGTCGGCGGGCCTGCGCGAGGACTTCACGCTCGATCGCGAGGCCTTCCTCGCCGCGATGCGCGAGCACCGGCCGGCGGTCATCTACCTCGCCTACCCGAACAACCCGACCGGCGTGCTCTATGGCGAAGACGACGTGCTCGCGATCCTGCGCGCGGCCGAAGGCCTCGTGGTGCTGGACGAGGCGTACCACGTCTTCGCGCAGAAGACGTTCATGCAGCGGCTGGGGGAGTTTCCCAACCTCCTCGTGCTGCGCACGGTGTCGAAGCTCGGCCTCGCCGGCATCCGGCTCGGCTACCTCGCCGGAGCGAAGCCGTGGCTCGAGCAGTTCGACAAGGTGCGCTCGCCGTACAACATCAACGTGCTGACCGAGGCGACGGCGGTGTTCGTGCTCGAGCGCCTCGAAGTGCTGGAGAAGCAGGCCGCGACGATCCGCGCGGAGCGCGCGACGCTCGGCAAGGCGCTGGCGGCGCTCCCCGGCGTCACGGTCTTCCCGACGGCAGCGAATTTCTTCCTCGTTCGCGTGCCCGATGCGCAGCGCGCCTTCGAAGGGCTGCGCAGCCAGGGGGTGCTGGTGAAGATGCTGCACCCGGGCCTCGCCGACTGCCTGCGCATCACGGTCGGCACGCCGGATGAAAACCGTATACTTTTGAGTGCCCTGAGGGAATGCCTGTAATGCGTACCGCCGAAGTCTCGCGCAACACCAAGGAAACCCGGATCCGGGTGAAGGTGAACCTGGACGGCAAGGGCGTGGCGAAGCTCGCCACCGGCCTGCCGTTCCTCGAGCACATGCTCGACCAGGTGGCGCGCCACGGCCTGGTGGACATCGAGGTCGAGGCGAAGGGCGACCTGCACATCGACGCCCACCACACCGTCGAGGACATCGGCATCACGCTCGGCCAGGCGGTGCTCAAGGCGATCGGCGACAAGGCCGGCGTGCGCCGCTTCGGCCACGCCTACGTGCCGCTCGACGAGGCGCTGTCGCGCGTGGTGCTCGATTTCTCCGGCCGGCCGGGCCTCGAGTACCACGTC
>DASZQH010000279.1:0-3384 GCA_035549805.1 Burkholderiales bacterium
GAGGAGATGAGCCGCTGCATCCAGTGCACGCGCTGCGTGCGCTTCGGCCAGGAGATCGCGGGCGTGATGGAGCTCGGCATGATCGGCCGCGGCGAGCACGCCGAGATCGTCTCGTTCGTCGGCAAGGCGGTGGAGTCGGAGCTGTCGGGGAACATGATCGACCTCTGCCCGGTTGGCGCGCTTACCTCAGAGCCGTTCCGCTACCAGGCGCGGACCTGGGAGCTCTCGCGCCGGCGCTCGGTGTCGCCGCACGACGGCCTGGGCTCGAACCTGCTCGTCCAGGTGAAGCAGAAGAAAGTCATGCGCGTCCTGCCGCTCGAGAACGAAGCGGTGAACGAGTGCTGGCTGTCGGACCGCGACCGCTTCTCCTACGAGGGGCTGAACAGCGCGGACCGCCTCACGCAGCCGATGCTAAAGCGCGGCGGCCGCTGGGAAACGGTCGACTGGCAGGTGGCGATCGACGAGACCGTCTGGGGCCTGAAAGGGCGCGAGCCCGGCATCCTCGCCAGCCCGCATTCGACGCTCGAGGAGCTGTTCCTCGCGCGCCGGCTCGCGGAGGGACTGAAAGGGGCGGCGGATTTCCGCCTGCGCCAGTCGGATTTTTCCGCCGACGGCGGGCGCGCCGGCATTCCCTGGCTCGGCATGCCGATCGAGGCGCTGGGCCAGCTCGACCGCGTCCTGGTGGTCGGCTCGTTCCTGCGCAAGGAGCACCCGCTCATCGCGCACCGCCTGCGCCAGGCCGCCAAGCGGGGCACGCGCGTATACCAGCTCCATAGCGTGGACGACGACTGGCTGATGCCGCTCGCCGGACGGAAGGTGGTGGCGCCCTCCGAGCTGGTCTCCGCCGTTTCGTTCTTCGAGAAGGAATTGAAGGAAGGGAAGAACGCTGCGGTGCTGCTCGGCAATTTCGCGCAGCAGCACCCGCAAGCCGGGCAGATCCACGCCGCAGCGCAGGGCCTGGGCGTGAAGGTCGGCTTCCTGTCCGAGGCGGCGAATTCCGTCGGCGGCTACGTCGCGGGCCTGCCCGTGGGGGGCAGCGTCCAGACCGTCCTGCAGAAGAAGGCGCTGCTCGTGCTCAACGCCGAGCCGCAACTCGACTGCGCCGATCCGCAAGCCGCGGCCGCGGCGCTCACCGGCGCGGAGTTCGTGGTCGCGCTGAGCGCCTACAAGACGGGCCTCGAGTACGCCAACGTGCTCCTGCCGATCGGGGCGTTCGCCGAGACCGCCGGCACGTTCGTCAGCATGGAAGGGCGGGCGCAGGGCTTCCACGCCACCGTTCCGCCGCCCGGCGATGCACGCCCCGGCTGGAAGGTCCTGCGCGTGCTCGGCACGATGCTCGGGATTCCCGGCTTCGACTACGACACGGTCGACCAGGTGCGAAGCGAGTGCCTTGCCGGGCGGGATATCGCCTCCCTGCTTTCGAATGCCGCCGTGGCGCGCAAGGAGGCCGGGTCTTCGCCCGCCGGCATCCAGCGCATCGCCGACGTGCCGATCTACTTCGCCGATCCGCTGGTGCGCCGCTCGCCGCCGCTGCAGGCGACGAAGGACGCGGAAGCGCCGGCCGCGCGCATGAACGCGAGGATGCTCCAGCGCCTGGGGGCGGTCGCCGGCCAGAAGGTGCGCGTCACGCAGGGGCATGGCTCGGCGACGCTGGCGGTGGCGCTCGACGACGGGGTGCCGGACGACTGCGTGCGCGTCGCCGCGGCGCATCCCTCGACCGCGGCCCTCGGCCCGATGTTCGGCACGCTCACCGTCGAGAAGGTCTCCATGGAGCGGGCCGCCTGATGGAATGGCTCCAGACCCGGCCGGAGGCATGGTTCGGTCCCGTGTGGGGCCCGGCGGTGTACGAGACCGTGACGAGCCTCGCCTTCATCGTCGCGATCACCGTGCCGCTCATGCTGTGCGTGGCCTACCTCACGCTCTGGGAGCGCAAGCTGATCGGCTGGATCCAGATCCGCATCGGGCCGAACCGCGTCGGCCCACTCGGCCTGCTGCAGCCGGTCGCCGACGGGATCAAGCTGCTCTTCAAGGAGATCATCCTCCCGAGCAACGCGAACAAGGGGCTCTACCTGCTCGCGCCCGTCGTGATGCTGATGCCGGCGCTCGCCGCATGGGCGGTGATCCCGTTCTCCCCCGAAGTGGTGCTCGCGGACATCAACGCCGGGCTCCTCTACATCATGGCCCTCAGCTCGATGGGCGTGTACGGGGTCATCATGGCGGGCTGGGCGTCGAACTCCAAGTACGCCTTCCTCGGCGCGATGCGCTCCGCGGCGCAGATGGTGTCGTACGAGCTCGCGATGGGCTTCGCCCTGGTCGTCGTGCTGATGGTCTCCGGCAGCCTGAACCTGTCCGACATCGTGGACGGCCAGGGGCGCGGCCGCTTCGCCGACTGGGGCCTCACCTTCCTGTCGTGGAACTGGCTGCCGCTGCTGCCGATCCTGGTGGTGTATTTCGTTTCCGGCGTGGCCGAGACGAACCGCGCGCCGTTCGACGTCGTGGAGGGCGAGTCGGAGATCGTCGCCGGCCACATGATCGAGTACTCGGGGATGACGTTCGCGCTGTTCTTCCTCGCCGAGTACATGAACATGATGCTGATCAGCGCCCTCACGGTACTCATGTTCTTCGGCGGCTGGCAGCCGCCGATCGACAGCGCGCTCACCAACGCGGTGCCGACGTTCGTCTGGTTCTTCCTCAAGACCTTCGTGGTGGTGTCGCTGTTCATCTGGTTCCGCGCCACCTTCCCGCGCTACCGCTACGACCAGATCATGCGCCTGGGCTGGAAGGTGTTCATCCCCCTGACGATCGTCTGGATCGTCGTGGTGGGCGTCTGGATGCAGACCCCGTGGAGCCTGTGGGGAGAATGAGGCAATGACCCGGGTGCTCGAGTTCTTCAAGAGTTTTCTCCTGATCGAATTGCTGCGGGGGATGGCGCTGACCGGCCGGCACCTCTTCGCGCGCAAGATCACGGTGCAGTTCCCGGAGGAGAAGACGCCGATGAGCCCGCGCTTCCGCGGCCTGCACGCGCTGCGCCGCTATCCCAACGGCGAAGAGCGCTGCATCGCATGCAAGCTTTGCGAAGCCGTCTGTCCCGCCCTCGCCATTCATATTGAAAGCGATGTCAGAGAGGATGGAACCCGGCGTACCACGCGTTACGACATCGACCTGGTGAAGTGCATCTTCTGCGGCTTCTGCGAGGAGGCCTGTCCGGTCGATGCGATCGTCGAAACCCGCACGCTCGAGTACCACGGGGAGAAGCGCGGGGATCTCTACTACACCAAGCCCATGCTGCTCGCGGTGGGCGACCGCTACGAGGAGCAGATCGCACGCGACCGGGCCGCCGACGCCCGCTATCGCTAGCAGACAAGAACAAGATGTACGAAGCCG
>DASZQH010000280.1:0-4571 GCA_035549805.1 Burkholderiales bacterium
GGCTCGCCGATGTTCAAGAGTTCTTGAGACCCTTTTTAGCAATGCGCACTAACGCCTTCAGTAAACATGTTTTTCATGGCGGCTGCAAGCGCGACGCGCAATCTCCCATAGCGCCCTGAAAGAAAAGCGTTTTCGGCATGGAGATTGCGGCGTGGGGGGATGGACGCGACCCACGTCAGCCTGCCGCAGCGCATGCTCGAGATCCTCGAGGGGCTGCTGCGCATCCCGGCCGGGGACCTGCAGGCGACGCTGATCCAGGCCTGCGACCTCATCGCCGCGGCCACGGGGGCCGACAAGATCGACGCCTTCCTCTACGACCCGGCGCGCGATTCGCTCGTGGCCCTGGGCACGAGCAACCAGCCGCTGTCGGCGCTGCAGCGCAAGCTCGGCCTGAACGTGCTGCCGGTCTCCAACGGCGGGCGCAGCGTGCAGGTCTACCAGACCGGCAAGGTCTTCCTGAACGGCGACGTGCAGCGCGATGCCGAGGAGCTGAAGGGCCTCAAGGAGGCGCTCGGCATCCGCTCGCACCTCGGCGTGCCCTTCGACGTCGGCGGGGAGCGGCGCGGGGTGCTCCTCGCCGCCTCGCTGAAGCCGGATTTCTTCACCGAGGAGGACGCGCGCATGGCCGAGACGGTGACGCGCTGGGTGGGCCTGGTCGCGCATCGCGCGGAGCTCACCGAGGCGATCCGGCGCGGCGCCACGGAGCAGGGCCGGCGCGCCGGCGCGGAGGAGCTCGTGACCGTGCTCGCGCACGACCTGCGCAACTACATCAATCCGATGCGCGTGCGCCTGCAGGTGCTGCGCCACCGCGCCGGCAGCGACGCCGGCATGCGGGAAGACGTGGAGACCATGGACCGCGCGGTCGGTCGGATCGAGGGGCTCGTGTCGGACATCCTCGACGTCGCGCGCCTGGACCGGGGGATCTTCGACGTCACGACGCAGAACATCGACCTCGGCGCCCTCGCCGCCGAGGTCGCCGAGCTCTTCGCCAGCCCGCAGCATCCGGTGCAGGTGAGCCTGCAGAAGGGCGTCCCGGTCCGGGTGCTCGCCGAGCCCGCGCGCCTGCGCCAGTGCCTGGAAAACCTCGTCGCCAACGCGATGCAGAAATCGCCGAACTACGCGGCGGTGACGGTAGCGGTGCAGCGCGAGGTTCTCGCCAACGGCACCGCGATCGCGCGCGTCGACGTGATCGACGAAGGGCCGGGCATTCCCGAGGAGATCCTGCCGCACCTCTTCGACCGCTTCGCCACCAGCCGCCTGCGCGAAGGCGGCCTGGGCCTCGGCCTCTATCTCGCGAAGCGCATCGCCGCCGCCCACGGCGGCGACCTCACCGCCCATTCCGAGCCCGGCCGCGGCGCGCGCTTCACGCTCAAGCTGCCTGCCGCAGGAACCGGCGCAGCTCGGCCAGCAGTTCGCTAGGGTTTTCTTCGGGGATGAAGTGCCCGCACTGCAGGGCACGGCCGCGCACGTCGGCGGCGACCTCGCGCCAGTCGGCGAGGCAGTCGAAGAGCGCGGCGATCACGCCCTGCCGGCCCCAGAGCGCGAGCACGGGCATCTTCAGCTTCTTCTTCAGGTCCTTGCGGTCGTGCACGAGATCTATGGTGGCGGCGGCGCGGTAGTCCTCGCAGGTCGCGTGGATGGCGCGCGGGTCCTTGAAGATGCGCGTGTACTCGGCGATGGCGCGCTTGTCGAAGTACTTGAGGCCCGACTTGCCGCGGCCCAGCCGCTTGAGGACGTAGTCCGGGACGTGGCCCTGCAGCATCTGCTCGGGGAGCGGCGCCTCCTGGATGAGGAAGAACCAGTGGTAGTACGCCTTCGCGAACTGGAGGTTGGTGCTCTGGTACATCTTCAGCGTCGGCGAGACGTCGAGCACGGTGAGCGTCTTCACGCGCGCGCCGTGGTCGCGCGCGAGACGGTGGGCGACGCGGCCGCCGCGGTCGTGGCCGACGACGTGGAAGCTGCGGTGGCCGAGCGCCTCCATGACCTCGGCCATGTCGAGCGCCATGGCGCGCTTCGAGTAGTTCGCGTGGTCCGGCAGGCCCTTGGGCTTCGAAGAGTCGCCGTAGCCGCGCAGGTCGGGGCAGACCACGGTGTAGTCCCGCGCGAGCTGCGGCGCGACCTTGTGCCACATCACGTGCGATTCCGGGTAGCCGTGCAAAAGGAGCACCGGCGCGCCTTCGCCGGCGTACTCGAGGTGGATGGTCGCGCCCGAAGTGCGGATCTTTCGCTCGGTGAAGCCGGGAAGGAGCGTGCTCATGGTGTCCTCTTCCTACTTGAACAGCAGCGCCGCCGCCACCTTGCGCTCCTCCGCGGCGAGGATGTTGTACGTGCGGCAGGCGGCCTTGAGGTCCATCACCTCGACGCCGATCCCGGCCTTCGCCAGGGAGGCAGTGAGGCGCGGATGCGGGAAGCGCTGCGTCGGCCCGGTGCCGAGAAGGACGATCTCGGGCTTCAGCTCTTCGAGGAGCTGGAAACTGGCGGGAGAAAGGGAAGAAAAGTCCGCGGCCGCCCAGTCCCGGACCGCTTCTGCCATCACAATCAGGCTCGACTGGTAGCGCTGATTGTTCACCTGGACCCAGTCCTCGCCGTAACCGGTGATGGTGTTGTAGGTCGCTGGTCCGGCCGCGTGGAGTTTCACGCTAGAATTCTACAATGCGTGAATTTTCAAGGATTAAGCGACTCCCGCCGTACGTCTTCAACATCACCAACGAGCTGAAGATGGCGGCGCGGCGCGCCGGCGAGGACGTGATCGATCTGTCGATGGGCAACCCCGACGGGCCGACGCCGAAGCACATCGTCGAGAAGCTGGTGGAGGCCTCGCAGCGCCCCGATACGCATGGCTATTCCGTGTCGAAGGGAATTCCCAGGCTGAGGAAGGCCATCTGCGACTGGTATCGGCGCCGCTACGACGTCGCCCTCGACATGGACTCGGAGGCGATCGTCACGATCGGCTCCAAGGAGGGCCTCGCGCACCTGATGCTCGCCACCCTCGAGCGCGGCGACACGGTGCTCGTGCCGAACCCGTCGTACCCGATCCACATCTACGGCGCGATCATCGCCGGCGCGGACATCCGCTCGGTGCGCATGACCCCGGAGGTCGACTTCTTCGAGGAGCTGCAGCGCGCGATCCGCGAGCTCACGCCCAAGCCGAAGATGCTGGTGATCGGCTTCCCGTCGAACCCCACCGCGATGTGCGTCGACCTATCGTTCTTCGAGAAGGTCATCGCGGTCGCGAAGCAGCACGACATCCTGGTCGTGCACGACCTCGCCTACGCCGACATCGTCTTCGACGACTACAAGGCCCCGTCGATCCTGCAGGTGCCGGGCGCGCGCGACGTCGCGGTCGAGTTCTTCACCATGTCGAAGAGCTACAACATGGCGGGCTGGCGCGTCGGCTTCATGGTCGGCAACAAGGACCTCGTCGCCGCGCTGGCGCGCATCAAGAGCTACCACGACTACGGCACCTTCGCGCCGATCCAGGTCGCCTCGATCGTCGCGCTCGACGGGCCGCAGGAGTGCGTCGAGGAAATCCGCAAGACGTACGAGAAGCGGCGCAACGTGATGGTCAAGGCGCTGCACGACGCGGGCTGGATGGTCGAGAAGCCGAAGGCGTCGATGTACATCTGGGCGAAGATCCCCGACTTCTACGCCAAGATGGGCTCGATCGAGTTCGCGAAGCGCCTGCTCCAGGAGGCGAAGATCGCGGTCGCGCCCGGCATCGGCTTCGGCGACTACGGCGACGGCCACGTGCGCATCGCGCTGATCGAGAACGAGCACCGCCTGCGCCAGGCGGCGCGCGGCATCCGCGACATGTTCCGCAAGGACGGCGTGACGCCGGATGTGATGCGCGGCGTCCTCCCGCTTCGTGGCGCGGCGTGATCACCGTCAAGCCGTCACAACTCGAGGGTCACGGCGTCCGGCTCGAGCCCCTTTCCCTGCAGCATGAAGCGGGACTGAGGGCGGCGGCGCAGGACGGCCGCCTGTGGGAGCTCTTCTTCACTTCGGTTCCGGAGCCCGAGCAGACGAGGAAGTACATCGAGGATGCGCTGAAGGGCCAGGAGCGCGGCGACATGCTTCCCTGGGCCGTGCGCGACCTGAAGAGCGGCGAGATCGTCGGCAGCACGCGCTACCACGACATCCTGCCGGGCTCGGACCGCGTCGAGATCGGCTACACCTGGTATGCCGCGCGCTGCCAGCGCACGCACGTGAATACCGCGTGCAAGCTGCTTCTCTTCACGTACGGTTTCGAGCAGTTGAAATGCAAGGTCGTGGGCCTGCGCACGGACAACTTCAACTTCCGCTCGCAGCGCGCCATCGAGGCGCTCGGCGTGAAGAAGGACGGCGTGATCCGCCACCACTGGCCGCGTCGCGACGGCTCCATCCGCGACACGGTGATGTACAGCCTGCTCGTCGCCGAGTGGCCGGACGTCAAGAAGCACCTCGAGTTCCGGTTGAAGAGAAATGAAGCCAATTAACGTCGGGTTGCTGGGCATCGGCACGGTGGGCGGCGGCACCTGGGAGGTGCTCAACCGCAACGCCGACGAGATCCGCCGCCGCGCCGGGCGGGCGAT
>DASZQH010000281.1:0-3741 GCA_035549805.1 Burkholderiales bacterium
TCGCCGCGCTTGATCGGCGCGACGGCCACGAGGCTGCGGCGCGCCACGCGCGCGGTGTCGCGCTCGGCGGCCTGCGGGACCTTGCGGCCGTCGCCGAGCGCGGCGCCGGTCGCGCGGATCCAGCGCACCCTCTCGGCGAACTCCGCCGGCTCGAGCGACGCGGCCTGGTCGGGCCCGGGCAGCGTGCGATCGAGCGTGAGGTGCTTCTCGATCATGACCGCGCCGCGCGCGACGGCCGCGATCGGCAGGCCGATTCCCTCGCTGTGATCGGAGAAGCCGACCGGGAGGCCGAACTCGTCGCGCAGGTGGTCCATCGCCCGCAGGTTGGTTTCGGCGACCGGCGCGGGATACGCGCTCACGCAGTGCAGGAGCGTCACGTTGCGCAGCGCGGCCTTGCCCTCGCTCGAGGCGAAGGCGGCGGCGAACGCCGCCGTGGACGGCCGTTCCTCCCTGCGCAGGAGGCCGAAGGCGAGCACGCCGAGGGCGAAGCGGACCTCGTCGAGCGTCGCCATGCCGGTCGACAGGATGACGGGCAGGCCGCGGCGCGCCGCATCGAGGAGCAGGATCGGGTTCGTGATCTCTCCCGAGGGCATCTTGATGCGCGGCAGGGCGCACTCGCGCACCAGCATGTCGAGGCTCGCGACGTCGAACGCGGAGGAGAGGAAGTCGATGCCGAGGCCGCGCGCGAGCTTCGCGAGTCCGGCGTGCGCGGCGGCGTCGAGCTCGAGCTTCGCGAGCATCTGCGCCTGCGTTTCCTCCGCCGGCGTGGTGCGCTTCTGGTAGGCCGCCTTCGGCGCGTCGCGGGTCGCCAGCAGTTCCGCCCGGAAGGTCTGGAACTTGACCGCGTCGGCGCCGGCCTGCGCCGCGGCGCGCACCAGCTCCTGCGCGAGCTGCGGCGAGCCGTTGTGGTTCACGCCTGCCTCGGCGATCACGTAGACATGGGCGCTCATCGCACCTCCCGGAAAGTCTTCTGCAGCAGGCGCTTCGGGTTCTCGACCGCGGCGAGCGCGGCAGCGATGCGCGGGGCGCTCGTGCCGTCGCCATAGGGATTCACCGTCGCCGAGCAGTCGAGCGCGAACGCCTGCTCGATCGCGCGCTGGATCTCGGCCGCGGCAGGCGCGCAGTTCAGCACCGACGAAGCCTGCAGGCGGCCGCGCTGCCGGTCGCCGATGTTCACCGCCGCGGTGCGCAGCGTCGGCGCCTCATAGAGGGCGCTCGAGGAATTGCCGACGATGGCGTCGACCTCGGCCAGCGTGTTCAGGTAGAGGTGCGAGCCGAGGGACTCGAAGGCGCGCGCGTTGGGCCGGCCCGCGACGAACTCGCCGATCATCCGGTTGATGGCGCGCCCGCCGGTGTCGGCATTGGCGTGGGTGAGGAGCAGGCCGACGCGCGGGCCGAGGCCTTCCAGCGCGCGCAGCACCTCCGCGAACTGGCGCGACGCCGGGGCCGGGTCGAGCGTCGCCGGGTGGAACGTCACCAGCACGTTGCGCTCCAGCAGGGAGAAGCCCAGGGCACGCTCCAGGTCCTCGCGCGGCAGCCGCTTGAGGTGGCGGATCGCGTCGATCCCCGGGCTGCCGAAGTTGTAGACGTGGGCGGGATCCTCGCCGAGCTGGCGCACGCGGGCCGCAGCCGCGTCGCTGGTGACGAAATGCAGTTGCGCCATCTTCGTGATGCCGTGGCGCAGCGCCTCGTCCAGGGCGCCTTCGGTGGTGTCGCCGCCGGCGATGTGCGCGATCGGAATGCCCGCAAAGTACGACGCTTGGGCCGCGGCGAAGATCTCGAACCGGTCGCCCAGGACCAGCACGACGTCGGGCTGCAGCCGGGCGAAGGCCTCCGCGAAGCCCGCGACCCCGCGCCCCACCGACATCGACATGGCGATCGCGGTGTCCCCCGCCACCAGCGAGTCGACGCGCGCGTCGATCGCGAATCCCTCGCGCTCGACCTCGCGGACCGTCATCCCGAACTCCTCCGACAGGTGCATGCCGGTGACGGCGGTGAGCAGCGCGAGCCGCGGGTGCGCCTGGATCTCCTTCATGACCCACTTCAGCAGCCCGAAGTCGGCCCGGCTGCCGGTGACCACGCAAACGCGTCGCGGAGCGCTCATGTCAGTCGGCCAGGAACGGGCTGCTCGGAAGGTTGACGATGCGCGCCTCCAGCGCTTCGGCGCAGGCAAGGTCCATGCGCGGGCAGGCCGTGTACATCGGCAGGCGGTGCATCAGCGTCCACACCGGCCGGGCCATCAGCCCGTTCGCGTTCAGCGTGTCGAGGACGGCGTCGCGCAGCGCGAGGTCCGGTCGCGCGAGAAGCAGCGTGACCAGCCAGTAGTTGCTTCTCGTCTCCGCAGGCTCCGCGGCGATGGAGGCACCGTGCACGTCGCGGAAGGCCTCGATGTATCGCGCCGCAAGGCGGCGCTTGCGCGCCAGGATGTCCGGGAAGCGCTCGAGCTGGGCGCAGCCCAGCGCGGCGTTGAGGTTCGGCAGGCGGTAGTTGTAGCCCACTTCGTCATGCAGGAAGGACCAGCGGTGCGGCACCCGGGCCGTCGTCGTCAGGTGCTTCGCCCGCTTGGCCAGCGCGGGGTCGTCCGTCAGGATCGCGCCGCCGCCGCCGGTGGTGACCGGCTTGTTGCCGTTGAAGCTGAGCGCCGCGATGCGGCCGAACGTCCCGGTGTGGCGGCCCCGGTAAGTGGAGCCCAGCGACTCCGCGGCATCCTCGATCAGCGCGAGCTTCCAGCGCGCGCACACCGCCTGGATCTCGTCGAGGTCGACGGGATGGCCGAAGGTGTGCATCGGCACCAGCCCGCGGATTACCGCACCGGTGCGGCGGTTGCGGCAGGTCCCGTCGCGCAGCTCGGCGGTCTCGCGCAGGTACGCATCGAGCTTCGCCGCGTCCACGCCCAGCGTGCGCTCCGTGCTGTCGACGAAGTGCGGCACGGCGCCGGCGTAGCTCACCGCGTTCGCGGTGGCGATGAAGGTCAGGGCGGGGATCAGCACCTCGTCGTCGCGCTGCACGCCGGCGAGCAGCAGGCAGGCATGCAGCGCGGCGGTGCCGTTCATCACCGCGACTGCGTGCTTCGCGCCGGTCGTCTCCACGAGCATCGCTTCGAAGCGCTCGACGAACGCGCCGACGGAGGAGACCCAGCCCGTGTCGAGGCACTCGCGGACGTACTGCCACTCGTTGCCCCGGAACTCCGGCTCGTGCAGCGCGACCTTGCCGCGCTGCGCGGGCACAACGCGCCGCACCGCGCCCAGGACGGCGTCGACGACTGGATCCACGGGGCGCTCGGCCATGGCTAGACGTTGTAGCGGTCCGACTTGTAGCCGGACAGGTTGGACGGCTGCGTGAACCACGCGATGGTTTCCTCCAGCCCGCGGCGGAAGCCCTCGCGGCCACCGTAGTCGGGTTGCCAGCCGCACAGGGTGTGCGCGAGCGAGTTGTCGGCCCAGAGCCGCTCGACTTCGCTGTTGGCCGGACGCATGCGCCCCGCGTCGCTTTCGATCTCCACCTGCACGCCCATTACTTCGGCCACCAGGGCCGCGGCGTCGCCGATCGAGATATCGTAGTTGCTGCCGAGGTTGACGACCTTGCCGAGGGCGGCGTCCGAAGCGGCCACGGCCAGGAGGCCGCGCACCGTGTCCTTCACGTAGTTGAAGTCGCGGGTCGGGTGCGTCGCCCCGAGCTTGATGCGGCGCGCGCCGTTGGCGATCTGCGTGATGATCGTCGGCAGCACCGCGCGCGCGGACT
>DASZQH010000282.1:0-5447 GCA_035549805.1 Burkholderiales bacterium
CGGGCTCCACGGTGAGCACATTCCCCGGTGCGAGCGGCCGCCAGGCGCCGCGCGAGCGGTAGTCGCCCGCGTCATGCACGTCGAGCCCCAGCCAGTGGCCGGTACGGTGCATGTAGAAGCGCTTGTAGGTCTCCTTCTCGAGCACCGCGTCGAGCGAGCCGCGCAGCAGGCCGAGGTCGAGCATGCCCTGCGCGAGGACGCGGACGGCGGCGTCGTGCGGCGCGTTCCACGACGCGCCCGGCCGTACCGTCGCGATGGCGGCGAGCTGCGCCGCGAGCACGACGTCGTAGACCTCGCGCTGCGCGGCGGCGAAGCGGCCGTTGACCGGGAAGGTGCGCGTGATGTCGGAGGCATAGCCGTCGAGCTCGCAGCCGGCGTCGATGAGCAGCAGGTCGCCGTCGGCGAGCGCCGCATCGTTGGCGACGTAGTGCAGGATGCACGCGTTGGCGCCGCCGGCCACGATCGATCCATAGGCGGGCGATTGCGCACCGCTGCGGCGGAACTCGTACGCGATCTCGGCCTCGACCTCGTACTCGTAGCGGCCGGGCCGCGCGGCCTGCATCGCGCGACGGTGCGCGGCGGCCGCGATGCGCGCGGAGCGGCGCATCAGCGACGCCTCGTGCGCGTCCTTCACCAGGCGCATCTCGTCGATCGCGGCGCGGACATCCTGGATCCGCTCGGGCGCGGCGACGCCGGTGCGCGCCTTGGCGCGCACCGCGTTCAGCCACTGCATGGCGCGGGCGTCCCACGCCGCATCGGCGCCGACGGGATAGAAGAGGGCGGGCTGGTTCTCGAGCAGCGCGGCGAGCTGCTCGTCGAGCTCGTCGATCGGGTGCGCGGCGTCGAAGCCGAAGCGCTCGCGCGCCGCGTCCGGGCCGTAGCGGAACCCGTCCCAGATCTCCCGCTCCTCGTTCTTCTCGCGGCAGAAGAGCAGCGCCTTCGGCGCCGCCCCGGCGACGAGCACCAGCACCGCCTCCGGCTCCGCGAAGCCGGTGAGGTAGTAGAAGTGGCTGTCGAAGCGATAGGGATGGTGCGTATCGCGGTTGCGCACGCGCTCGGGCGCGGTCGGGATGACCGCGACCCCGCTCTGCAGGGTGCGGGCGAGCGTCTCGCGTCGCTTGCGGTAGACGGCGGTGTCTTCAGCGGGCTTCATTCGCGATCCTTCAGCAGGGATTCGAGCTCGGCGAGGCGCGCGGCGGTGCCGACGTCCTGCCACAGCCCCTCGTAGGCCTCGCCGCTCAGCTCGCCGCGGTCGGCCGCGGCGTACAGCAGGGGAGCGAGCGGCGCCTTCGTGCCCGCCTTTACGCCATCGACCATGCGCGGGGACAGGACGGCCAGGCCGGCATAAGTGTAGCGCCGCGGCGCCGCGCCTCGCACGAGGCCGGCCTCGAGGGAGAAGTCGCCGTTCGGCCGGTGCGCGGGATTCGGCACGAGCACGAGGTGGCCGGCGCGGGCGTCGAGCGCGACGGTTCGCAGGCGCGCGAAGTCGTACTCGCAATAGATGTCGGCGTTCACCAGCAGGAAAGGACCGGCGCCGAGCAGCGGCAGCGCGGTCGCGATGCCGCCCGCGGTCTCGAGGGGCTCGAGCTCGCGCGAGTAGGCGAGGGAGAGCCCGAAGCGCCTGCCGTCGCCGAGCGCCGCCTCGATCTTCGCCCCGAGGTAGGCGACGTTCACCACCACGTCGCGGAACCCGGCGCGGGCGAGGCGCTCGAGGTGCCAGGCGATGAGCGGCTTGCCGAGGACGGGTACCAGCGCCTTCGGCACGCTGTCCGTGAGCGGGCGCAGGCGTTCGCCGCGCCCCGCGGCGAGCAGCATCGCCTTCATTCGATGGCGTCGAGGAGCCGCAGAAGCGGCGCCAGCTCGCGGTAGCGCCCGGCAGTCTTGCGTGCGTACTCGATGAACCGCGGCGTGTCCTGCAGGTACTTCGGCTTGCCGTCGCGGTAGTGGATGCGGGCGAAGATCCCGAGCACCTTGAGGTGGCGCTGCAGCCCCATCCATTCGAAGGCGCGCCAGAACTCGCCGAAATCCGCGGCGACGGGCAGCGCGGCGCGCTTCGCCTTTTCCCAGTAGCGCGCCGCCCAGTCGATGACGCGCTCCTCCTCCCAGCTGAGGAAAGCGTCGCGCAGGAGAGACACCATGTCGTAGGTGATCGGCCCGTAGACCGCGTCCTGGAAATCCAGCACGCCGGGGTTGGGCTCGCAGACCATCAGGTTGCGGGGCATGTAGTCGCGATGCACGTAGACGCTCGGCTGGCCGAGCGCGCTGCTCACGAGCGCCGCGAAGACCGCCTCCAGCGCCTGCGACTGCGCGGCGTCGAGCGAAACGCCGCGGTGGCGCGCGACGTACCACTCGGGGAAGAGCTGCAGCTCGCGGCGCAGCAGCGCTGCGTCGTACGGCGGCAGCACGCCGGGGCGGGACGCGAGCTGCCAGCGCAGCAGCGCGTCGGTCGCGTCGGCGAACAGGGCGGAAGCGCTGCCCTCGTCGAGCGCCTGCAGGTAGGTGCGATGGCCCAGGTCGGTGAGCAGCAGGAAGCCCTGCGCGAGGTCCTGCCCGAGGACCTTCGGCGCATGCACGCCCGCTTCGCCGAGCAGCGTCGCGACGCGCACGAAGGGCCGGCAGTCCTCGCGTTCCGGCGGCGCGTCCATCGCGACGAACGTGCGCCCGTCGTCGAGGGTGGCGCGGAAATAGCGGCGGAAGCTGGCGTCTTCGGAGGCGGGGGCGAGGCTGAAGCCGGCGCCGCGGAGCTCGGCTTGCAGCCAGCGCTGCAGGGCGTCGCGGCGCGCGTCGGGTATCATTAAAAATTCTACACCACGAAAACTTTCCTCTCCGCCACATGCCGCAGCGCCTCGCGATGCTCGTGGTCGCCGTCGCTGCCGCATCGCTCGCTGCGGGCGCCGCGCGCGCGCAGGAAGACGCCGAGCCCGAGCCGAAGGACCCGACGACCCTCGACGCCGAGCGCATCGAGGGCGTCGGCGACCTCGAGTTCGGCGCGAGCGGCGCCGCCGAGCTCACGCAGGGCGAGCGCATCATCTTCGGCGAGCGCCTGCGCTACAACCAGGAGCTCGGCCGCCTCGATGCCGACGGCGGCGTGCGCATGCAGCAGGGCGTGGATCGCTTCTTCGGCCCGCGCCTGCGCTACGACACGCTCGGCGACACCGGCGTCTTCGACCAGCCCGGCTTCCTCCTGCAGCGCGACCTGACCGCGCGCGGCACCGCGGACGAGGTGGAGTTTCTCGGGCCGCAGCGCTATCGCCTGCGCAACGCGCGCTTCACGACCTGCACGCCCGGCAACGACGACTGGATGCTCGAGGCGGAGGAGCTGCAGCTCGATTACGTGGCCGAGGAGGGACGCGCCGAGCATCCCCGCCTGCGCTTCTTCGACACCACGATCCTGGCCGCGCCTTTCGCGACGTTCCCCCTGGAGCGCCGACGCAAGTCCGGCCTGCTCACGCCCTATTACTCGAACAGCACGACGCGCGGCTTCGAGACCGGCATGCCGTTCTACTGGAACATCGCCCCGGAGTACGACGCCACGATCATGCCGCTCTACATGACGAAGCGCGGCGGCATGCTGAAGAACGAGTTCCGCTACCTCGACCGGAACTTTTCCGGCGAGACGCGCATGGAGTACCTGCCGGAGGACAAGCTCTTCGCGGACCGCCGCTTCGGCCTGTCGCTGCAGCACCGGTACCTGTCCCAGACGGGATTCGCCGGGCAGATCGACTACAACCGCGTGTCCGACGACCGCTATTTCGTCGACCTGGCGAGCCAGGTGCGCCAGTCGTCGACCGGCAACCTGCCGCAGGACGCCTACGTCACGTACACGGGCACCGCCGGCCCGGTGTGGCACCGCACGCAGGTGCGCCTGCAGCGCTTCCAGACCCTGCAGGATCCGGATGCGCAGACGGTGCCGCCCTACCATCGGCTGCCGCAGCTCAACTTCACCGGGACGCTGAACGACATCGGGGGCCTGGTGGATGCGACGCTGCCGGCCGAGTACGTCCGGTTCGCGCACCATACGCTCGTGCAGGGTGCGCGCACCTCGGTGAATCCGACGCTCGCCGCGCCCCTGCTCGCCCCGGGCTACTTCTTTACTCCGCGTGCCGGCGTGCGCAACGTCCGCTACGACATCGAGAACCCCGCGACGGCCGGATTCCCGCGCGCGCCGGCCGTGACGGTGCCGTGGATGAGCGTGGATGGCGGCCTGATCTTCGAGCGGGAGGCGCGCTACTTCGGCACCGACCTGCGCCAGACGCTGGAACCCCGCCTCTTCTACGTCTATGTCCCGTACCGCGACCAGGACCAGATCCCGCTCTTCGACACCACGCTCGCCGACCTCAACTTCCCGCAGCTCTTCAGCGAGAACCGCTTCATCGGCGGCGACCGCTTCGGCGACGCGAACCAGCTGACGAGCGCGCTCACCACGCGCTTCCTCGAATCGGGCGGCCAGGAGGTCCTGCGCGCGACGATCGGCCAGCGCTTCTATTTCGAGGATGAGCGCGTGCCGCTGCGGCCCGGAACGCCGCTGCGCACCTACGACACTTCGGACACGCTGGCATCCGTGGGCGGCCGCGTGTTCCGCCACGTCACCGCGGATGCGACCGTGCAGTACAACCGGCGCGAGGAGCGCTCGGAGCGCTACACCGCGGCGGCGCGCTATGCGCCGGAGCCGGGACGGGTCCTCACCGCGAGCTACCGCTTCAACCGCGGCACCATCCGCCAGGTGGACGTCTCGGGCCAGTGGCCGCTCGCGCCGGGCTGGTTCGCCGTGGGGCGCTACAATTACTCGATCCTCGACCGGCGCCTCGTGGACGGCCTGGCCGGGGTCGAGTACAACGCGGGTTGCTGGGTCTTCCGCGCCGTGCTGCAACGCATCCAGGCCGCCGCGCAGGTCAGCTCGACCGCCTTCTTCTTCCAGCTGGAGTTCAACGGTGTCGGGCAGATCGGGACGACGGAAGTGGTCGGGCTGCTGAAGCGCAACGTTTCGGGATACTCCGTGACCAATCCGAGGGACTCCGCGCTGAGCCCGCCCGCTGCACAACGTCCGCTGCCGTTCGAGATGATCTACTAGCCATGCCCAGCCTGATCGCGCCCCTCCTGCCGTTCCTGCTCGCCCTGCTGCTCGCCGCCGGCGCCGCGTCGGCACAGGGAGTGCAACTCGTCGACCGCATCGTCGCGGTCGTCAACAAGGAAGTCATCACGCTCTCGGAGCTGAACGAGGCGGTGGCGGCGGCGCAGCGCGAGCTGCGCCGGCGCGGCACGCAGGCGCCCGAGCGCGAGGTGCTGCAACGCCAGCTTCTCGAGCGCCTGATCCTCGACAAGGCGCAGCTGCAGCTCGCGCGCGACGTCGGGATCCGCGTCGACGAGCTGCAGCTCGACCGCGCCGTGCAGCGCATCGCGGAGGAGAACCGCATGACGCTCGCCGACTTCCGCAAGGTCCTCGAGCG
>DASZQH010000283.1:0-8985 GCA_035549805.1 Burkholderiales bacterium
TCTTGCCAGCAAATCCGAAGGTCGTCTAGGAATGGCGCGAGAAGAGTTCGCCTGCAGCCACCGGCTGCGGGTCCGCTGGGCCGAGGTGGACATGCAGAAGATCGTGTTCAACGGCCACTATCTCACCTATATCGACACCGCGATCGCCGAGTACTGGCGCGAGATCGGGCTCGCCTATCCCCATGGCTACGTCGACCGCTACGGCAACGATATCTACCTCCGCAAGGCCACCGTCGAGTACCTCGGCTCGGCCCGCTACGACGACCTGCTGGCGGTGCTCGTGCGCGCCGCCAGGCTCGGCCGCACCAGCATGACCTTCGCCTTCGAGATCTACCGCGAGGAGCCGCAGCCCTCTCCCGCGCCCCTCATCACGGCCGAGCTGGTCTACGTCAATGCGGACCCGTCGTCGATGCAGCCCGCGCCCCTGCCGGCGGACCTGCGCGAGCGGATGCGGCGCTACGAGCGGACGGCGCCGGCGGCATGATCTGGTGGGAGGACTTCCGGGTCGGCGACCGGATCGAGATGGGCCGCCATACCTTCGAAGAGGCGGAGATCATCGCCTTCTCGCGCCAGTTCGACCCGCAGCCGTTCCACGTCGACCCCGAGGCGGCGCGCGACAGCTTCTTCGGCGGCCTGATCGCGAGCGGCTGGCACACCTGCGCCGTCGGGATGCGCCTCACGGTCGACAGCCACGTGAACGACACGAAGAGCCTCGGCTCGCCCGGGCTCGACAACATCCGCTGGCACAAGCCGGTGCGCGCCGGCGACACCCTCACGTACACCCGGGTGGTCCTCGAGTCGCGCGCCTCGGGGAGCCGGCCCGATGCCGGCCTCGTGAAGTCCCGCTGGGAGGCGGTCAACCAGCGCGGCGAGCTGGTGATGAGCATGGAGGGCTGGGGCATGTTCGGGCGACGCCCGGGCGCGAAATGAGGCCAGCATGCGCCTCGAGCTGAACCACAAGGTCCACGTCCTCACCAAGCGCGAGGAGCTGGACACGGTCCGCGTCGCCGGCAAGGTGGTCGTCGTGCTGGATATCCTCTTCGCCACCACCACGATGGTCGCGGCGCTCGCGAACGGCGCCGTGGAGATCATCCCGGTCCTCGACGAAGCCGCCGCACGCGATCGCGCGAGGGGCCTGGCGGCCGGCTCGTACGTCCTCTCCGGCGAGCTGATGGCCGAGACGCTGCCGGGGTTCGCGCATCCTGCGCCGCGCGCGCTGCTCGAGCACGGCATCGCCGGCAAGGCGGTGATCTATTCGACGACCAACGGCACCGTCGCCCTTTCGCACGCCGCCGGCGGCGCCCGCGTCTACTGCGGCGCCCTGCTGAACGCGGGCCACCTCGCGCGCCACGTCGCCGCGACCCACCCCGGGGAGACCGTGCTCATCGTCTGCTCGGGCTCGGCGAACAACTTCAACCTCGAGGATTTCGTCGGCGCCGGCGCGTTCGTGTCGCATTTCCGCGAGATCCTCGGCGAGAGCGCTGACTTCTCCGACGCGGCGCGTGCCGCGCTCGCGGTGTACCAGGCCGCGAAGCTTCCGCAGACGCTTCTCGACTGCCGGGTCGGCCGCATGATGGCGCGGCGCAACCTCGCGCACGAGGTCGAGTTCGCGAGCCGGGAGAACGCGTACCCGGTGGTCCCGGTGCTCGAAGACGGCCGGTTGCGGCTTCTGCCGGCTCAGTAGCGCTCGAAGCCGTAGAAGCTGATCAGGAAGCGGGCGAGCGCGTAGGTGACCGCGATGCGCGCGCGCGTCAGCCACGGGCGGCGTTTCCAGTGGATGCGCCGCACCTGCTCGGCCCCGCGCCGGATCGCCTCCTCGATGCTCCGGTGCAGCTCGACCGCGAACTCCTGGTCCTCGGCGAATACGTTCGCCTCCTGCGCGAGGAGCAGGCTCAGCGGGTCGATGTTGGAGGAGCCCACGCTGGCGATGCGCCGGTCGAAGACCGCCACCTTGGCGTGCAGGATCGCCACCTGGTAGTCATAGATCTCGATTCCCGCGTCGAGGAGAGTCTGGTAGAGGCCGCGCGAGGCATAGTGCAGGAACGGGTACTCGATCTTGCCCTGGAGCACGAGGCGCACCCGCACGCCGCGCGCCGCGGCGGCGAGAAGCGCGCGGCGGAACGCGCGCCCCGGGAAGAAGTACGCGCACGCGATGAGGACCTCGACGCGCGACTGCTCGAGCAGCGCGAGATAGGCCCGCTCGATGTCGCGGCGGTGGCGGAAGCCGTCGCGGATCACGAGCGCGGCGCGCTGCCCGCCCGCGAGCGGCGGCCGCGCGGGCGGCGGCTCCACCTCCGTGCGCCGCCGGCGCCGCGCCCAGAGCACGCGGCGCCAGAGGCGCGCGGCGGAGGCGCGCACGACGTGGGCGAGCGGTCCTTCGATGCGCACGGCGTAGTCGTAGCGCGGCGCGTGCAGGCGGGGATCCTCGCCCTCCTCGTAGTCGTCGGTGACGTTGATGCCGCCGACGAACGCGATCTGGCCGTCGATCGCCGCCACCTTGCGGTGCATCCGCCGCATCCGGTTGCGGCGCGGAATGAAGGCGAGGCGCGGCCGGAACACGAGCAGCGTCGCGCCCGCCTGTGCCAGGACGGCGCGGAACCGCTCGGGAAAATCGCGCGCGCCGAAGCCGTCGATCAGCAGGTGGACCCGCACGCCGCGCGCCGCGGCCCGTGCCAGCGCGTCGGTGACCCGGCTGCCGGTGTCGTCGTCGTGGAAGATGTAGGTCTCGAGGAACACTTCCGCGGTGGCGGCGTCGATCGCAGCGAGCAGGGATGGAAAGTACGCCTCGCCGTTGCGCAGGAGCGTGAGGCGGTTTCCGCCGACGAACTGCACGTCAGGCGCGCTGCAGCTCGGCGCTGACGGCCAGATGGTCGGACAGCATCGACCAGGGCTTGCCGCTGTGCACCCGCGAGGAGGCGATGCGGAAGCCGCGCACGTAGATGCGGTCCAGGCGCAGCAGCGGCAGGATGCTGGGGAAGGTGCGCGCCGCGCGGCCGCCGTGCGCCACCGAGACTTCGGTCATGCCGAGCTGGCGCTCGAGGATCGAGGTGGCGCGATGGCGCCAGTCGTTGAAGTCCCCGGCGATGATGATGGGGACGTCGCTAGAGGCGATCTCCTTCAGGCGCCCGGAGATCGCCTCCAGCTGGCGCGTGCGGCCGCGCTCGTGCAGCGACAGGTGCACGCACACGCAATGCAGGTTGCGCCGCCAGCCGGGGACGGCGACCACGCAGTGGAGCAGGCCGCGGCGCTCGTAGCGGTGGTCCGACACGTCGTGGTTCTCGAAGGAGACGAAGGGGAAGCGCGACAGGATCGCGTTGCCGTGGTGGCCGTGGTCGTAGACGGCGTTGCAGCCGTACACGTGCTGCCATTCCTCGCCGGCGAGGAACTCGTGCTGGCCGCCGGGCGGGCAAGCCTCGAAGCGCAGCTTGTGGCGCTGGTTGAGTCCCTGCACCTCCTGCAGGAACATGAGGTCCGGCTCGATCGTCTTGAGGCCCTCGCGCAGCTCGTGGATCACCATGCGGCGGTTGAAGTGCGACAGCCCCTTGTGGATGTTGAGCGTCGCGACCCGCAGCTGCGGCAGCGCCTTGCTCATCGCCGGTCGCCCAGATCGAGCGCGAAGCGGCGCGCGACGAGGTCCGCATCGTCGAAGTGCCGCCGGCCGACGAACGCCGTGGCATGGCGACCCCATTGCCGCATCGCGCCCGCGGAGCGGATCCCCATCGGCCAGAACAGGAAGCGCTCCGCCCGCTCGGTGCCCGCGACCAGGCCGTCCGGGCCGAACGCGCTGCGATGGCCGCTGCCGTCGAGGCGGCGCAGGGAACGCAGCTCGTCGTAGTCGCGCAGCTCGTAGCGCACGAGGCTATCGGCCCCGCGCACCAGGGCGACGCCCTCGAGCGCGTGGGTGGCGGACGCGAGCCGCAGGCGCGGGCGCTCTCCCGGCGCGACGCGCGGCAGCGCCGCCGGGACGAATGCCCACTCCTCGGCCGGATCGGGCGCCGGGCGCAGCACCGCGCGCGGCGTCGGAAAGAACATGTGGTAGCAGCCGCATGGATGCATGGCATCGTACAGAAGCGGCTCGCCGTCGGGGGCGAGGGTCACGCGCCAGACGAGCCCATCGAGCCGTCCGGCGAGCAGATCGCCTTCTTCGAGCGGCGGGCGCTCCGGAAACCATAACGTATAGACGAGCTGGAGCAGGATCCGGTCCTGCGGGCCATCCGCATAGCGCGTGTACGCCGCCTGGATGTAGACGGCCAGGTCCGCGCCGTCGACCTCGGGGACCCCAGCGCCGCGCCGCCAGCGCAGCGCGCCGAACCGATCGTAGTCGGCGCGCACCTCGACTTCGAAGCTCGGCGCGTAGGCCAGCGCGACCTCCCGCACTTCGCGCTCCGACAGGCGAGGCCGGCCGAGGGGATCGGCGGCGGCGGCGCGCGCCAGCATCGCCGCCACCGCGCCGCGGGACGGCGCTTCCGGGCCGGCGGGCGGCGCATAGCGAACCACGGCGTCTTCGCCCCGGCGCGCGCCGGCGAAGGCCGCGCGCACCTCCGCTTCCCACTGCCGCACGCCGCGGATGAAAGGAATCCGCGTCAGCGGATACAGGCCCGCGGCCCGCGCGGCCCCGGAATAGTCGTCCGGCACCCTGGCCGCGGCGAGCAGGGCGCTGCGCCGCTCGGGCTTCGCGACGTCGAGCTCGCGCAGCAGCCTGCCGCAATTCACGCTGCGCTGGAAGGCTTCCTGCGCCTCGTTCGCGGAGCGCGCGAGGTTGCGCAGCTCGAGGCGGCGCGCGCGCAGGTCGAGGTCGAGCAAGGCGTCGGCGAACGCATGCAGGGCCGCCTCGCTTGTCGCCGCCCGGTCACGGAGCGCGGCGTGCGCGCGATCGATGCGCAGGTACGGAAAGGAGGCGATGCGCGTCTCCTGCGCATCCCGGACGCCGGCCGCGTCGATGGCGGCATCCATCTCCGCGTACCAGTCGCGGCAGGCCTGCACCGCGGTCGAAGGCGCCTCGGAAGGCAGCAGCGCGCAGCCGGCGAGCGCGCCTGCAAGCGCGGCGGCGAGCAGGCGGACGGCGCTCATCGCGGCGGGGCCAGGCGCTCGATCTCCCCGACCATGGCGCGGAACTGCTGCTCGGCCATCTGGCGCAGCGCCGCGGCGCCGACCAGCGGCGGCAGGTCGAAGTCGGGCTCGATCACGCCGACGTAGGCGAGCTTCACGCCGCGGCGAGCCTCGTCCGGCAGCAGGTCGTAGCGGCCGATCATGCGTCGCAGGTTGCCGCCCACGGCGTGGGAGACGACCCAGTGCGGCGGCGCCTCGACGACTTCGAGCTGCACCTCGATCGGGAACGCGAAGACGAGGAAGCGCGCCTCGCCGCTCTGCTCGAGCCGCAAGCGGCTGCCGTTGCGCTCGCGCACCCGGCTGCGCGCGATCCCCGGGACGAAGGATGGCAGCCGCTCGTAGTCCGTGACGACCTGCCACACGATCGAGGTCGGTGCGGCGATGAACGCGCGCGCGCGCACTTCGATGCCCTCGCCGCGCCGCTCGGCTTCCACGACGAGGTCTTCGGCCGCAAGGCTGGCGCCCGCCGCCAGGAGCAGCGCGCAGGCGATGGAGGGCAGGCTCCACGACGGCGGCACCGGACTAAATTAGCACAGGCATCTCGCCGAGCATGTGAATGGCATCCCGGTTCGACCAGGAGAAGCAGCGCAGGGCGGCCTCGTGCCACGGCAGCCAGCAGGAGGCGACGTGCTCGGCGGCGGCGAGGCGCACCGGAAGACGGCGCGGCAGCGCGAGGCCGAAGACGTGCTCGGTGTTGTGCGTGGTGCCGGGTGCGAAGCGATGGCGCCACATCGGGTAGATCTCGAAGGTGTTGCTGACGGGCCAGCGCGACAGGCGACCGTCGCGCGCGCGGATGCCGGTTTCCTCCTCCACCTCGCGCGCCGCCGCTTCGTGCAGCGGCTCGTCGGGCCGGTCGAGCGATCCGGTCACCGATTGCCAGAAGCCCGCGCGCGCGGTGCGCTCGAGGAGCAGCACCTCCCGGTCGACGGTGTGGATGACCACCAGCACCGACACCGGGACCTTCGCCATCAGGCTTCCCGGTAGAGGTCGCCGAGCTCGAGCTCGCGCCCGGGATCGACGAGCACGGCGAAGAACGGCTTGCCGCGCGACTTCCAGTAGCCCGCGGTCGAATCGAGGATGTCGAGGAGGACGCCGAGCTCGTCGCGCGGCGCGGCGGGCGCCCCGCGCAGCAGGAGGAGGTGTCCCTCGCCCGGCGCGAGGTCCGTCAGGCAATCCTCGAGCGCATCCCAGTTTCCGCCGAACCAGTCGGGAAACGCGAGCGCGCGCGCGAACGCTTCGAGCCACGCGGCCTTGCCGCCGGCCAGCGTGACGGGCGAGACGGTCAGGCGGGCCCGGCGAGCCGCGTCTTCGACCGCATCGGTCGCGGTCACCCGATAGACACCGGAGCGCGCGGCGTCCCCGAGGCGCTCGGCCAGCTTGCTCATTCCCGGATCCTCCGGAAGCTGCGGTAGTGGTCTTCCGTGTAGTAGAACTCGCCGCCGTTGCCGGCGACGATGCGGCGCGCGCCGCGGTTCTTCGCCTGCGGCGTACGCACCGTGTATTCGCGATAGTAGCCGTGCGCCCGCTTCGGCAGGCGCCCCTCCCGGTTGCCGAAGGTCTTGCCGTCCTGCGCGTAGGGAAACGGCCCGTTGCGCTTGATGAGCTCGAGCGTCTGCCGGGCTTCCGGCGGCAGGCCCTGGAGGGAGACCTCCTTCTGGAAGGCAAGGACGGGAAGGACGACCAGCGCGAGGAGCGCTGCGAAGAGCCTCACGGCTGCGGCGGGTTCCTCAGGCGGATGTGCAGCTCGCGCAGCTGCTGCTCGGTGACGGGCGTGGGCGTACCGGTGAGCAGATCCTGGCCGCGCTGCGTCTTCGGGAACGCGATCACGTCGCGGATCGCGTCGGCGCCCGCCATCAGCGCGACCAGACGGTCGAATCCGAAGGCGATGCCGCCGTGCGGCGGCGCGCCGTACTGCAGCGCGTCGAGCAGGAAGCCGAACTTGGCGCGCTGCGCCTTCTCGTCCATCTTCAGCGCGCGGAACACCTGCTGCTGGATCTCCTGGCGGTGGATGCGCACCGAGCCGCCGGCGATCTCCCACCCGTTCATCACCAGGTCGTAGGCCTTGGCGTAGGCCTTCCCGGGCGCGCTGCCGATGTGAACCTCGTGCCCGTCCTTCGGGCTGGTGAAGGGATGATGGCGCGCCCGCCATTCCTTCGCATCCTCGTCGTACTCGAACATCGGGAAGTCGACGACCCAGAGCGGCCGCCACGCCTTCTCCGCGAGCCCGCGATCGTGGCCGAGCTTCTGGCGCAGCGCGCCCATGTAGGCGTTGCAGGCCGTCGCGCGGTCGGCGCCGAAGAAGATCAGGTCGCCGTCCTGCGCGCCGGTGCGCTCGAGGATCGTCGCGAGCGCCTTCGCGTGCAGGTTCTTCACGATCGGCGACTGAAGGCCCTCCGCGCCCTTCGCGCGCTCGTTGACCTTGATGAACGCGAGGCCCTTGGCGCCGAGCGCCTTCACGTACTCGGTGTACGCGTCCGACTCGCCGCGCGTCATCGCGCCGCCCCCGGGCACGCGCAGCGCGACCACGCGGCCGGCCGGGTCGTTGGCGGGACCGGAGAACACCTTGAAGTCGACGTCCTTCATCGCGTCGGTGAGCTCGACCAGCTTGAGCGGCACGCGCAGGTCGGGCTTGTCGACGCCGTAGTCGCGCATCGCGTCGTCGAAGCGCATGACCGGGAACGGGTCCGGCAGCTCGACCCCCGCGGCCTCGCGGAACATGTGGCGCGCGAGCCCCTCCATCAGGGCGCGGATCTCCTCCTCGGCGAGAAAGGAGGTCTCGATGTCGATCTGCGTGAACTCGGGCTGGCGGTCGGCGCGCAGGTCCTCGTCGCGGAAGCACTTGACGATCTGGTAATAGCGGTCGAAGCCCGAGATCATCAGCATCTGCTTGAAGAGCTGCGGCGACTGCGGCAACGCGTAGAAGTGGCCGTCGTGCAGGCGCGAAGGCACGAGGAACTCGCGCGCGCCCTCGGGCGTGGACTTGTAGAGGAAGGGCGTCTCGATGTCGACGAAGCCGTGCTCGTCGAGGTAGCGGCGGGCGGACATCGCGGCACGGTGGCGCAGGCGCAGGTTGCGCTGCATCGGCTCGCGGCGCAGGTCGAGCACGCGGTTCTCGAGGCGCACGGTTTCCGAGAGGTTCTCGTCGTCGAGCTGGAACGGCGGCGTCGCCGAAGGGTTCAGGATCTCGACGTCGTGCACCAGCACCTCGACCTCGCCGGAGCGCAGATCGGGATTCACCGTGCCTTCGGGGCGGCGGCGCACCTTCCCCGTCACCTTGAGGACGAACTCCCCGCGCACGCGCTCGGCGATCGCGAACGCCTCCTTGCGATCGGGGTTGAACACCACCTGCGCGAGGCCCTCGCGGTCGCGCAGGTCGACGAAGATGACGCCGCCGTGGTCGCGCCGCCGGTGCGCCCAGCCCGACAGGGTCACGGTCTGGTCGACGAGGGCGGCGCTGATCGCGCCGCAGTAGTGGCTGCGCATGCTGCTCATGCTATTTCGCCGCAGCGGGCGGAACCACGCCCATGGAGATGATGTATTTCAGCGCCTGGTCGACCGACATGTCCAGCTCGATCACGTCCTTGCGCGGCACGATCACGAAATAGCCGCCGGTCGGGTTCGGCGTCGTCGGCACGTAGATGCTCAGACAGTCCTCCGGAAGCTGGCCGGCCACTTCGCCGCTCGGCGCACCGGTGAGGAAGGCGATGGTCCACATGCCCGGGCGCGGCCACTCCACGAGCAGCGCCTTGCGGAACGCCTGGCCGCTCGACGAGAAGAGCGTGTCGGAAATCTGCTTGACGCTGGAGTAGATCGAGTTCACGACCGGGATGCGGTGCAGGATGTCGTGCCACAGCTCGACGAGCTGCGCGCCGAAGA
>DASZQH010000284.1:0-2439 GCA_035549805.1 Burkholderiales bacterium
CATCGCCAGGCGCAGGCGCGGGTTGGTGTCGGGATCGCCGCCGCCGAGCTTCGCCGCGACGGTGATCTCCTTGATGAGCCGGGTGAACACCTTGCCCTTCTTCGCATCCGCCGCCGCCTTGCGGTGCTTGATGTTCGCCCACTTACTGTGACCTGCCATTTGTGGAAGCCGTATTGGCTGTGAGTTGGCTGTGACCAGCGTAGGCTATGATTTTAGCGTCATGCTCCCTCCCCTTCTCATCGCCAAGGCCGGCAAGACCGAGCTTGGCCTCCTCCCCGGCGTCGCCAATCGCCACGGCCTCATCACCGGCGCCACGGGAACCGGCAAGACCGTCACGCTGCAGACGCTCGCGCAGGCCTTCTCCTCGATCGGCGTGCCGGTGTTCATGGCCGACGTGAAAGGCGACCTGTCCGGGCTCGCGAAGGCCGGCGGCGGCAACGCCAAGGTCGAGGAACGCCTGAAGAACCTCAAGCTCGTCCCGCAGTACGGCGCCTGCCCGGTCGCGTTCTGGGACGTCTACGGGCAGAGCGGCATCCCGGTGCGCGCCACCGTTTCGGACATGGGCCCGCTCCTCCTCGGGCGCATGCTCGGCCTGAACGAGGTGCAGGAAGGCGTTCTCGCCGTCGTGTTCAAGATCGCCGACGACCAGGGCCTGCTGCTGCTCGACCTGAAGGACCTGCGCGCGATCCTCCAGTTCGTCGGCGACAACGCCGCCCAGTTCAAGACCGAGTACGGCAACGTCTCCTCGGCGTCGATCGGCGCCATCCAGCGCGGCCTGATCTCCCTGGAGAACCAGGGCGCGGCCCAGTTCTTCGGCGAGCCGATGCTCGCCCTCGCCGACCTCATGCAGCTCGAGGGCGGCAAGGGGGTGGTCAACGTGCTCGCGGCCGACAAGCTGATGAATTCGCCGCGCCTCTACGCCACGTTCCTCCTCTGGATGCTGGCGGAGCTCTTCGAGCAGCTGCCCGAGGTCGGCGACCCCGAGAAGCCGAAGCTCGTCTTCTTCTTCGACGAGGCGCATCTCCTCTTCGACGAGGCGCCCAAGGCCCTGCTCGACAAGATCGAGCAGGTGGTGCGCCTCATCCGCTCCAAGGGCGTGGGCGTCTACTTCGTGACCCAGAACCCGCTCGACATCCCCGAGTCGGTGCTCGGCCAGCTCGGCAACCGCGTGCAGCACGCCCTGCGCGCCTTCACGCCGAAGGACCAGAAGGCGGTGAAGACCGCCGCCGACACCCTGCGCCCCAACCCGAAGATCGATGCCGCCCAGGCGATCACCGAGCTCGGCGTAGGCGAGGCGCTCGTCAGCCTGCTCGACGAGAAAGGCCGGCCCAACGTCGTCGAGCGGGCCTTCATCGTGCCGCCCGGCAGCCAGCTCGGGCCGCTCACGCCGCAGGAGCGCAAGGACCGCATCGAAGCCTCGGACCTCGCGGCGAAGTACAAGGCGACGGTGGACCGCGAGTCGGCGTACGAGAAGCTGAAGAGCCGCACCGCCCAGACCGCCGCGCCCTCGGCGCCGCCGGAGCAGAACGCGGTGTCGGACATCCTGTTCGGCAAGACCGGCCCGCGCGGCGGACGCCAGTCGCAGGGCGCCATCGAAGCGGTGACGAAGAGCGCCGCGCGCGCCATCGGCTCCGAGCTCGGCCGCCAGATCATCCGCGGCGTGCTCGGCTCCATCCTCGGCGGCACGCCGCGGCGCCGGCGTTGAAGTCGTACCGCTCGCTCGGCATCGCGTTCGCGGTCGCCGGCATCCTCGCGTTCTCGTTCCGGCCGATCTGGATCAAGCTCGCCTACGGCGTGCCGACGGACAGCGGGCACCCGGTGAGCCCGGTCACGCTGCTCTTCCTGCGCATGGTCCTGTCGCTGCCGTTCTTCGTCGCGATCGCGCTCTGGCTGAGAAGCCGGTCGGACGAGAAGACGGAAAAGCTGACGCCCCGGGACTGGCTGGCGGTCGCGGGGCTGGGGTTCGTGGGCTACTACCTCGCGAGCTTCCTCGACTTCCTCGGCCTGCAGTACGTCGGGGCGGGCCTGGGACGCCTGATCCTGTTCCTCTACCCCACCATGGTCCTGCTGCTGAGCTTCCTCTTCCTGCGCAAGAAGCCGACCCGGCTCGAGCTCGCCGCCCTCGTCATCTCCTACACCGGCGTCGCCTTCGTGCTCTCCAACCGCTTCGGCGGCGGCGTGGAAAGCCAGTTCTTCGCCCTGGGGGTGCTGTTCATCTTCGGTTCGGCGCTCTGCTACGCGATCTACCTCGTCGCCGGCAGCCAGATGGTGAAACGCGTCGGCTCGATGCGCTTCACGGCCTATACCATGATCATCTCGACCTTCCCGGCGGTGGCGCAGTTCTTCGCCCTCGAGCCGCTTTCGGCGCTCGAGCTGCCGCCGGCGGTCTGGACCTACGCTTTCATCATGGCGACCTTCAGCACCGTGCTGCCGGTGTTC
>DASZQH010000285.1:0-8403 GCA_035549805.1 Burkholderiales bacterium
CACCAACACGCTCGAGTGGAGCGACGAGAGCGTCGAGGGCTCGTTCCGCTTCCTGAAGCGCGTCTGGGCCTTCGCGCTCGCCTACACGGCCGCGCACAAGACCACGGTGCACGACAAGGACGCGCGCCACGAGATCCACGCCACGCTGAAGCAGGCGAACTACGACATGGAGCGCCATCAGTTCAACACCGTGGCCTCGGCGTGCATGAAGATCCTCAACGCGATCGAGAAGGCCGGCCCGGCAAGCGCCACGGCGAACGAGGGCCTGTCGATCCTGATCCGCCTGCTCTCGCCGATCACGCCCCACGTAAGCCATCACCTCTGGCAGCAGTGCGGCTTCGGCGAGGACGTCATGACCGCCCCCTGGCCCGAGCCCGAGGCCGCGGCGCTCGAGCAGGACGAGGTCGAGCTCGTGGTGCAGGTGAACGGCAAGCTGCGCGGGTCGATCAGGGTTCCCAAGGCCGCGGACAGGAAGGCCATCGAGGACCTCGCGCTGTCCAACGTGAACGTGAAGAAGCACGTGGAAGGCCAGGCGATCAAGAAGGTGGTCGTGGTGCCGGGCCGGCTCATCAATCTGGTGGTGTGAGAGCCGCCGCCTTCCTCGTCGCGCTGCTTCTCGCCGGCTGCGGCTTCCAGCTGCGCGGCACCGCCGACGTGCCGTTCCAGAAGGTGTACGTCGCCAACGCGACGCGCGGCCTCGCCCTCGAGCTGAAGCGCCAGATCCAGGCGGGCACGGCGGCGAAGGTGCTGGACGACGCGCGCGACGCCGACGCGATCCTCATCCTGAGCTCCGAGCAGCGCGAGAAGGAAATCCTCTCGCTCACCGGTACCGGGCGCGTGCGGGAGTTCCGCCTCAACTACCGCGTCGGGTTCCGCCTGCACGACGGCAAGGGGGGCGACTACATCCCCGCGAGCACCCTCCAGCTCACGCGCGACATCACGTTCAACGACTCCGAGGTGCTGGCGAAGGAGGCGGAGGAGCAGCTGCTCTACCGCGACATGCAGACCGACATGGTGCAGCAGATCATGCGCCGCATCGCGGCCTCGCAGAAGCCCGAGCCGCGGGCGATCCGCTAGTGCGGCTGAAGCCCGCGGAGCTCGACGCCTCGCTCGCGCGCAAGCTCGCGCCGGCCTACCTGGTGCACGGCGACGAGCCGCTGCTCGCGCTCGAGGCCGCCGACGCGATCCGCGCCGCCGCGCGCAAGGCGGGCTTCACGCAGCGCGAGGTGCTGGAGGTGGACCGGTATTTCGACTGGAGCGAATTCGCGCATGCCGCGGGCAGCGGCTCGCTCTTCGGCGACCGCAAGGTGGTGGAGGTGCGCCTGCCAACCGGCAAGCCGGCGGCCGCCGCCGTCCAGGCGCTCGTCGCCTACTGCGAGCGACCCAATCCGGACGTGCTGCTCCTCGTCACGATGCCGCGCCCGGAAGGCCAGTGGTGGAAAGCCGACTGGTTCGTCGCGCTCGAGAGGCTCGGCGCGGTGGTCGAGGTCGAGCCGGTGGCGCGCGCCGCGCTGCCGGCGTGGCTGAATGCGCGCCTTGCGCGGCAGAAGCAGAGCGCGCAGGGCGAGGCGCTCGAGTATCTCGCCGAGCGCGTCGAAGGCAACCTGCTCGCCGCCCACCAGGAGGTGCAGAAGCTCGGCCTGCTCGCGCCCGCCGGCGCGCTCTCGCTCGAGCAGGTCCAGGACGCGGTCACGGACGTCGCGCGCTACGAGCCCGCCGCCGCGGTCGAGGCGCTCCTCGCGAAGGACACCGCGCGCTACGTCCGGGTCATCGAGGGGCTGCGCGCGGAGGGCGAGGCGCCGCCGCTGGTGCTCTTCGTGCTCGCCGGGGCGCTCTTCGTGCTGCAGGGCCTGCAGCGCGGCGGATCGCCCGACGCGCTCTTCTTCCAGCACCGCTTCTTCAACAAGCGCCTGCAGCCCCTGGTGCAGGCCGCGGGCCGGCGCTTCGGGGCCGCCGCCGTCACCGCGGCGCTCGCCCACGCGGCGCTCATCGACCGGGCCTCGAAAGGCGTCGACCCGGCCGATCCCTGGGAAGAGCTGGTGAAGCTAGGCCTTCGTCTTCACCAGGTCTGACTCGACCGTCAGCAGGTCGTCGTGCCACTGGCGCACGGTGGC
Source organism: Burkholderiales bacterium (assembly GCA_035549805.1). Taxonomy (GTDB): domain Bacteria; phylum Pseudomonadota; class Gammaproteobacteria; order Burkholderiales; family SG8-39; genus SCGC-AG-212-J23. The sequence continues at coordinate 2,115 of DASZQH010000285.1, forward strand.
GAGGTGCCCTTCCTCGTGCCGCAAGGCGTCCTGAAACTGCGCCGCCATGTCCTCGTTGCCCATCTTCTCCGCCAGCGTGATCAGGTCCTCCCACGCGGCGTTGTCGGTCAGCTCCGCGATCAGGAGCGCCTGCAACGACTGGGCGACGGTGGTCTTCGGGTCGGTGACCACCTGCATGAGGCCGCTCGACGCCACGCCGGCCACGTCGGCGCAGGGCGTCTGCGCCGTGGGGTCGCCGCCGAGCGACTCGATGCATTGCGCGACGAGGGCGAAGTGGCGCGCCTCCTCGTTGCGGATCTCGACGAGCCTGGCGTCGTCGATGCCCTCGGGCTGCTGGGTGCGGCACTTGGCGATGAAAGCGTCATAGAGCCGGGTGCCGGTGCGCTCGAAAGCGAGGCGCTCGCCCAGCTTGTCGAGGAAGAGCTGCGGCCGCTCGCCTTTCAGCGCCTTGGCGGCGGTCCTGGCGGCGCCTTTCAGCGTCGCCGGCGGCGGCATCGAGCCCACGGGCTCGGCAGTCTCGATGTACTGGCTGCGCATCTGCGCGATGGCGCGCTCGTCGCCCTCCGAGGTCGGCGTGGCGAGCTTCGAATCCATGCCGGCGAGCATTTTCTCGATCTGCTTCGGCGAGGTGGCGATGCCGGTCCGGTTCGGGCCGAGGCCGGCCTCGCGTTGCTGGGGTCTTGCCATGGTCACTTCTCCTTTCTAGAGGTTCACGACCTTCAGCTTGAGCTCCGTGCCCGGCGCCCAGGTGTAGCCGGCCGAGACGAGCTCCGAGGGCGAGCCCTCGGAATTGAGCTGCTTGCGGTAGTCGAGGCTCGACTTCGGCTCCTTCGCCTTGTCGACGAAGTCGGTGCCGCTTGCCCGAAGGTCCACTTCTTCCTCGAGCACGCCGCGCACGAAGTCGCGCTGGCTCTTGTACTCGATCGGGTCGGGGAGCTTCTCCGGCAGGATTTCCGCGGGATCGCGCCCTTCGTGCTCCTGGAACAGGTCGGCGACGATGCGCAGGTGCCCGAGCTCGTAGTCGAGGAAACGCTCCCAGATCGCCTTGATGCGCGGGTTCGTCTCGGCCTGGACGCAGCTGTAGTAGTTGTAGACCTCGCAGGCCTCGTGCATGAGCCACTTCTCGAGCCAGGTCTCGTTCGGATCGATGATCGATTCGTACTGGGTGATGTGCTGCTCCTCGATGTGGGCGATCTCCGCATAGAGCTGCCGCGCCACGGGGTCCGCGTACATCGGGCCGACATTCATGTAGAAATTGTGCGTCTGCTGCTCGCCCGACAGGATGGTGAGCGCATGCAGCTTGGTGAGGGGATCGGCGCTGGCGCGCTCGTAGGGGCGCTTCAGGTCGTGCTCCGGCGCGCGGTGCTCGTCGATGGTCGGCCGGCCCGGCAGGATGTCGGTGTAGCTCTGCAGGATGTTGTTCGCGTCCTTGCCTTCGAGCCGGTCCATCAGCGCGGAATACCGGTACATGTGGTCGAAGTCCTCCAGCAGCCCGTAGCGGTAAACCTGCGCCAGGTAGGCGTCGGGCTCCTTCTGCGCCACTGCCGCGGTGACTTCGATCGCGACCTGCTCGAAGCCGATGGTGGTTTCGAGCGGCGAATGGTCGGCGCCGAGCAGCCAGTTCACCATGACCTGCTGGTGGACTTCCTTGCGCCGCACTTCGGCCAGCTTGCGCTGCAACGCCGGATCGGGGCACATGCGCGCGAAGGAATGCTGGAAGCGCTTCGCCTCCTCCTCGATGCCGTTCATGAGAATGATGCGCACGCGCGTGAAGGCATCGTCGTCGAGCTTGCTGATCGGCGGCTGGACGAGCTCCCGCCAGGTGAACTTCTGCTTGTCGAGCGTTGCGCCTTTCTCGCGCAGCAGTGCAAGGGCCATGGAGATCTCCTTCGAGGATCGGGTTGCGGGGGGGCGCCAGGCTCAAGCAATTGCCGTTCCGCGCTAAGATTCCGCATGGCCGCAGTCAACCAGGCAAGCTCGCTCCGCGAAGAGATGCGCGAGATGGGTCGGCGCGCGCGCGCCGCTTCGCGCGAGATCGCGCGTGCCGACACCCAGGCGAAGGACCGCGCCCTGCACGCCGTCGCGACATCCCTCAGGAGGAACGCGAAGGAAATTCTTGCCGCCAACGAGAACGACGTGGCGCACGCGCGTAGCGCGGGTCGCGACGGCGCGTTCGTCGATCGACTGACGCTCAAGGCGAGCGCGATCGAGCAGATGGCGGCCGGGGTGGAAGCGGTCGCGGCGCTCGCCGACCCGGTCGGCAGGATCTCGGAGCGCGTCACGCGCCCGACGGGAATCGAGGTCGCGCGCATGCGCGTGCCGCTCGGCGTGATCGGCATCATCTACGAGTCGCGCCCGAACGTGACCGCGGACGCAGCGGCGCTGTGCATCAAGTCGGGCAACGCCTGCATCCTGCGCGGCGGCTCGGAAGCGCTGCACTCCAACCGGGCGATCGCCGCGTGCGTCGGCGAGGGCCTGAAGGCCGCCGGGTTGCCGGAGGCGGCGGTGCAGCTCGTGCCGACCGCGGACCGCGCCGCCGTCGGCGAGCTGATCACGATGAACGAGTTCGTCGACATCATCGTGCCGCGCGGCGGCAAGGACCTGATCGAGCGCCTCGCGCGCGAGTCGCGCATCCCGATGATCAAGCACCTCGACGGCGTCTGCCACGTCTACATCGACGACGCGGCCGACGTCGAGATGGCGGTGAGGATCGCCGACAACGCGAAGACGCAGCGCTACGGCACCTGCAACACGATGGAGACGCTGCTGGTCGCCGAGGGGATTGCTGCGCAGGTACTGCCGCGCATCGGGAGCATATTCGAGTCCAAGGGCGTGGAGATGCGCGCCGACGACGCCTCGCGCCGGTTCCTCGGAAAGTCCATTCCTGCGAGCGACAGGGATTACTACACCGAGTGGCTGGCGCCCATCCTCTCGATCCGCGTCGTCAAAGGCCTCGACGAGGCCATGGCGCACATCGCGAAGTACGGCTCGCAGCACACCGACGCCATCGTCACGGGGGACCGCGCGAGGGCCGAGCGCTTCCTGCGCGAGGTCGACTCCGCCTCGGTGATGTGGAACGCCTCGACGCGCTTCGCCGACGGCTTCGAGTTCGGCCTCGGCGCGGAGATCGGCATCTCCACCGACAAGCTGCACGCGCGCGGGCCGGTCGGCCTCGAGGGCCTCACGACGCAGAAATTCGTGGTGACGGGCCACGGCGAGGTCCGGACCTGACTGCCGCCGCGGCTCGCCCGCGCCGCATCCTCCCGGTCATCGTCCTCTCGCAGTTCGCCGGCACCGCGCTCTGGTTCGCGGGCAACGCCGTGCTGGAGGACGTGCGCCGCCAGTGGGGGCTCCCCCTGGAGTCGCTCGGCTACGTGACCTCCGCGGTCCAGCTCGGCTTCATCGCCGGCACGCTGGCGTTCGCCTTCCTCGCCATCGCCGACCTCTTCTCGCCGCGCCGCGTGTTCCTCGCCTGCGCCCTCGCCGGGGCGCTCTGCAACGCGGCAACCGTGGCGTTCGCCGACGGCCTCGGCGCGCTGCTCGCCTGGCGCTTCGCCACGGGCTTCTTTCTTGCCGGCATCTACCCCGTGGGCATGAAGATCGCCGCCGGCTGGTTCCAGCGCGACCTCGGGAACGCGCTCGGCTTCCTCGTCGGCGCGCTCGTCCTCGGCACCGCTTTCCCCCATCTCCTGGTGGGGCTCGGGCAGGCCCTGCCGTGGCAGACCGTCATGCTCGCCGTGTCGGGCGTGGCGGCGCTCGGCGGCGTGCTGATGTGGGCGCTGGTGCCGGACGGGCCGCTCCTCGCCCGCGGCGCACGCTTCGACCCGCGCGCGCTGGCGGTGATCTTCCGCGAGCCGCGCTTCCGTGCTTCCGTGTTCGGCTACTTCGGCCACATGTGGGAGCTCTATGCGCTATGGGCTTTCCTGCCGCTCGCGCTCGCCGCGCACGCGCAGTCCGCCGGCACGGCGCTCAACGTGCCGCTGTGGACCTTCGCCGTGATCGCCGCCGGGTTCGCCGGCTGCGCCCTCGGCGGCCTGGCGTCGCTGCGCGCGGGCAGCGCGCCGGTGGCGTTCGCGCAGCTCGCCGCCTCGGGCGCCTGCTGCCTGCTCTCGCCGCTCGCGCTGCACGCGCCCACCCCGGTCTTCCTCGCCTTCCTGCTATTCTGGGGCGTGGTCGTGGTCGGCGATTCCCCCCAGTTCTCGGCGCTGAACGCGGCCAATGCGCCGCGCGCGCTGGTGGGCTCGGCGCTCACCATCGGAAACTGCATCGGCTTCGCGATCACCATCGCCAGCATCCAGCTCCTCAACGCCGCGGCGCCGCTGGTGGGCGCCACCTGGCTCTTCCTCCTCCTCCTGCCGGGCCCCGTGCTCGGGCTGCTCGCGCTGCGGCCGCTGCTGCGCGCGCCGGCGCCCGCATGACGCCGATCGGCCTGCTCGGCGGCACGTTCGACCCGGTGCACAACGCGCACCTCGCGATGGGGCACGCGGCGCTGCGCGCCCTGCCCCTCGGGAAGGTGGTCTTCATGCCCACGGGAGCCACCCGCTACCGGCGGGCGCCGGTCGCCTCCGGCGAGCACCGCCTCGCCATGCTCAAGCTCGCCCTCGCGGGCGAGCCTCGCTTCGAGATCGATCCTCGCGAGCTCTCCCCGAGCGCGACCGGGTACAGCGCCGACACGCTCGCGCAGCTTCGCGAAGAGCTCGGCCCGCGGGTGCCGATCTATTTCCTGATGGGCGCCGACCAGTACGCGAAGCTCGGCACCTGGCACCGGCCCGAGGAAGTGCGGCGCCTGGCGCGCATCGCGGTGTTCGCGCGGCCCGGCCACCCCGCGCCCGACGCGACGGTCGAGCGCATCCCGATGGACGAAATGGACATCTCCGCCAGCGACATTCGGGCGCGGGCGGCGCGCGGCGAGGATCTGTCGGACCTCGTGCCCGGCGCGGTGGCGAACTACCTCCGGCGTGAAAGGCTCTACGGCTGATGGATCTGCGCACCAAGCAGCGCGCGGTTGTCGACGCGCTCGAGGACATCAAGGGCTACGACATCGTGGTCTACAACACCGCCGCGCTGCCGACCATGTTCGAGCGCGTCGTCATCGCGAGCGGCGACTCGAACCGCCAGATCCGGGCGCTCGCCGACCACGTCCAGGACAAGCTGAGCGCGCTCGGCGCCAAGGTGTACGGCGTCGAGGGCACCTCGGCGAGCGAATGGGTGCTGGTGGACTTCGGCGACCTCGTGGTCCACGTCATGCACCCGACGGTGCGCGGCTTCTACAAGCTGGAGGAGATCTGGGGCGGCAAGTCCGTCCGGATGAGCAAGACGCCCGAGAAGGCGCCGGAGAAGAAGCCGGCGAAGAAGCCGGCCCGGCGCAAAGCCGCCCCCCGTGGCAAGACTCCACGTCCTCGCCGTCGCAAGTAGGCTGCCCGCATGGGCCGAGGAGGCCTGCGTCGAGTACCTGCGACGGATGCCGCGCGGCTACGAGGTCTCCCGCAACCTCGTCAGGGATGACGCCGCGCTCAGGCAGGCAATGAAGGGAAAGCGCAGCGTGGCCCTCGACGAGCGGGGCGAGGACCTGACCACGGCTCAGTTTGCGAAACTGCTGGCGCAGGAGACGGCGTTCGTGATCGGTGGCGCGGACGGGCTGCCCGAGGACGTGAAGGCCGGCGCGCAGCGCCTCGTGCGCCTCTCGTCGATGACGCTGCCGCACGCGCTCGCGCAGGTGGTGCTGATCGAGCAGCTCTACCGCGCCGCGACACTCCTCACCGGGCATCCCTACCACCGCGCGTAGGCTATATTCGGCAGCGATGGCCGCCCCCCAGGATCGCGGGATCTACCTCGCGTCACGCAGCCCGCGCCGCCGGGAGCTGCTGACGCAGATCGGCGTGCGCTTCCACCTGCTGCTCTTCCGCGAGCGCGCGGATGCCGCGCAGGAAGTGAACGAGGACCCGCTGCCGGGCGAGGCGCCCGACGCCTACGTCGAGCGCGTCGCGCTCGCGAAGGCCGAGGCCGGCTGGAAGCGCATGCTGCAGCGGAACCTGCCGCAGGCGCCGGTGCTTTCGGCCGACACCACCGTGGCGCTCGAGGGCCGGATCTTCGGCAAGCCCGCGCACCGCGAGGACGCCGCCGGGATGCTCGCCGCGCTGTCCGGCAAGACGCACGAGGTGCTGACCGCGGTGGCGGTGAAATGGCAGGACGACGTGCACAGCGCGCTGTCGCGCTCCGAGGTGCGCTTCAAGGACCTGTCCGACGCCGAGATCCGCGAGTACCTCGCCACCGGCGAGGCGGACGACAA
>DASZQH010000286.1:0-7227 GCA_035549805.1 Burkholderiales bacterium
GACCTTGACGGTCTGGCCCGAGTACTTGCCGAACAGCACCTTGTCGCCCGGCTTCACGTCGAGCGCGATGAGCTTGCCCGACTCGTCCTTCTTGCCCTTGCCCACGGCGACGATCTCGCCCTGGTCGGGCTTCTCGGCGGCCGTATCGGGGATGACGATGCCGCCAGCGGACCGGCGCTCCTCTTCGATACGCTTGACGATGACGCGGTCATGCAACGGACGGATTTTCATGTGAATCTCCCGTTTGAAAAAACGTTGTATTACAATGGGTTGTGATGCGACTTGCCGAATTCTGTGCCGAATGCCTCTTGCTAGCACTCAGTCCTAGCGAGTGCTAATAATACGGCCGCTACGGGGTCTTTTCAAGAGCTGCGTTCAAGCCGCAGGCGCTTTATCGCTTTCGTTAGTGCTCACTTCAGCTATGGCGCTCCCGCCCTCGGTGCTGAAGGAGCTCAAGGCGGTCGGCATTCCGGCGGCCAATGTCTCCGTCGTCGTGCAGGAAGTGGGCGCGGCTTCGCCCCACCTGGCGGAGCGCGCGAGCGTGCAGGTCAACCCCGCGTCGCTCATGAAGCTGGTGACGACCTATGCGGCGCTCGAGCTGCTCGGCCCCGCGTACCGCTGGCGCACCGACGCATACGTCGACGGCGAGCACCTCGTCCTGCGCGGCCAGGGCGATCCGAAGCTCGACTACGAGAACTTCTGGCTGCTGCTGCGGGCGCTGCGCAGCCGCGGGCTCGCGGACATCCGCGGCGACCTGGTGCTCGACCGGAGCTGGCTCGGCGCGGTGCCGAATGGCCGCATCGACGACGACAGCTTCCGTCCCTACAACGTCCCGCCCGACGCCCTGCTCGTCAACTTCAAGTCGGTGCGCTTCAACTTCCTGCCGCAGTACGAGCGCAACTTCGTGCACGTGTTCGCGGAGCCCGCGCTCCCCGGGCTGCAGATCCTGAACGAGCTGAAGATCGTGGAGCGCGGCTGCCCGGAAGGCCGCGCGTTCCGCGACATGATCGGCGCGAGCTTCCAGCCGCGGCCGCCGCGCGCCGCGTTTACCGGGGTCTACCCGGCGTCGTGCGGCGAGCGCGACGTGAACGTCGCGCTGCACGAGCCCGAGGACTACGTCGGCGCGATGCTGCGCCAGCTGTGGGCCGAGATGGGCGGGCGCTGGAACGGCGGCGTGCGCAACGGCATCGCGTCGCCCGCCGCTCGCCTGCTCTACACCCACGAGTCCGCGCCCCTGGCCCAGGTCGTGCGGGACATCAACAAGTTTTCCAACAACGTGATGGCGCGCCAGCTCTACCTCACGATCGGCGCGGAAGCGGCAGGCGCGCCCGCGGTCCCCGAGAAATCGGAGGCGGCGATCCGCGCCTGGCTCGCGGTGAAGAAGCTGCGCATTCCGGACCTCGTCCTCGACAACGGGTCGGGGCTCTCGCGCGCGGAGCGCCTGAGCGCGGGGAGCCTCGCCGCGATCCTTCTGGCGGCCTGGCGCAGCCCGGTGATGCCGGAGTTCGTGGCATCCCTGCCAATCGCCGCCGCGGACGGCACGATGCGCAAGCGCCTGCGCAGCTCGCCCGCGGCGGGGCAGGCGCATCTCAAGACCGGCCTGCTATCGGACGTGCGCTCGATCGCCGGCTACGTCCTCGACAGGCACGGCAAGCGCTACGTCGTCGTGATGATCGTCAACCACCCGAGAGCCCCCGAAGCGCTGGAAGCGCTGGATGCGCTCGTCGCCTGGGTGCAGGATGGCCCTAGAGGCCCAGCGCGCCCCACATCTCGTCCACCCGGCGCTTCACGGCCGGGTCCATGACGATCGGCCGGCCCCAGGCGCGGGCGGTTTCCGCAGGCCATTTGCTCGTCGCGTCGATGCCCATCTTCGACCCCAGGCCCGACGCCGGGCTCGCGAAATCGAGGTAGTCGATCGGCGTGTTCTCGGCGATCAGCGTGTCGCGCGCCGGGTCGACGCGCGTGGTGATCGCCCACACGACTTCCTTCCAGTCGCGCACGTCCACGTCGTCGTCGCATACCACGATGAACTTCGTGTACATGAACTGGCGCAGGAAGCTCCAGACGCCGAACATCACGCGCTTCGCGTGGCCGGGGTACTGCTTCTTCAGGCTGACGACGGCAAGGCGGTACGAGCAGCCTTCGGGCGGCAGGTAGAAGTCGGCGATCTCGGGGAACTGCTTCTGCAGGAGCGGCACGAACACCTCGTTCAGCGCCACCCCGAGCATCGCCGGCTCGTCGGGCGGCTTGCCCGTGTAGGTCGAGTGGTAGATGGGATCGCGCCGCATCGTGATGCGCTCGACCGTGAGCACCGGAAAGCGCTCGATCTCGTTGTAGTAGCCGGTGTGGTCGCCGAACGGTCCTTCCGGGGCGGTATCGCCGGCGTGGATCGCGCCTTCGAGGACGATCTCCGCCGCGGCCGGGACCTGGAGCTCGCTCCCCAGGCAGCGCACCACTTCGGTCTTCGCCCCGCGCAGCAGGCCTGCGAACTGGTACTCGCCCAGCGTGTCCGGCACCGGCGTGACGGCGGCGAGGATGGTGGCGGGATCCGCCCCGAGCGCGACGGCGACGGGAAACGGCTCCTTGCTCCTCAGGCAGTGATCGCGGAAGTCCAGGGCCCCGCCGCGATGCGCGAGCCAGCGCATGATGATGCGGTTCGGGGCGATGACCTGCTGGCGGTAGATGCCGAGGTTCTGGCGCGGCTTCGCCGGCCCCTTGGTCACGGTGAGCCCCCACGTGATGAGCGGCCCCGCGTCGTCCGGCCAGCACGTCTGCACCGGCAGGCGGCCGAGGTCGACGTCCTTGCCCTCCCAGACGATCTCCTGGCAGGGGGCGGAAGAGCGCTCCTTCGGCGCCATGTTCAGCACCTGCTTCAGGACCGGGAATTTCTCCCACAGGTCCGACCATCCCTTGGGCGGCTCGGGCTCCTTCAGGTAGGCGAGCAGCTTTCCGACTTCGCGCAACGCGCCGGGGTCTTCGACGCCCATCGCGAGCGCGATCCGCTTCACGGAGCCGAACAGGTTGCCGAGCACCGGCATGCCGAAGCCGGCCGGCTTCTCGAAAAGGAGCGCAGGCCCGCCCCGCCGCAGCACGCGATCGCAGATCTCCGTCATCTCCAGGTGCGGCGACACGGGCGCCGCGACGCGCTTCAGCTCGCCGCGCGCCTCGAGCTGCGCGAGAAAGTCCCGCAGATCGTGGTATTTCATCGCTTGAGCTGCATGAGCTTCTGCGAGACCGTCTCGGCGAAGTCCATCAGCGGCGTGCTGCGGCCGAAGACCGGGTAGGTGCGCTCCCCCCCCGCGAAGGCGAGCGAAAGGACGGTGGTCCCCAGCCAGCCGAGCGCCGCGAGCGCGATGCCGCCGAGCGCACACAGCACCGCAAGGATCGGCAGCGCGCGGGCGGCGGCGCCGACAAACCGGAACAGCGCATGCAGCGCCGCCCCCACGCCGCTGGCGTTGGCCGCGACGTCGCCGGCCGCGGCATCGGCCACGGTGGCGAGCGGCGAGGCGATGCCGAACAGCACCGCGGCGACGACGATGGCCACCACGCCCCAGATGACCCGGTTCGGGTCGTGGATGAACGCGACGCGCACCGACCCGAGTCCCGCCAGGGGAATCGTCTCCACCTCGTCATCGCTGCGATGCACGATGCAGTTGGCGTAGAGCGTCAGGTGCGATCCCCGCCGGGGGCCCCGCGTGAAGGCAAAGCGCGCGATCGCTGCGCCGCCCTCGCTCATACGTATCCCAGTACCACGCCGGCGAAGAGCGCCGCGCCGAGCCAGTTGTTGTGGCGGAACGCCTTGAAGCAGCCCTCGCGGGTTCGCGTGCGGATCAGCGTCCAGTGGTAAGCCGCGATCAGGGTCCCTGCCGCCAGCGCCGCGTAGAACGGCCAGCCGAGCGCGGCCCGCCAACCGACGACGCCTAGAAGCAGGAGCAGCCCGGCGTAGCTCGCCATCACCGCCGCCACGTCCCAGCGCCCGAGCGTGAGCGCGGAAGTGCGCAGCCCGAGCTTCGCGTCGTCGTCGCGGTCCACCATCGCATACTCCGTATCGTAGGCGAAGGAGTAGCACACGTTCGCCGCGAGGAGCAGCCAGCAGTCGAGCGGCAGCTCGCCGCGGACCGCCGCATAGGCCATCGGGATGCCGAAGCCGAACGCGATGCCCAGGTACGCCTGCGGAAACGGGAACACACGCTTGGCGAACGGGTAAGTCACGGCGATCGCGAGAGCGACGAACGAGAGCAGGACGGCGAGCCGGTTGAGGAAGAGGACCAGGCCGAATGCCGCCAGGGCGAGCCCCGCGCCGACGAGGAGCGCCTCGCGCGGCGCGATTTCCCGCGCGGCGAGCGGGCGGTGGCGCGTGCGCTCGACGAACGGGTCGAAGTCGCGGTCGGCGAAGTCGTTCACCGCGCAACCCGCCGAGCGCATGAGGAAGGTGCCGAGGACGAAGATCACCACGATGTCGGGCGCCGGGCGCCCGTGCGAAGCGAGCCAGACCGCCCACAGGGTGGGCCAGAGGAGAAGCAGGGCGCCTACCGGCTTGTCCAGCCGGACCAGCCGCTCGTAGGCGTCCAGCCGCTTCGTGATCGCCGCCATGTCCACGGGCGAAGGATACCTCTCAGGCGTGGCCGAGCTCCTGCCGGGACCCGAGCCAGCGCTGCACGTGCGCACGCGCGGCCTGCGGATCGGTATCGATCAGCTCCGCGGCGGCGTCGCGCGCCGCCTCGGCGAGCTCCGCATCGGCCACGAGGTCCGCGAAGCGCAGGAGCGGCACCCCGCTCTGCCGCTCGCCGAGCAGCTCGCCCGGTCCGCGGATCGCAAGGTCGTGGCGCGCGATTTCGAAGCCGTCGGTGTTCTCGTAGATCACCTTGAGGCGCTCACGCGCGGCGCCCGAGACATCCTTCTCGAAGAGCAGCACGCAAACGCTTTCGCGGGCGTGCGCGGAGCCGGAGCGGCCGATGCGCCCGCGCAACTGGTGAAGCTGCGCCAGGCCGAAGCGCTCCGCGCTCTCGATCACCATCAGCGACGCGTTCGGCACGTCCACGCCGACCTCGATGACCGTGGTGCACACGAGGAGCTGCAGCTCGCCCTGCTTGAAGCGCTCCATCACCTGCGCCTTCTCGGCTGCCGGCAGCTTGCCGTGCAGCAGCCCGACGTTCACGCCCCGCAGCTCGGCGGCGAGGCGGCCGAAGGTCTCGACGGCCGCGGAGAGGTCGCCGTCCTTCGACTCTTCGATCACCGGGCACACCCAATACGCCTGCTGCCCCTCCGCACAGGCGTCGCGGATGCGCGTCAGCACTTCGTCGCGCCGCGCCGCGGAAACGAGCTTCGTCGCCACGGGCTTGCGCCCCGGCGGCAGCTCGTCGATCGTCGAGACGTCGAGATCCGCGTAGTAGGTCATGGAGAGCGTGCGGGGGATCGGCGTCGCGCTCATCATGAGCTGGTGGGGCAGCGCCGCCGGCTTCGCTCTCGGGCTGGTCTTCGCCGCCGGAGACGCGGCCGCCTTGCGGCGCAGCGTGAGGCGCTGCTGCACGCCGAAGCGATGCTGCTCGTCCACGACGGCGAGCGCGAGGCGCGCGAACTCGACGCCCGACTGCACCAGGGCGTGCGTGCCGATCACGATCCCGGCGCCGCCGGCGGCGATCTCGCCGAGAGCGCGCCGCTTGTCGGCGCGGCCGAGCCCGCCGTGCAGCCAGGCGATGCGCACGCCGAGCGGCTGCAGCCATTCGGTGAACTTGCGGTAGTGCTGCTCGGAAAGGAGCTCGGTGGGCGCCATCACCGCCGCTTGGGCGCCGCTGTCCACGGCGGCCAGCGACGCGATCGCGGCGATGATGGTCTTGCCGCTGCCCACGTCGCCCTGCAGCAGCCGCTGCATGGGGTGCGCCTGCGCGAGGTCGCGCATCACCTCCTCCATCGCGCGGGACTGCGCGCGCGTAAGGCGGAACGGCAACTCCTTGAGGAAGCGCGTCACCAGGGGCCCGTCGAGCCGCAGCGCCTGGGCGCGGCGCGCGCGACGCCCGCGGTAGGCGAAGCGCATCGAGAGCTGCTGCGCCAGGAGCTCCTCGAACTTCATGCGCCGCCACGCCGGATGGCGGCGCTCGGCGAGCGCCGCCAGATCCGCGCCGGGCGGCGGCCGGTGCAGGAACTGCACGCTCGCGGCGAACTCGGGCAGGCGCAGGCGACGGCGCAACGCATCGGGCAGCGTGTCCTCGAGGGGGCCGGCGTCGAGCGCTTCGAGCACGCGCGTGCGCAGCTCGTGCTGCGACACGCCCGCGGTGGTCGAGTACACGGGCGTGAGGGCCTGCGGGAGCGCCTCGCCTTCGCGCACCAGCCGGTAACGCGGATGCGTCATCTCTGCGCCGAAAAAGCCCGTGCGCACCTCGCCGAACGCGCGCACGCGTTGGCCCTGCTCGATGCCGCGCTGGAACTGCTTCAGCTGGCTCGGGTAAAAATTGAAGAAGCGCAGCACCAGTCCTTCGGCGTGCACCACGAGCTGCCGGCGCGGGCGGTACGCGATCTCCGCCTTCACGAGCGGCGCCTCGATCTGCACCGGACGGCCCGGCAGCGCCGTCCCGGGCGTGGCGAGCGCGGTCTCGTCTTCGTAGCGCAGCGGCAGGTGCAGGACGAAATCGAAGCGCTGCCGCAGGCCGAGGCCCGCCAGCTTGCGCTCGATCGCCTCGCTCACTCGCCGTGCAGGATGGCGTCGATCTCCACCAGCGCACCGCGTGGCAGCGCGGCGACGCCGACCGCGGCGCGCGCGGGATATGGCTCCTTCAGGTACTGCGCCATGATCTCGTTGACGCGGGCGAAGTGGGCGAGGTCGGTAAGGTATACCGTCATCCGCACCGCGTCGCCGAGCTGCAGGCCCGCGGCGTCCGCGACCGCGGCCAGGTTGCGGAATACGCGATGCGTCTGCGCGTCGATGCCTTCCGCGAGCTGCATGGTCACGGGGTCGAGGCCGATCTGCCCCGACAGGTACACCGCGCTTCCCGCCCGAACCGCCTGGGAATAGGTGCCGATCGCCGCCGGCGCGTCCTTCGTCTGGATGACCTTCTTCATCGCGGGTATCTTAGCCGAATGCCCCTGGACGACCTCTTGAAGCTCGTGGGCACGCCGCGCGACGGCGCGCTGCTGCGCTACTCGCTGGGCATCGAGTACGCCAAGGCGGGAGACGGCGCCCGGGCGATCGAGCAGTACCGGGAAGCCCTGGCGCGCGACCCGCTGTATTCC
>DASZQH010000287.1:0-15017 GCA_035549805.1 Burkholderiales bacterium
TTCGTCGGCTACGACACGCAGAAGGTGCGCTTCCTGCAGCTCGTGCTGTCGGCGTTCTTCGCCGGCATCGCGGGCGCGCTGTCGTGCATCAACTTCGAGATCGTCTCCGCGGAGAACGTCTCGGCGATCCGCTCCGGCGGCGTGCTGCTCGCGGCCTTCATCGGCGGCATCCCGTTCTTCTTCGGGCCGGTGATCGGCTCGGTGATCTTCATCTTCTTCGTCGCCGCGCTGTCGGGCTTCACCAAGGCATGGCTGCTCTATCTGGGCCTGTTCTTCTGCCTCATGGTGCTCTATGCCCCGGGCGGCGTCGCGTCGATCCTGCTGATGCAGATCGGCCTGGTCCGCGCCGGGCGCTTCGGCCGCATGGCGGGGTCGTACGCGTTCTCCGCCGCGGCGGCGCTGGTGGCGCTCGCGGGGCTGATCGGCCTGGTCGAGTCCGTCTACCGCCTGTCCGACGTCACCAGCAACCCGGTGATGCACGCCTTCGGCCTGACGCTGAACGCGCGGGAGCCCGGCGTCTACGTGGCGTCGATCCTCCTCCTCGCCGGCGGGCTGGCGGCGATGCGCTTCGCGGCGCGGCGCGTCTCGGCGCGCTGGGACGCGGTGCAGCAGGAATTGAAGGCGGCGGCATGAGCGAAGCCATGGAGCGCAGCAAAGCTGCGCTGGAAATGCGCGACGTGCACAAGAGCTTCGGCTCGACGAAGATCATCCAGGGCGTCTCGTTGGCCGTCGCGGCGGGGGAGCGCCACGCGATCATCGGGCCGAACGGCGCCGGGAAGTCGACGCTCTTCAACCTCATCTCGGGGCGCTTTCCCCTGAGCGCGGGGCGCATCCTGCTGAACGGCGAGGACATCACCGGGCTGCGGCCGTTCGAGATCAACCGCAAGGGCCTGTCGCGCAGCTTCCAGGTCACCAACATCTTCCACAACCTGTCGGTGTTCGAGAACCTGCGCTGCGCGGTGCTGTGGGCGCATGGCTACAAGTATTCGTTCTGGCACCGCCTCGCCGGCCTGAAGGGCGTGAACGAGCGCGCGGGCGAAGTGCTGGAGAAGATCGGCCTGGCGAAGCGCGCCGCGATCGCCGCGGGCACGCTGTCCTACGCGGAGCAGCGCGCGCTCGAGATCGGCATCACCATCGCCGGGGGCGCGAGCGTGATCCTGCTCGACGAGCCGACCGCGGGCATGAGCCGCACCGAGACGGCGCAGGCGGTCGAGCTGATCCGCCAGGTGTCCGAGGGCAAGACGCTGATCATGGTCGAGCACGACATGGGCGTGGTGTTCGACCTCGCCGACCGCATCTCGGTGCTGGTCTACGGCGAGGTCATCGCCACCGGCGCGCCGGCGGAGATTCGCGCCAACGCGGCCGTGCAGGAAGCGTATCTGGGGACTTCGTTGCATGCTTGAAGTCCGCGACCTGAACGCCTTTTACGGCAAGAGCCACATCCTGCGCGGCGTGCACCTCGACGTGCGCCAGGGCGAGATCGTCAGCCTCCTCGGACGCAACGGCGTCGGCCGCTCGACCACCATCAAGGCGATCATGGGCATGGTCAGCCGGCACGGCTCGGTGAAGTTCAAGGGCCGCGAGCTCACGGGGCTGAAGGCTTTCGAGATCGCCCACCAGGGCCTCGGCTACGTCCCGGAGAACCGCGACATCTTCCCGACGCTCACGGTGCGCCAGAACCTGATGCTCGGCGAGAAGCGGCGCAAGGGGCGCGGCGGCTGGACCTTCGAGCAGTGCTTCGAGCTCTTCCCGCGCCTGAAGGAGCGGGTGGACACGTCCGCGGGCGTGCTCTCCGGCGGCGAGCAGCAGATGCTGACGCTCTGCCGGACCCTCATGGGCGATCCCGAGCTCGTCATGATCGACGAGCCCACCGAAGGCCTCGCGCCGAAGATCGTCGAGCAGGTCGCGCGCCTCTTCGAGGAGGTGAAGAAGCGCGGCATCTCGATCCTGCTGGTCGAGCAGAAGCTCGCCATCACGCTCGATATTTCAGAGCGCCTCTACGTGATGGGGCACGGGCAGATCGTGTTCGAGGGCACGGCGCAGGATGTCCGCTCGAACGCGGCGATGCGAAAGGAATGGTTGGAGGTCTAAACGCCTTCGACAATCCGGAAGTCGCGCTCGACGCTGTCTCCCAGGACGCGCAGCGCTTCCTGGTAGGCCGGGCCGTCGTGCACCGCGTGCGCGGTCTTCAGGCTGTCGAACTCGACGACGACGGTGCGCTGCACCACGCCTTGCTCGTAGGCCTTGTCGGCCATGCCGCGCACGACGAAGCGCCCGCCGCCGGCCTGGATTGCCGGGCCCGCGAGCTTCGCGTAGGCCGCGAGCTGGTCGGCGTTGATGATCTTGCGATAGCAGGAAACCCAGTAGCCCTTGGCCATGCTGACTCCCGATGGTTGGATCGATGTAGGCAAAACCGCGACATCCGAGAGGTTCGCACAACGCCGTGCCGAGGCTGCTACACTGGTTCACAAGTCCCATGAAACGGGTAGCGGTCTACAGTCGTTCCCGCTCGCGCGGCGCAGCGCCCGCTGTCCCCGCGCAGCCTGAGCAGCGCGTTGTCTCCCCGAAGAAAACCTTTCGCCTGCCGGACCGGCGCACGCTCGTCGCGGCTGCGGGTGCGCTGGCGATCGCCCTGGCGCTCGCCGTCGCCTGGCTCGGGCCGCGCGGCCTGAACCAGGCGCAGGTCGACGAGGCGATCCAGCGCGCCCTCGAGGCCCAGGCGCCGGCCGGCGCGCTCACGGCGGAGGCCTACGAAAAGATCCTCCCTTCGGTGGTGCACGTGCGCGGGCTCGCCACCGAGACCGACGACGAGCCGGTCGTCGAGGGCAAGCCGGCCACGCCGGCCTCCGAGGGCAACGTGGGCACCGGCGTCGTGATCGTGGACAACGGCACCATCCTCACCAACCTGCACGTCGTCGCCGGCGCGAAGCGCGTGCGCGTCACGTTCGCCGACGGCCTGGAGGCGCCCGCCGAAGTGATCGGTACTCGGCCCGAGCACGACCTCGCGGTCCTCAAGGCGCAGAAAGTCCCGGACGACCTTTTCCCCGCGACGCTGCGCTCGACGCACGGGTTGCGGCCGGGCGATCCGGTCGTGGCCGTGGGCTTCCCCTTCGGCATCGGCCCCTCGGCGAGCGCCGGCGTGGTATCCGGATTGAAAAGGGAATACCGTTCTCCGGAAGGGCAGCGGATCCTGACCAACCTGATCCAGTTCGACGCGGCGGTGAACCCGGGGAATTCCGGCGGGCCGCTGGTGACCACCGACGGCGAGGTGGTCGGCATCGTGACCGGACTTCTCAATCCGACCGAGCAGCGCGTGTTCGTGGGCATCGGCTTCGCCGTGCCGATCGAGAACGCGGCCGGCGCGGTCGGCCTCAACCCCTTCTAGGGAGAAACGCGATGGACACGAGGGAGGTTTCTTCGCTCATGGAGCGCATCCTCTATGAAGTGAAGAAGGTGGTGGTCGGCCAGGACCATTTCCTCGAGCGCGTGATGGTGGCGGTGCTCGCGCAGGGGCACCTCCTCGTCGAGGGGGTGCCGGGCCTGGCGAAGACGCTCACGGTGAAGACGCTCTCGCAGGCGATCCGCGGCACGTTCCGTCGCATCCAGTTCACGCCCGACCTGGTGCCCGCGGACCTGGTCGGCACGCGCATCTACAACCAGAAGGCGGGCGACTTCAGCACTTCGCTCGGGCCGGTGTTCTGCAACCTGCTGCTCGCCGACGAGATCAACCGGGCGCCGGCGAAGGTGCAGAGCGCGCTGCTGGAGGTGATGCAGGAGCGCCAGGTGACGATCGCCGGGGAAACGCACCGCGTGCCCGACCCGTTCCTCGTCATGGCGACGCAGAATCCGATCGAGACCGAGGGCACCTATCCGTTGCCGGAGGCGCAGGTCGACCGCTTCATGATGAAGGTGCTGGTGGGCTACCCCACCGAGGCGGAGGAGTTCGTCATCGTCGAGCGCGTAACCGGAGAGATGCCCGGGGTCGCCGCCGTGGCGACGACGGAGGAGCTTGGCGCGCTGCAGCGCCAGTGCCGCCGCGGCTACGTCGAGCCTTCGCTCGTCCAGTACGCGGTGCGCCTCGCCGCCGCCACGCGAGCCCCGCAGGACTTCGGCCTCAAGGACCTGCAGAAGTACGTGACCTTCGGCGCCAGCCCGCGCGCGCCCATCCACCTGATCGAAGGGGCGCGCGCGCTCGCGTTCCTGCGCGGGCGCGACTACGCGCTGCCGGAAGACGTGACGGACCTCGTGCCCGACGTGTTCCGCCACCGCCTGGTCCTTTCCTACGAGGCGCTCGCCGAAGGCGTGAGCGCCGACGACCTCATGAAGCGCGTCATGCAGTCGGTGCGCGCGCCGGAGAAGCCGCTCCAGGCCCATGTTCAAGTGGCTGCGAACTAGGTCCGCGGCGGAAGATCCGTCCGCGCGGGTCGTGCCCCTGAGGGTGCGCAGCCCGGACGCGGTGCTGCGCCGCGTGGAGTGGACGGTGCTGCGGCGCCTCGACGGCCTGCTGCACGGCGACTACCGGACGCTGTTCCGCGGCTACGGCCTCGACCTCGCCGACCTGAGGGAATACCAGTACGGCGACGATGTTCGCCACATCGACTGGAACGTGACGGCGCGCCTGCAGACTCCCTACATCCGCGAGTACCACGAGGATCGCGAGATCACGGCGTGGTTCCTGCTCGACCTCAGCCCGTCGGTGGACTTCGGCTCGAATGAGGTGCGCAAGCGCGCCGTGTCCGAAGCGTTCGTCGCGGCGGTGGGGCGCCTGCTCACGCGCCACGGCAACCGCATCGGCGCGCTCCTGTACGGCAGCGGGGTGGAATCGGTGATCCCGGCCGGCAGCGGCCGCCGCCACCTGCTGCGCATCCTGCACGCCATGGGCACGCCGCGGAACGCGGGCGATGCGCCGCAGGGACGCAAAACCGACCTCTCCGACCTGCTGCGCGCCGCGGCGCACATGGTCCATCGCCGCTCGGTCCTCTTCGTCGTGTCGGACTTCTTCAGCGAGCCGGGCTGGGAGCGCCTCCTCGGGTCGCTGGTGCAGCGCCACGAGATCGTGGCCGTGCGCCTCTACGATCCGCTCGAGTCCGAGCTTCCCGACCTCGGTCTCATCCCGTTCCGCGACGCGGAAACGGGAGAGCAGGTGCTCGTCGACACGCACGACCCGTCGTTCCGCGCGCGCTTCGCGGCCGCGGCGGAGCGTCGCGAGTCGGCGCTGCGCGCCGGTTTCGCCGAGTCGGGAGTCGACGTCCTGGAGCTCTCGACCAGCGACGACCTCGTCGACTCGCTGCTGCGCTTCTCGGACCTGAGGCGCCGGCGCAGCCGCACCAGCGGGGCGATGCCGAAGGCCGCCGCATGACGTTCCTCTGGCCCGAGCTGCTGTGGCTGCTGCTGGCGGTGCCGCTGCTGGTCGTCGCCTACCTTCTCGTCCTGCGGCGGAAGAAGAAGTTCGCGCTTCGCTATGCGAGCCTGGACCTGGTCAAGGAGGCGATGGGCACGCGCATCGGCTTGCGGCGCCACGTGCCGCCGATCCTCTTCCTCCTCGCGCTCGCGATCATGATCGCCGCCATCGCGCGGCCGCAGGCGACCGTGACGCTGCCGTCCCAGCACGAGACGGTGATCCTCGCCATGGACGTGTCGGGCAGCATGCGCGCCACCGACGTGGAGCCCAATCGTCTCGTCGCGGCGCAGAACGCCGCCAAGACCTTCATCAACGAGCAGCCGGACAACGTTCGCGTCGGCATCGTCGCGTTCGCGGGCACCGCGACCGTGGCGCAGGCGCCGACGCGCAACAAGGAAGACCTGGTCGCGGCGATCGACCGCTTCCAGCTCCAGCGCGCCACCGCCATCGGCAGCGCCATCCTCGTCTCCCTCGCCACGATCTTCCCGAAGGACGGCATAGACGTCGCGACGTTCGGCTGGGGAGCGGACCAGAAAGGCGCGAAGGGGCGGCACGACGGCGCCGACCGCAGCACCGGGCCGAACAACGGCAAGCCCGTCCCGCCGGGATCCTACGGCTCGGCGGTGATCATCCTGCTCACCGACGGGCAGCGCACCACCGGCCCGGACTCGATCGCGGCGGCGCGTCTCGCCGCGGACAAGGGCGTGCGCGTCTACACGGTCGGCGTCGGCACGCCCGAAGGGAAGATCGTTGGCTTCGAAGGCTGGTCGATGCACGTCCGCCTCGACGAGGAGACGCTGAAGACCGTCGCGGACGTGACGCGCGGCGAGTACTTCTATGCGGGCAACGCGGTGGACCTGAAGAAGATCTACCAGACGCTCAATTCGCGCCTGGTGATGGAAACCAAGAAGACCGAGATCACGGCGCTCTTCGCCGCCGCCGCGACGATCCTGGCGACCCTGGCGGCGCTCCTGTCGCTCCTCTGGTTCAACCGCATCCTCTAGGAAAAGGTGCCCGACCCTTTTCGCTAGTCCCAGTCGTCGTCCTTCGGCAGCGGCTTGACGCCCGGCGGCGGGGGCACCTTGCGGCGGAACCAGCCGAACAGGAACATCCCGCCGAGGCCCGCGAGGGCGAGGAGGAGGAACAGCACGAGATACAGCGTCCCCTGCGACATGCAGGTTGGACTGCGCGCGGGGGCGCCGGGTTCAGCGCTGCGCCAGAAGAACCAGCGAGGCCGCCGCGGCGGCGAGAGAGAACGCGAGGAGGAGGGCGCCTGCGCCGCGCGGAAAGCGCTCGACGAGGCCGTCGAGCACGAGGTACTGGGTGTCCGATCCCTGCAGCGCCTTGCGCGTCGAGACCCAACGGTTGGACCAGGTCTCGAAAGTCTCCAGGGCGCGGGGCGCGAGCGCCATCAGGAGGCCGACGGCCGCGACCAGGATGCTCCCCGCGACGAGGGTCCAGCGCAGCCAGTCGATCGCGATGCGCGAGAGAACGGTCCCTCCCATCGCCGCACCGAGGCGCGCAGGGTCGAAGCTCCAGAGCAGCACGATGAGGACGTAGGCGCCGCCACCGGCGATGACGAGGCCGGCCCACAGGCGCCGGCCGCGGACCACCTGGTGCTGACCGCGCGGCACCTCGAGCGGCTTGAGCGTCCTGCGCGTCGAGACCCACCGGTTCAGGCCGCGCATTCGCACCAGCGTGCCCGCGGGGCGGAGAAGCAGGGAGATGCCGAGGATCGCGCCGGCCACGCTCGCCGCCAGCACCATGAGCTTGCACGCCGGGCCGAGCACCTGGGCCCAGAGGATCTGCCAGGACATCGCTAGGCGGGACGATCCTCGTCGGGAAACGGCGATGCCGCACCCGCGAGCCATGCGCGCCCATGGGCATACAGTCGCTCGACCGCCGCGCCCTTCAGCTGCGGCAGGTCCTGCTTGATCCGGAAGCCTAGCCTGGTCTGCAGGTAGGCGAGGTGCCGATAGCCCTCGGGAAAGGATCCCAGCAGGTCCGGGTCGAGCTTGACGCTCGCGGACGGATCGACCGGGTCCATGCGGTCCTTCTCGTAGATGGGCTGGCGTCGCACGATCTTCCACGCGCCGGCGCGCTTCTCGAAGAAATCGTAGAACCGGCCGGTGCACACGACGTCGACCGCGACCTTCGCGTCCGGAAGGTCGCCGCGCTGGCTGATCGTCATCTTGGTCTGGGCGACAGCGCGCGCGCCGTTCACGTCGATGCTCGATCCCCCGAGGAAATGCAGGATGCTCACGCCCTTGTCGAAGCCGGCCTTGCTCACTTCGATGAACTTCCCGGCCGGGCCCTGGAACCAGGTCGCGGTCATCCAGCCGTCGTCGTGCCAGACGGTGCGGAAGCGCTCCCAGTCCCCGGCATCGCGCCAGAGCGCCCAGTTCTGCACCACTTCCGCGATCGCCAGGCGGTCCTGCATCAGTCGACCTTCATGCCCGTGCCCTTCACCAGCTTGGACCACTTCTGCACGTCCTCGCGCAGGAAGCGGTCGAACTGGTCGGGCGTCATGCCCATCGGCACCGCGCCCTGCCTGGCCCAGGCGTCCTTCACTTCCATCGAGTTGACGATCTTGTTCACTTCCGCGCTGAGGCGCTCGAGCACGGGGCGCGGCGTGGCCGCCGGCGCCATCAGCCCGAGCCAGATCGTGGCCTCGTAGCCTTGCACGCCGGCCTCCGAAACCGTGGGCATTTCCGGGGTGATCGCAGAGCGTGCCTTGCCGGTGGTGCCGAGCGAGCGGACACGGCCGCTGCGCGCGTGCGGGGTCATGGTGGTGATGGCGTCGAACATCATGTGCACCTGCGCGCCGAGGACCGCGACACGCGCCTGGTCGCTGCCCTTGTGCGGCACGTGCACGATGTCGACGCCCGCCATGTACTTGAAGAGCTCTCCGGCCATGTGGTACGGCGTGCCCGGCCCGGACGAGGCGTAGAACAGCTTGCCCGGGTGCGCCTTCGCCATCGCGAGGAACTCGCGCAGGTTGTTCGCCTGCACGGAGGGATGGATCACGAGCATCAGGTCGGAATAGTTGATGCCGCTGATCGGCGCGAGGTCCTTCATCAGGTCGTAGGGCTTCTTCGGGATCAGCGTCTCGTTCACCGTGTGGGTGTTCGACATCACGAGGAGGGTGTAGCCGTCGGCGGGCGCCTTCGCCACCGCGTCGGTGCCGACCACGGCGCCGCCGCCGGGACGGTTCTCGACCACGAACGGCTGGCCGAGCGCGTCGGAGAGCTTCGCGCCGATGAAGCGGCCGTAGATGTCGGCCGGGCCGCCCACCGCGAACGGGACGACGATCCGCACCGAGCGGCCGGGATACGCCTGGCCCCACGACGCCCAGCTGGCCGCGAGCAGGGCGAGTGCAACGATGGAACGAACCATTCTCTCCTCCTGGGTTTGTGCCGCTTAGAATCCGACGACCCATGAGAATACTCGTCACCGGCGCCGCGGGCTACATCGGTTCCGCGCTGGTCCGCGCGCTCGCGCCGCACCATCAGGTGCTGGCGACCGACCAGACCGGGATGGATTTCGGATCGCTGCGCGGCCCCGGCGTCCAGGCGGTTACCGGCAACCTCGCGTATCCGAAGTTCGCCCGCTCGCTCGTCACACCGGAAACGGGGGCCGTATTCCACCTCGCGTCGCTGGTCTCGGGCGGCGCCGAGCAGAACTTCGAGCTCGGCACCAAGGTGAACCTCGATGCCACGCGCGACCTGCTCGAGGCCTGCCGCCTCGCCGGAAGCGCGCCCAAGTTCGTCTTCGCCTCTTCGGTCGCCGTCTATGGCGGGCGGGGCGGGGAGATCACCGACGAGACGCCGGCGCGGCCCCGCCTGTCGTACGGCACGCAGAAGCTCGTTGGCGAGATCCTCATCGACGACTACTCGCGCCGCGGCTTCCTCGACGGCTGCTCGCTGCGCCTGCCGGCCGTGATGGTCCGGCCCGGCACCGCGAACACCGCGCTCACCGGGTGGGTGAGCGCGATCATCCGCGAGCCGCTCGCCGGTCGCGACTATGTCTGCCCGGTCGCGCCGCACACCGGGATGGCCTGCATCTCGGTCCGACGGGTGGTCGAAGCCTTCGTCCATGCTTCCCGGCTCGCGCTGGACGAGGAGAGAACGTTTCTCCTGCCGGGAATCCCGGTCAGCGCGGGCGAGATGTGGGACGCGGTGAAGGACCGGGCGAAAGGGCGCGTCACCTTCGAGCCGGACCCGCGCATCCAGCCGCTGATGGACGCGGCGCCGCGGCGCACGCACTCCGCGCGCGCGGAGAAGCTCGGATTCAAGGGGAGCCGCGACATCGCGGAGATCATCAGGGAATATGAAGAAGACCATTCCCATACTGCCGTCGCGCGTCACGGTTGAGGGGCTGGACCGGGCGCCGCATCGCGCCTTCCTGCACGGCCTCGGGCTGAAGGACGCCGACATCGCGAAGCCGTTCGTCGGCGTCGCGTCCACCGACGGCCGCGTGACGCCCTGCAATGCGCTGCTCGGCGGGTTCGCACGCGAGGCGTGCGCGGCGGTGCGCGAGGCGGGCGGCACGCCGTTCGACTTCGCCTCCATCGCGGTCGCCGACTCGATGTCGATGAACCACGCGGGCATGCGCTACTCGCTCGTCTCGCGCGAGATCATCGCCGACGGCGTGGAAGCCGTGGCGCGGGGACACGCCTACGACGCGCTGGTGACTTTCGCCGGCTGCGACAAGACGCTCCCCGGCATGATGATGGCGATGGTGCGCCTCAACCTGCCGTCGGTGTTCGTCTACGGCGGCGCGGCGCTTCCCGGCAGGAGGAACGGCAGGGACATCACCGTCCTCGACACCTACGAGGCGGTGGGCGCGGTGCTCGCCGGCGACATGGCGGAGAGCGAGCTGAAGGCGCTCGAGGACACCTGCCTGCCGACGCTCGGCTCCTGCCCCGGCCAGTTCACGGCCAACACGATGGCGATGGTGTCGGAAACCCTCGGCCTCGCGCTTCCAGGCTCCGCTACGCTGCCTGCCGTTTCCGAAGAAAGGGCGTCCGTTGCCAGGGATGCGGGCCGCAGGGTGATGGATCTCCTGAGGAACGGCGGCCCGCTGCCGCGCGAGCTCGTGACGAGAAAGAGCCTCGAGAACGCGTGCGCCGCGGTCGCGGCCACCGGCGGCTCGACGAACGCCGCGCTGCACATCCCCGCGATCGCGCACGAGGCCGGGATCCGCTTCACGCTCGACGACTTCGCGCGCGTCGCGAAGCGCACGCCGCTCATCGCCGACATGAAGCCCGGCGGGCGTTTCCTCGCCAAGGATCTTCATGCTGTCGGCGGCGTGGGGGTTGTATTGCGAGAACTTCTGAGGCGAGGGGCACTGCATGGACAGTGTCTGACTTTGGCCGGGACGACATTGGAGGAAGAGCTCTTGAAGCGTCCCGAGGCCGACGGTGAGGTCGTAAGAAAGGAACCGATCACGAAGACGGGCGGGCTCGTCGTGCTGAAAGGAAACCTGGCCCCGGATGGAGCGTTGCTCAAGGTCGCCGGGCTGAAGTCGCTGGTCTTCGAAGGCAGGGCCAGGGTGTTCGATTCGGAAGAGGCGTGCGCGGAGGTTGTGCGGAAGAAGGCGTACAAGGCGGGCGACGTGCTCGTCATCCGCTACGAAGGGCCGCGCGGCGGGCCGGGCATGCGGGAGATGCTCGGCGTCACGGCGCTGATCTACGGCCAGGGGATGGGCGAGAAGGTGGCGCTCCTCACCGACGGCCGCTTCTCCGGCGCGACGCGCGGGATGATGATCGGCTACGTCTCGCCCGAAGCCGCCACGGGAGGCGCGCTCGCGCTGGTGAAGAACGGCGACCGCGTCGTGATCGACGCGGTGAAAGGAACGCTGGACATGAAGGTCGACCGGGCCGAGCTGGCGCGGCGCAGGAAGGCCTGGAAGCCACGGCGCCTCGCCGTCTCGGGCGCGCTGGAGAAATACGCGGCGCTGGTCGGCCCGGCCAACCTCGGCGCAGTCACGCATCGCGGGGGACGCAAATGAGCCTCGATCTCGTCAGCGCGGGAAGCAGGGTACCGGACGACGTGAACGTCGTCATCGAAATCCCGATGAACGCCGAGCCGGTGAAGTACGAGGTGGACAAGGCGACCGGCGCGATCTTCGTCGACCGGGTGCTGACCACGCCGATGCGCTATCCGTGCAACTACGGCTATATCCCTCACACCCTTTCCGGCGACGGCGATCCGGTGGACGTGCTGGTGGTGATGCCGCTGCCGCTCGTGCCCGGGTGCGTGATCCGCTGCCGTCCCGTGGGCATGCTCGCCATGACCGACGAGGCGGGCGAGGACACGAAGGTCATCGCGGTGCCGATCGACAAGGTGTTCCCCGCCTACCACAAGGTGAAGGCGATCCGCGAGCTGCCCGAGCTCACGCTCGAGCGCATCGCGCACTTCTTCGAGCACTACAAGGATCTCGAGAAGGGCAAGTGGGTGAAGATCGAGGGCTGGAAGGACGCGAAGGCGGCGAAGAAGGAGATCCTCGACGGCGTGCGCCGCTTCAGCGCGGTGCCGGCGAAGAGGCGCCCGAAGTTCTAGCCCAGTAGGCGAACGTGCCGCGCACGATGGACGGCTGCAGCAGGAACGCGCGCGCTTCCTGCGCGAGCTCCTCCCGGACTTCCCGGTAGCCGCCCGCCGCCATGGCGCGCAGCTGCATGCGCGCCGCGCGCTCGAAGAACACCGCCAGGTAAGTCGCTTCCTCGACGCTCGTGCCGGCGGCAAGCAGCCCGTGGTTCGCGAGCAGGATCGTCTTCGCCTCGCCGAGCGCGCCCGAGATGATGCGCCCCTCGTCGTCCGCCACCGGCACCCCCGGCCATTCCGGCAGGTGCGCGGTGCCATGGAGCATGGCCGTGTCCATGTGAATGGTCTTCAAGGAAGAAGAAGTGCAAGAAAGAGCCGAGGCGAAAGGCGCATGCGTATGGAGGATGGCCTGGACGTCGGGCCGCTTCCTGTAGATCCAGACGTGGAAACGCACGCCCGGATTGGGCCGTCCGCCACGCAGCGGCTTCAGGTCCTCGTCGACCAGGACCATGCGTTCGGCCGTGGCCTCGTCGAAACCGTAGCCGAACTGCAGCGTCCACCACGTGCCCGGCTCGGGACCGCGCGCGGTGACCTGTCCCGCGAGGCCCGATTCATGTCCTTCCTTCGCCAGGATCCGGCAGGCCCTCGCCAGCGCTTCCTCGGTCGATAGCTGGAGCAGCGGCAGGTCCTGGTCCATCTCCCGGCTCACGCGGTCGATGAAATGCTGCTTGCCCGGATCGTTCATCTCATCAGCCCGGGCAGGAAGAGCGAGATCGCCGGGAAGGCGATCAGGAGGGCGAGGCGGACGCAATCGGCGGCGATGAAGGGCAGGACCCCGTAGAAGATGGTGCGCGTCTGCACCTGCGGCAGCAGCGTGTTGAGCACGAAGAGGTTCATGCCGACGGGGGGGCTGATGAGGCCGATCTCGACCACGACGACGATCAGCACCCCGAACCAGATCGGATCGACGCCGAGGCTGACGATGAGCGGGAAGAACACCGGCACCGTGAGGAGGATCATCGACAGCTCCTCCATCGCCGTGCCGAGCAGCACGTAGATGAGCATGATGACGCCGACGACGACGACCGGGCTCACGCCGAGCTCGGTGACGAAGCTCTTCAGGTCCGAGGGCATGGAGGTGATGTTCACGAACTCGGCGAACATCAGCGCGCCGATCAGGATGAGGAACAGCATCGCCGTCGTGCGCGCGCTCTCCACCAGTGCCTGGTAGAGCCCCTTCAGGGTCAGCGACCTGCGCGCGAGCGCGAAGATCATCGCGCCGAAGGCGCCGACGCCGGCGCCTTCCACCGCGGTGAAGACCCCGCCATAGATGCCGCCCATGACCAGGACGAAGAGGGCGATGACGCTCGTGATGCCTTTGTAGATCAGCGACAGGCCGAAGACCGCGAGCGCGCCCACGACCGCTGCGTCGTCGGACTTCGCCCAGCCGAGCTGCACGCTGCCGATGACGGCGATGCCGACCGCGGCGAACCAGCCGACGCCCTCGAGCGTGGCGAAACGCTCCTTCCAGCTCAGCCGCTCGCCGCGCGGCCCGGCCTTCGGGTCGCGCCAGGTGATGTAGTACACGGCGAGGCACAGCAGCAGCACCGCGAGGATCCCCGGGAGGATTCCGGCGGCGAACAGCTTGCCGATGCTGGTGCCGGTCATGATCCCGTAGATCACCATGATGGTGGAAGGCGGGATCAGGATGCCGAGCGTGCCGCCGGAGGCGATCGCGCCCGTGGCGAGGGCGTCGGAATAGCCGAATCTCTTCATCTGCGGGTAGGCCACCTTGGCGAACGTCGCCGCGGTGGCGATCGAGGAGCCGCAGATGGCGCCGAAGCCGCCGCAGCCGACGACCGTCGCCATCGCGAGGCCGCCCCGCAGGTGGCCGATGAACGCGTAGGCGGTGCGGAAGAGCTCCTGCGACATCCCGGCGCGGGTGACGAAGTTGCCCATCAGGATGAACAGCGGGATGACCGACAGCGTGTAGTTCCGCCCCGTCTCGTAGACCTTGGTCTGCACGGTGGCGAAGGCCGCGGTCCAGCTCCAGTCGCGCATGTACGCATAGCCGACGATGCCGACCACCGCCATCGCGAAGGCGATCGGCAGGCGCAGGAAGGCCAGCACCAGCATTGCACCCAGGCCGATGAGGGACTCGGTCATCGGGTCAGGCCGTGCCCTGCGGGCCGCGGCGGGCGAGCGGGGCGAAGATCTTGAAGACGTGGATCGCGGCGGTGAGCGCGGTCATCGCGGCCATGAAGTACACGAAGGGGCCGATGGTGATGCGCAGGACATCGGTCGTATCGCCGTAGCCGGCGATCTTGCCCGCCTTGATCCACACCTGCCAGGTGAGGAAGGCCATGAGGGCGGCGCAGATGCCGTGCATGATGCGCGTCCACAGGTCGGCCACGCGCTGGGGCAGGATCCGGTCGATGAAGTCCATGGTGACGTGCTCGTCGGCATGCGAGACGAGGGGCACGCCGGCGAAGATCAGCACGAGCAGCAGGAGCTCCGTGACCTCGAACCCGCCGCGGATCGGCCGGTTGAGAAGATAGCGCGCGACGACGTCGACGAACGTCAGCGTCATCATGCCGAGCAGCAGGATGGAGGCGGCGACGCCGAGCACGGCGTCGGCCTGTCGTTCCCATTTGTGCTCGATCGGCGGGGTCACAAATAAAAAGGGGCGCGGTTCTCCGCGCCCCAATAGTAGATGAAAAGCTAAGGAATTATTTCCCGGCTGCGACCTTCTTCAGCTCGGCGCGGAACTCGTCGAGCACCGCCTTGGCGTTGAGGCCCTTGTGCTTCTCCTGGGCGCTCTTGATCCATTCCTCGATGATCGGCCCGGCGCGCTTCTGGGCCTCGCCCCGCATCGCGGCGTCGGCGTTCACCACGTTCGCGCCGGCCGCCTTGAGCGCCGCGAGCCCGACCTGGTCCGCCTTGTCCCACGACTGGCCGTTGCTGCGCGCCGCGTACTCGCCGGCGTACTTCTCGATGATCGCCTGGTCCTGCTTGGCGAGCTTGTTCCACTTGTCCTCGTTCATGAAGAAGCCGAACGCGGAGCTGTACAG
>DASZQH010000288.1:0-4027 GCA_035549805.1 Burkholderiales bacterium
GGCCTGGATCACGACGCTCGACGTCGGCCAGGGTCTCGCGGTGCTGGTGCGGACTTCCGGCCGCGCGCTCCTTTACGACGCCGGTCCGGCGTACGGCCCCGAGGCCGACAGCGGTGGGCGGGTCATCCTGCCGCTGCTGCGCGCGAGCGGCATCGCCGGGCTGGAAGAGATGATGGTCACGCACGAAGACATCGACCACCTCGGCGGCGCGCTGACCGTCCTCGAGTCCCTGCCCGTCGCGCTGCTGCGGACCTCGCTGCCGCGCGCGCACCCGCTGCACGCCCTCGCCCCGGCACGGCCCTGCATCGCCGGCGATGCGTGGGCGTGGGACGGCGTGCGCTTCGAGGTCCTGCATCCTGCGCATGCGGCCGGGCGGCGCAACGACCGCAGTTGCGTCCTGCGGGTGGACGCGCAAGGCGCCTCGATGCTGCTCACCGGCGACATCGAGCGGGCAGGCGAAGCGGAGCTCGTCGCCGCGGGCCGGGACCTGCGCAGCGACGCGCTGCTCGTGCCGCACCACGGCAGCCGCAGCTCGTCGACGCCGGCTTTCATCGCCGCGGTCGCGCCGCGCTGGGCGATCGCCGCCGCGGGCTACCGCAGCCGCTTCGGCCATCCGCATCCGGAGGTCCTGGCGCGCTACCGGGACGCAGGGGTCGAGGTGCGGCGCACCGACCTCGACGGCGCGGTGCACGTGCGCCTCGGCACGTCGGGCGCGACCCTGGAGACCGAGCGCGCGCGGCGGCCGCGGTATTGGCGGCGCGCCCCCGGCGTATAGAATGGCCCGGCGCGATTTCCCGCGCAATCAACCGGAACGACAGAGGAGCGAGGCCATGGCAAAAGGCAACAACGCCGTCTATCGCGTCACCGAGGTCATCGGCACCAGTCCCAACTCGTGGGAAGAGGCAGCGAAGAACGCGGTCAAGACCGCGGCGAAGTCGCTGCGCGACCTGCGCATCGCCGAGATCACCAAGCTGGACGTCAAGGTCGAGGACGGGAAGATCACGCAGTTCCGCGCGCGGCTCGCGCTCTCGTTCAAGTACGACAGTTAGGCGGTGTTCACCGCGACCATCCGCGTCACCGGCGTCGGGCGCCTCGCGGACTTCCGCGAGCGCCTGCGCTTCCTCATGGTGCGCGACATCGACGCGGAGCCCTACACGGAGCATCACACCGAGGAAGCGCTGGAATACCGGTTCGAGCCGAAGCTCGGCCTGCCGTTCCCCGCTTTCGTCGAGGCCTCGGCCGACTACCCGGAGCTCAAGGTCGAGGCGCAGTGGAAGACCGAGAAGGTGCGCGGCCGCGCCGTGATCGAGGGCGGCAAGCTCGTCGAGCGAACCATCGACAAGGATGAATGAGGCGCGGCGGCGCTCCGTACTGTGCCTCGACCCCAAGGGGCTGCACCGCATGGCGTACCTGGAGTGGGGCGACCCGCGCAACCGCGACGTGGTCGTCTGCGTGCACGGCCTCACGCGCAGCGGACGCGACTTCGACGACCTGGCGCGCGCCCTGAGCGGGCGCTTCCGCGTCGTGTGCCCGGACGTCGTCGGCCGCGGCGACTCGGACCGGCTCGCGGACCCGATGCACTACGCGATCCCGCAGTACCTGGCCGACATGGTGACGCTCATCGCCCGCCTCGACGTGGAGGCGGTGCGCTGGGTCGGCACCTCCATGGGCGGGCTGATCGGCATGGCGCTCGCGGCGCAGCCCGGCGCCCCGGTGCAGCGGCTGGTGGTCAACGACGTGGGGCCGGTGATCGCGAGGGCCGCGAACGAGCGCATCGCCGCGTACCTGGACCGCGTGCCGGCGTTCCCGGCCTTCGCCGACGCGGAGAAGTTCGTGCGCACGGTCTTCGCGCCGTTCGGCCGGCACAGCGATGCGCAGTGGCGGCACCTCGCCGAGACCTGGCTGCGGCGCAACGACGACGGCAGCTGGCGCGCCCATTACGATCCGCGCATCGGCGAGCCGTTCCGTGCCACGATGCCCGAAGGCGACGTCGAGCTGTGGCCGGTGTGGGACGCGATCCGCTGCCCGACGCTGGTCGTGCGCGGCGCGCAGTCGGACCTGCTCTCGCGCGAGACGGCGCAGCGCATGGCGGCGCGCGGGCCGCGGGCGAAGCTGGTGGAGATCCCGGACGTCGGCCATGCGCCGACGTTCATGGAGGAAGGGCAGATTTCCGTGGTGCGTGATTTCTTACTCGAGGGAGGAACGTCATGAGGATCGTCCTGGCAGTGCTTCTTTCGCTGGCCGGCAGCGCGTGGGGCCAGTCGACGCTGGATACCGTGCGCAATCGCGGCGCGGTGCTGTGCGGCGTCAACACCGGCCTCGCGGGCTTCTCGCAGCCGGACTCGAAGGGCGTGTGGAAGGGCATTGACGTCGATCTCTGCCGCGGCATCGCCGCAGCGGTCTTCGGCGACGCGTCGAAGGTGCGCTACGTGCCGGCGACGACGCAGCAGCGCTTCACTTCGCTGCAGTCGGGCGAGGTCGACGTCCTGTCGCGCAACACCACGTGGTCGTTCCAGCGCGACACCGCGCTCGGCTTCAACTTCGCGGGGGTCAACTTCTACGACGGCCAGGGCTTCATGGTGTGGCGCAAGCTGAACGTGAAGAGCGCGAAGCAGCTGAACGGCGCGACCATCTGCGTGCAGCCGGGGACCACCACCGAGCTCAACCTCGCCGACTACTTCCGCGCCAACCGGATGACGTTCAAGCCGGTGGTGATCGACAAGCTCGAGGAGGTGCTGAACGCCTACTTCGCCGGGCGCTGCGACGTGTTCACCACCGACGTCTCGGGCCTGGTGTCGACGCGCGGCTCGCGCGCGCCGAACGCCGCCGACCACGTGATCCTGCCGGAGGTGATCTCGAAGGAGCCGCTCGGGCCGCTGGTGCGCCACGGCGACGACCGCTGGTTCGACGTGGTGAAGTGGACGCTGTTCGCGATGATCGAGGCCGAAGAGCTCGGCCTCACGTCGAAGAACATCGACCAGGCGCTGCAGAGCAAGGACCCGGCGGTGCAGCGCTTCGTCGGCGCGAGCGGCGACCTGGGCAAGATGATGGGCCTCGACAACAAGTGGGCCTACAACATCGTCAAGCAGGTCGGCAACTACGGCGAGTCGTTCGAGACCAACCTCAAGCCGCTCGGCTTCGAGCGCGGCCAGAACGCCCTGTGGAAGGACGGTGGGTTGATGTACGCGCCGCCGCTGCGCTAGCCGCTTTCTGAAGAAAGTCCTCTACCAGGGACTGGCCCTGGGCGCGGTGCTGGCCCTGGGCTGGTACCTGTACTCGAACACGGTCGCGAACCTCGCCGCGCGCAACATCGCGACCGGGTTCGCGTTCCTGTGGCGCGAGTCGGGCTTCGAGATCGGCGAGTCGCCGCTGCTTTCCTACAGCGCCGCGGACACCTACTTCCGCGCGCTGCTCGTCGGACTCATCAACACCTTCCGCGTCGCCCTGGTCGGCGTCGTCTGCGCCACCCTGCTCGGCCTCGCGGTCGGCCTGAGCTCGCTCGCGCCGAACCCGCTGCTGCGCGCGCTCTCGCGCGCCTACGTGGAGTTCTTCCGCAACACCCCGCTGCTGGTACAGCTTTTCTTCTGGTACGCGCTCATTACCGAGATCCTGCCGTCGCCGCGGGATGCACTGCATTTTTCGAATGTCTTTTTCTCGAACAGGGGAATCTTCTTTCCGTTGCCCGGCAGCGTGCCGGTGCTCGAAGGCTTCAACTTCACCGGCGGGGGGCAGCTCTCGCCCGAGCTCGCCGCGCTCCTCGCGGGCCTCGTCGTCTACACCGCGGCGTTCATCGCCGAGATCGTTCGCGCCGGCATTCTCGCCGTGCCGCGCGGGCAGGCGGACGCCGCGCAGGCGGTGGGCCTGCAGCGCCGCCAGGCGCTGCGCTACGTGGTGCTGCCGCAGGCGCTGCGCGTGATCGTGCCGCCGCTCACCAGCCAGTACCTGAACCTGGTGAAGAACAGCTCGCTCGCGGTGGCGATCGGCTATCCGGACTTCGTCTCGGTCGTGAACACCACCATCAACCAGA
>DASZQH010000289.1:0-5246 GCA_035549805.1 Burkholderiales bacterium
GGTCTCGCTCGCGTTGATCTCCTGGTGCGGAACGTAGGGCGGCACGTAGATGAAGTCGCCCGGGCCGGCTTCGGCGACGAACTCGAGCTTCTCGCCCCAGCGCATGCGCGCCTTGCCGCTCACGACGTAGATCACGCTCTCCACCGGGCCGTGATGGTGCGCGCCGGTCTTCGCCTTGGGGTGGATCACCACGGTGCCCGCCCAGAGCTTCTCGGCGCCCATGCGCGCATGCGTGATCGCCGCGGCGCGGTTCATGCCCGGCGTCTGCGCCGTGTTGATGTCCAGCTCGTTCGCGTGCACGACGCGCACGCCGTCGAACTTCCAGCTCTTCGCTTCGCTCATGGCTTGCTCCAGGAATCGCGCAGGGTGACGGTGCGGTTGAAGCCGCCCCCGTCGGAGATGAAATAGCCGTGCCGCTCGAACTGGAACGCGCCGGCCTCTCCGGCGAGCGACGGCTCGAGCTGCGCGGTGATCTTCCGCAGGGAATCGGGATTGAGGTCTTCCATGCCGGCCGGAGAAGCGACCTTGAACAGGCGGTCGTAGAGCCGGACCTCGGCCGCGTGCGCGCGCTTGACGCTCACCCAGTGGATGTTGCCCTTGACCTTGTACCGGTCGGCGCCGGGCGTTCCCGACTTGGAATCCTCGTGGTAGCTGCAGCGCACGGTGCCGTCCTTCATGCCGAGACACTTGACGACGAAGCCGTACCGCAGGCGCACCTCGTTGCCGGGGAAGAGACGGAAGTAGCCCTTGGGCGGAGCTTCCTGGTAGTCGTCGCGCTCGATCCAGAGCTCGCGCGAGAAGGGGACCTGCCGCTTACCCCAGTCGGGCTTCTGCGGGTGGTTCGGGACCTCGCACAGCTCTTCCTTGCCCTCCGGATAGTTCTCGATCACGAGCCTCACCGGGTCGAGGACCGCCATGCGGCGCGGCGCGGTCTCGTTCAGGTGCTCGCGCATCGACTCCTCGAGCTCCGCGAACTCGATCACCTGGTGCGCCTTGGAGACGCCGATCTTCTCGGCGAAGCGCCGGAAGCCTTCGGGCGTGTAGCCGCGCCGGCGCGCGCCGGCGAGGGTGGGCATGCGCGGGTCGTCCCAGCCGTCGACGTGCTTCTCCTCGACGAGCTCGATGAGCTTTCGCTTCGAGAGGACCACGTAGGTCAGGTTCATGCGCGCGAACTCGATCTGCTGCGGCAGGGGCTTCTCGAGGAGGCCGGCTTCGGCGAGGCGCTCGTTGAACCAGTCGTAGAGCGGGCGGTGGTCCTCGAACTCCAGCGTGCACAGCGAGTGCGTGATGCGCTCGATCGCGTCGGAGGTGCCGTGCGCCCAGTCGTAGGTCGGGTAGATGCACCAGCGGTCGCCGGTGCGGTGGTGGTGCGCGTGGCGGATGCGGTACATCACCGGGTCGCGCAGGTTCATGTTCGGCGACGCCATGTCGATCTTCGCGCGCAGCACCGCCGCGCCGTCGGGCAGCGAGCCGCCCTTCATCGCGCGCAGCAGGTCCAGGTTCTCCTCGACGCTGCGGCCGCGGAAAGGCGAGTTCTCGCCCGGCGCGGTGAGCGTGCCGCGGCGCTCCCGCATCTGCTCGGCGCTCTGCGAGTCGACGTAGGCGTGCCCGCGGCGCACCAGCTCCTCGGCGAAGTCGTACAGCTTCTGGAAGTAATCGGAGGCGTAGTATTCGTGCTCGCCCCAGTCGAAGCCGAGCCACTTCACCATCTCGCGGATGGAGTCGACGTACTCCTGCTCCTCCTTCGTGGGATTGGTGTCGTCGAAGCGCAGGTGGCAAACGCCGCCGTATTGCTGCGCGATGCCGAAGTTCAGGCAGATCGACTTGGCGTGGCCGAAGTGCAGGTAGCCGTTCGGCTCGGGCGGAAAGCGCGTGCGGACGCCCGGGTGCTTCCCCGCCGCGAGGTCGGCCTCGACGATCTGGCGGATGAAGTTGCTGGTCGAGGGGAAACCGGGCTTGTTCACCCCTCGGATTTTACAGGCTGCTAGTTGCTCAGCCCGAGCAGGCGCGCCGGCGTCTTGCGCATCATGAGGTCGATGTCGGCGTCCGTGACGCCCTCGCGCTTCATCTCGGCGATGGCGACCTCGATGCCGTCCGGGTGCGTCATGTTCGCGCTCTGGCCGAGGTCGGAGGAGATCACCAGGCCTTTTGCGCCGAGCTCCTTTACCGCCGCCGCCACGTGCTTCGCGTTGATCTGCGTCCAGTGGGTGAGGAAGGCGAGGGGCGCGTTCGCGCCGGCGCGGAACTGGAGGAAGCACACCTCGATCACGCCGCCCATCGCCACCACCTGCTTCGCCTGCGCCATGGTGAGGCCGGGGACGTTGGTCAGGCCGTGGGTCACGAGCATGTTCTTCACACCGAGCTCCTGGCCGCGCTTCACCACCGCGAGGATCTCCTCCGGGTGCACGTGGCCGGTCGCGAGGACGAGGTTCTCGCGCGCGATGATCTTGAGGATCGCCTCCATCTCCGGGGATACCTTGCCCCCGGGCGCGACGGTGAGGCCGACCGCGTCGGGCTTGCCGAAGGTCTTCACGTGCTTGTCGGACTCGAAGGTGGGCAGCCAGACCACCTTGCCGCGCCCGCCGTAGACGCGGTGCATCCATTCCACCGCGTCGGGATTGATCCCGCCCACCGCCTTGTTCAGCACGATGCCGCCGAAGACCTCGAGGCCCGGCACGGTCTTCATGACCAGGGCGGCGCGGCTCGCGGTCTCCGAGACGTGGTTCTTGATGACGAAGCCGCGCATGCCGCGCGCCTTGACGAGCTGCGCCACGTCGATGTCGTCCATGTTGCGGCCGAAGACGTCGGGGTGCGAATGCACGTGCATGTCGATCACCCCTACCGCGGGGCTCACCTTGGGCGGCGGCGGCGGGAAGGCCGAGGCCTGGGCGAAGGCCTGCGAGGTGGCGAGCGCGAGCGAAGCCGAAAGCGCGGCGGCGGCGATTCTTTTCATTGGTGTTCTCCCCATGGTTGCGGCGGATCATACGCCGCGACACTTCCTGCAACAATCGTCCCGACACTACGCATCGGGGCATCTCCCGCGCCGCGGCATGCCCATTGCACGTCATGGGAAAGGTTTACGGTTGCAAGCACGGAGAACCCATGGCCGTTCGACTACTGCCCCGCACCCTTCCCGAGCTCTACGCCCACGCCATCGTCCTGGAGCGCGACGCGACGAAGCGCTTCCAGGTCTTCGCGCGCTGCATGCGCGAGGCCGGCTTCGACCACCTTGCCGAGGAGTTCGACGCGATCGCCAGGGAGGAGCGCGAGCAATACGAGCTGCTCGCCAACGGCACGAAGAACGCCAACCTCCCGGAAATCGGGGCGTGGGAGTACGCCTGGCACTTCATGGGGCCGGCGGGGGACGTCGTGGACGCGCCGCGGAACACGCGCGACGTGCTGCGCCTCGCCATCTCGGCGGAGCGGCGCACCATGAACTTCTACGCCGACGTCGCCGAGAACGTCGAGGACGACGCGGTGAGCGCCTTCTCCGCGGAGATGGCCGCCGACGAGGCGCGCCACGTCGAGCGCCTGGAGCGGCTGCTCGCGCGCGAGCCCGAGCCGGCTCACCTCGAAGAGGATCCCGAGGAAACGCTGCCGCTTCGCTAGGCCCGGAACTCCCACTCGCCGCTGCCCTTGCGGCACGCGACGCCCTTGATGGGGGCGCCGGCCTTCTGGCCGGCCTTGGAAGCCACGGTGGTGAACTCGCGGCAGGGCAGGCTGCCCTGCTGGAAATTGCGGGTCGGCGTCAGGGTGTAGCTCACGCCGGTCTGCTCGTTCTTCCAGCGCACGGGCTTCTTCTCGCCCGCGAGCTCGAGCGCGTGGCCCATGCAGCCCCGGTCGCCGCTGTCGATCTCGGCGCCGATCTTCGAGCCGATCACCGCGCCGAGGACGGTCCCCACCAGGATGGCGACCGGACGCTCGTCGCCTTTGCCCACCTGAGAGCCGACGACGCCGCCCACCACGCCGCCGAGCACGGCGCCCACGGCCTTCGCGTTGCAGCGGCCTTCGACCACGCCGTAGTCCTTCTCCCACTTCTTTCCGGTGTAGCCGACGTAGTTCGGGTCGTTCTTCTTGCGCCAGCCGTGCGCCTTCGCGTGCGGCGGCGGCTCGGCGGGGACGGGGATGGGAAGGAAAGTGAGCGCGACGAAGGCGCCCAGGGCTGCGGTGGCTCGTTTCATTTGTTGCTCCCTGTTGCTGGGAGCAGGATTATCCCGCCATGCTGCGCCTCCTGGGAGTGCTTTCGTCACGCCGCCCGAGCCTGCGCCAGGGGGCGCGGGCGCTCCTCTCGGTGCTCGGCATCGCGCTCGGCGTGGCGCTCGCTTTCGGCGTGCACCTCGTCAACCGGGCGGCCGTGGCGGACCTCGCGGCGGCGGTGCGCGAGCTCGCCGGCGAGGCCGACCTCGAAGTGCGCGGCGGGCGGACCGGGTTCGCGGAGTCCCTGTACGCCGAGGTGGCGCGGGTTCCCGGCATCGCCTGGGTAAAGCCGGGGCTCGAGCTCGAGGCCGCCGTGCCCGGGCGCGAGTCGCCTGTCCGCGTAGCGGGGGTGGACGCTGTCCGGGACGCGTACCCCGAGCTGCTGGAAGGCGACCGGGTGATCCTCTCCACGGCCGCGTCGCAGTCGCTCGGCAAGACGGAGGGCGGGCGTCTGACGCTCGCCGGCCCGGCCGGGGAGGTGACCCTCGAGATCGCGGGAGTCGCGGCGCTCAAGGGGGGCGTGCTCCTCCTGATGGACGTCTCGACGGCGCAGTGGCGCTTCGGCCGCCTCGGCGAGCTGACGCGGCTCGACCTGCGCTTGGCGCAGGGCGCCGACCCGGCCGAGGTGCGGCGCGAGATCGCGGCGCGCCTTCCGCCGGGGGTGCACGTCGCGGCCAGCGCCGAGCTCGCGGAGGCGAGCGCGTATCCGTCGCGCGCGTACCGCGTAAACATGAACGTCCTCGCGCTCGTCGCGCTGTTCACCGGCGGCTTCCTCGTTTTCTCGGCCCAGGCGCTCGAGATGGCGCGGCGCCGCGGCGAGCACGCCCTCCTGAGGGTGCTCGGGCTCACCGCGCCGCAACTGCGCCGCCTCGTCCTCCTGGAGGCGGCCCTTCTCGGTGCCGCGGGCGCCGCGCTCGGCCTGCTCGCCGGCTACGCGCTCGCGACAGCGACGGTGCGGCTGGTCGGCGCGGATTTCGGCTCCGGGATCCACCGCGGGGTGACCGCGGAGATCCGGGTGCCTGCGGTTTCCCTCGCCGCTTACTTCGCGG
>DASZQH010000290.1:0-19549 GCA_035549805.1 Burkholderiales bacterium
TTTCAACCCACCGATCTTGATTGCCATGGCTCTTCCCTGCCTTTTCCCGTTGTGTTTTTGGCGTGCCTACCGCATGAACTTGCCGTCGCGGGCGATGATCGTCAGGTCGACGAACTTCGAGCCCGTGTGGTTCTTCGGCGAATAGCTGACGAAGAACCCGCCGAGGTCCACGTCGTTCATCTTCTCCATCGTGTCGATCAGGCCCTCGCGGGTCAGGTTGCGTCCGGCGCGGCGCAACCCCTCGACCATCACCTTGGCGGTGATGAAGCCTTCCAGCGCGCTGAAGTTGTAGTCGGTGAAGCCGGCCTTCTTGGACGCCGCCTGGTACTCCTTCACCACCGGGATGCCGGTCGCCCAGGGGAAGGGCACCACCTGCGAGATCGCCACCCCGACGCCGTCCTTGCCCAGCGCGTCCGACAGCGCCTTGCTGCCGACGAACGAGACGTTGTAGAACGTCGCGCCGCTGCCGAGCTTCTGCATCGCCTTCACGTAGGCCGCGCAGGCGGCGTACGCGCCGACCATCACCACGGCGTCGGGCTGCGAGGCGTGGATCTTCTTCGCCGCCTCTTCCACTGCCACCGTGTTGCGCACCACCGTGCCGGTGGAGTGGATCTTCAGCTGCCGGCGCTCGAGCGCGAGCTCGGTGCCCTTGCGGCCGGCCTCGCCGTATGCGTCGTCCTGGTAGAAGACGGAGATCTTGCGGCCGCCGGTCGAAACGACCTGCTCGACGATCTTCTCGGTCTCGTCGTAGTAGCTCGCGCGCACGTGGAAGACGTAGCGGTTGAACGGCACGCGCAGCGCCTCGGCGCCGGTGAACATGCCGACCAGCGGCACCTTCGCCTGGGTGACCACCGGCAGGTGCGCGACGCCGGTCGGCGTGCCGACGTAGCCGAGGAGCGCGAACACCTTGTGCTCCTCGATCAGCTTCTTGCTCGCCACCGGGGCAACCTTCGACTCGTACTGGTCGTCCTCGGTGACGAGCTCCAGGCGCCGCCCGTTGACGCCGCCCTTCTCGTTCACGAGGTCGAAATACGCCTTGATGCCGTTGCGCATCTGGATGCCGAGCTGGGCCGCGGGACCGCTGAACACGGCCGCCTGGCCGAGCACGATCTTGTCCGCGCTGACGCCCGGCACCGGCTGGGCCCAGGCGGGCGCCGCCGCCGCGGCCAGCGCGACGAACAGGCTTTTCAGGAACGTCGGTCTCATCTCATCCCCCTTCTCTTTAAGCGCCTACCGTCAGGTACTCCGGCTGCAGCACGAGCTGCGGCACGTCGAGCTCTTTCCACGCGCGGCCGTCCTCGTCGAGGTACATCGCCTTCAGCCAGGGCGGCGCGGCCTCCGGCCGCTCCCCCGCCTTGAGCTGGGCCGGGTTGCGCAGGCCGAGCGAGCGGTCCACGAGCAGCGCGCTGCCGACGCGGAAGCGCTCGCCCAGCAACAGCAGCCGCGCCTGCTCGGTCGGCACGGCCGGCGGCCCGCCCAGGAACGCCGCGAAGTCCACCACGCTGTACAGGTTGCCGCGGATGTTGGCCATGCCGCGGAACCAGCCCTTGGTCAGGGGCACCGGCGTGATCGCCGGCACCGGCAGCACCTCGCCCGCGTCGGCGAGGTCCACCAGCCAGCCCTCCTGCCCGACCTGCAGCGCGAGCAGCGAGGCCACGCGCGTGCCTTCGGCGGCGCGCAGGCGCTGCGCGAGGTCGCGCTGGTAGTCCCGCAGGGAGAGCTTCTCGGCCATGTTGCGTTCAGCCCAGCGCCGAGATCTTCTTCAGCAGCTCGGCGCCGTTCACCGGCTTGGTGACGTAGTCGCGCGCGCCCTGGCGCATGCCCCAGACCTTGTCGGTCTCCTGGCTCTTGCTCGTGCACAGGATCACCGGGATGCCCTTGGTGGCCTCGTCCTTGGAAAGCTCGCGCGTCGCCTGGTAGCCGTTGTGGCCCGGCAGGACGACGTCCATCAGGACGAGGTCGGGCTTGGTCTGCTTCACCTTGGCGATGCCCTCCTCGGCGCTCGCCGCGGTGGTCACGGCATAGCCGCCCTTGGAGAGGATGTCGGTGAGGTGCTGGCGGTCGGTGGGGGAATCGTCGACTACGAGTACGTTCTTGATCGGCATGGTGGGCTCCTTACGTCGAAATCGGACCCGCGTGCTCCTTGACGGCTTCGAGCAGCGTTTCCTTGGTGAAAGGCTTGGTGAGGTAGCGGTCCGAGCCGGCGAGGCGGCCGCGCGCGCGGTCGAACACGCCGTCCTTGCTCGAGAGCATGATCACGGGCGTGGAGCGCAGCATCGGGTTCTGCTTGATGAGGGCGCAGGTCTGGTAGCCGTCGAGGCGCGGCATCATGATGTCGACGAAGATCACCTGCGGCTCGTGGTCGCTGATTTTCGCGAGCGCGTCGAAGCCGTCCTCCGCGAGGATGACGTCGTACCCGGCCGGGCGCAGGAACATCTCCGCGCTGCGCCGGATCGTGTTGCTGTCGTCGATGACGAGGACTTTCACGCGCCCCGCCCCTGCATCGCTCACCGACCATCCTCCGCTGTTCGTTCTTAGGCTTTCCGGGCGGGTTCGCGTTTGAAAAACGCTTTTGTGTCCGGCCCTTACTGCGAAAATCTAATGTGAATAATACATCACGCGCGGCGAAAGGGAATATGTCGCGCCCCGATATGTTGCACGGGGCGCGGCCGGGAATCGTGCGGAAGTGTCAGGCCGCGGGCGCTGCGGCGCAGCACCGGTAACGTTTACACGCCTAGAGGGGGCGTTTGAGCCAGTGCCCGAGCTCGCCGACGATGCCGCGCCGGAAAGCGAGCACGCAGACCACGAAGATGACGCCCTGGACGATGGTCACCCAGGCGCCGAGCTGCGCGAGGTAGTTCGACATGGCGATGATCACGAGCGCCCCGGCCACCGGCCCGAACACGGTGCCGAGGCCGCCCACCAGGCACATGAGGACCACCTCCCCGGACATGGACCAGTGCGCGTCCGTGAGCGAGGCGAGCTGGAACACGATCGCCTTGGTGCCGCCGGCCAGGCCGGAGAGCGCCGCCGAGAGCACGAAGGCGAGGAACTTGTAGCGCGTGGTGTCGTAGCCGAGCGAGATGGCGCGCGCCTCGTTCTCGCGGATCGCCTTCAGCACCTGGCCGAAGGGCGAATGGATCGTGCGGTAGATGAGCAGGAAGCCGGCGAAGAAGATCACCGCCACGGTGACGTACATCGCCCAGATGTTGGAGAGATCCACGACACCGAACAGCTTGCCGCGCGGCACCGCCTGGATGCCGTCCTCGCCGCCGGTGAACTTCGCCTGCAGGTAGAAGAAGAAGATCATCTGCGCGAGCGCGAGCGTGATCATCGCGAAGTAGATCCCCTGGCGGCGGATGGCGAGCGCGCCGGTGACTACCCCGAGCCCGCCGGAGCACAGCACGGCGAAGGCGATCGCAACCTCGGGCGGGAAGCCCCACACCTTCGCCGCGTGCGCCGCGGCGTAGCCGGCGGTGCCGAGGAACATCGCGTGGCCGAACGACAGCAGCCCGCCGAAGCCGATGAGCAGGTTGAACGCGCAGGCAAACAGCGCGAAGCACATCACCTTCATCAGGAAC
The DNA here is from genome assembly GCA_035549805.1 of Burkholderiales bacterium. GTDB lineage: Bacteria > Pseudomonadota > Gammaproteobacteria > Burkholderiales > SG8-39 > SCGC-AG-212-J23. The sequence goes on from DASZQH010000290.1 coordinate 3,582, forward strand.
ACCGGGTAGAGCACCATCGGCGCGAGGATGAAGAACGCCAGCATGACGAGGAACGCGATCTTCTGGTGGCGGATCATTTCTGCGTCCCGAACAGGCCCGCCGGCTTCACCAGCAGCACCAGCGCCATGATGATGAAGATCACCGTGTTCGACGCCTCCGGATAGAAGACCTTGGTCAGGCCCTCGGCGATGCCCAGGCCGAAGCCGGTGACGATCGAGCCCAGGATCGAGCCCATGCCGCCGATCACCACCACGGCGAACACGACGATGATGATGTCCGCGCCCATCTGCGGGCTCACCTGGTAGATCGGCCCGGCCATCACGCCGGCGAGTGCGGCGAGGCCTACGCCGAAGCCGTAGGTAAGCGTGATCATGCGCGGCACATTGACGCCGAACGCCTGCACCAGCTGCGGGTTCTCGGTGGCCGCGCGCAGGTAGGCGCCGAGCTTGGTCTTCTCGATGACGAACCAGGTGGCAAGGCAGACCACCAGTGAAGCGACGATCACCCAGGCGCGGTAGTTCGGCAGGAACATGAAGCCCAGGTTGCGGCCGCCGGTGAGCTCCTGCGGGATCGGGTACGGCTGGCCCGAGGAGCCGAACTCGTTGCGGAACACGCCCTGGATGATGAGCGCCAGCCCGAAGGTGAGCAGGAGCCCGTAGAGGTGATCGAGCTTGTAGAGCTGCTTGAGCATGGTGCGCTCGATCACCATGCCGAAGGCGCCGACCACGATGGGCGCGACCAGCAGCGCCCACCAGTAGCCGAGCCCCGCCTTCGTCAGCAGGAGGTAGGACGCAAAGGCGCCCAGCATGTACTGGGCCCCGTGCGTGAAGTTGATGATGTTGAGCAGACCGAAGATCACCGCCAGCCCGAGCGACAGCAGCGCGTAGAACGACCCGTTGATCAGGCCGATCAGCAGCTGGCCGAACAGCGCCTGCGTCGGGATGCCGAAGATCTCGGTCATGCTCTTTTTACGTCACGCCCTTACTTGATCAGCGAGCAGCCGCCGTCCTTCTCCGGACGGAACGCCTGCTCGGCCGGGATCGTCGCGCGGACCTTGTAGTAGTCGTACGGCCCCTTGGACTCGGCCGGCTTCTTCACTTCCACCAGGTAGGCGTTGTGCATCTTGCGCCCGTCCTCGCGGATGCGGCCCTTGCCGAACAGCGGATCGTCGGTCGGCATCTTCTTCATCTGCGCGACCACCTTCGTGCCGTCGTCGGTCTTCGCCGCTTCCACGGCCTTCAGGTAGTGCAGCACGCCCGAGTACACGCCGGCCTGCACCATCGTCGGGTACTTGTTGCCGTTCTGCGGCGCGAAGCGCTTGGTGAAGGCGCGCGTCTGGTCGTTCAGGTCCCAGTAGAACGTCTCGGTGAAGATCAGGCCCTGCGCGGTGTTCAGGCCGAGGCCGTGGATGTCGGAGAGGAACACCAGCATGCCGGCGAGGTTCTGCCCCTTGCCGACGATCCCGAACTCGGCCGCCTGCTTGATCGAGTTGATGGTGTCGCCGCCGGCGTTGGCGAGGCCGATGACCTTCGCCTTGGACGCCTGCGCCTGGAGGAGGAACGAGGAGAAGTCCTGCGCGTTGAGCGGGTGGCGCACCTTGCCCAGCACCTTGCCGCCGCCCTTCAGCACGACCGCCTCGGTGTCGCGCTCGAGCGCATGGCCGAAGGCATAGTCGGCGGTAAGGAAGAACCACGAGTCGCCGCCGGTCTTCACGATCGCGGAGCCGGTGCCGTTGGCGAGCATCCACGTGTCGTAGGTCCAGTGCACGGTATTGGGCGAGCAGGCCTTGCCGGTCAGGTCGGAAGACGCTGGGCCGGAGCCGATGAACGCCTTGCCCTTGTCCTTCGTCAGCTGGCTGATGGCGAGCGCCACCGACGAGGTCGGAACGTCGACGATGACGTCGACCTTGTCCACGTCGTACCACTGGCGGGCGATGCTCGAGCCCACGTCGGGCTTGTTCTGGTGGTCGGCCGAGACGATCTCGACCTTGAGGCCCTTCGACGTCTTCTGGAAATCCTCCAGCGCCATGCGCGCCGCGACCACCGAGCCCGGGCCGGCGATGTCGGCGTACAGGCTCGACATGTCGTTCATCACGCCGATCTTGATCACGCCGTCGGACACCTGCGCCTGCGCCGCGCCGGCGGCGAGCGCCAGCGATACGGCCACTGCCATCTTCCTCATTTGCATCTGCGTCTCCTCACATTGGTGAATTTCAGACTCCGAGGTACTCGTGCACCCGGTCCAGGCTCGCCTCCAGCTCGGCTCCGGAAAGGCTTTCCACCACGCGCCCGTGCTCGACGATGTAGTGCCGGTCGGCGAGCTTCTGCGCGAAGCGGAAGTTCTGCTCGACCAGCACGATGGTGAACCCGTCATTCTTCAGCTTCTCGATGGTGCGCCCGATCTGCTGCACGATCACCGGGGCGAGGCCCTCGGTGGGCTCGTCGAGCAGCAGCAGCTTCGCCCCGGTGCGCAGGATGCGCGCGATGGCGAGCATCTGCTGCTCGCCGCCGGAGAGCTTGGTCCCCTGGCTGCGCAGGCGCTCCTTCAGGTTCGGGAACAGCTCGTAGATCTGCGCCAGCGACAGACCACCCGGGGCGATCTGCGGCGGCAGGAGCAGGTTCTCCTCGACGTCGAGGCTGGCGAAGATCCCGCGCTCCTCGGGGCAGAAGGCGATGCCCAGGCGCGCCACGGTGTCGGAGCGCATCCGGATCGTCTCGTTGCCGAGGTAGCGGATCGACCCTTCTCGGCGGCCTACCATGCCCATGATGGACTTCAGCGTCGTGGTCTTGCCGGCGCCGTTGCGCCCGAGCAGCGTCACCACCTCGCCCTTGCGCACCTCGAAGTCGATGCCATGCAGGATGTGCGACTCGCCGTACCAGGCGTTCAACTTCTCGACCTTGAGGAGGACGTCAGCCATGGCCGAGGTACGCCTCGATGACCTGCGGATTCTTCGACACGGCGGCGTAGTCGCCCTCGGCGAGGACCTCGCCGCGCTGCAGGACGGTGATCGTGTTCGAGAGGGTCGAGACGACCGACAGGTTGTGCTCGACCATCAGCACGGTGCGGTTCGCCGACACGCGCTTGATGAGCGCGGTGATGCGCTCCACGTCCGCGTGCGTCATTCCCGCGGTCGGCTCGTCGAGCAGCATCATCTCCGGGTCGAGCGCGAGGGTCGTCGCGATCTCGAGCGCGCGCTTGCGGCCGTAGGGAAGCTCGACCGCGACGGTCTCCTGGTAGTCCGAAAGGCCGACGGCCTCGATGAGCTCGCGCGCCGGCGCATCCAGTTTCTCCAGGGATCTCTCCGAGCGCCAGAAATCGAACGAGGCGCCGTGCTCCTTGCGCTGCAGGGCGATGCGCACGTTCTCGAGCACGGTCAGGTGCGGGAACACGGCCGAGATCTGGAACGAGCGCACCAGGCCCATGCGCGCGATCTTCGCCGGCGCCGAGCCGGTGATCTCCTTGCCGTTGAAGAAGATCTGGCCGCGCGTCGGCTCGAGGAAGTGCGTGAGCAGGTTGAAGCACGTCGTCTTGCCGGCGCCGTTCGGGCCGATGAGGGCGTGAATGGTGCCGCGACGGACCTTCAGGGAAACGTCCTTGACGGCGACGAAGCCCCGGAATTCCTTGGTCAGTCCGCGTGTTTCGAGAATCGTGTCGGTGCTCATGCGGCAGCCCCCTCCGTGCTGCGCCGCGGGATAATGATGGAACTTATCCCACCGTGCAACCCTCTTCGCACCGGTTTCACGTCTAAAGGCTGGAGGTCACGAGGCTGAGGTCTCCGCCGGCGGCCGCGGTGTTGACCGTAAAGGTGCGCTCGAGCGCGAAACGCGGCAGGTAGTGCGGGCCGCCCGCCTTGGGGCCGGTGCCCGAGAGCCCTTCCCCGCCGAAGGGCTGCATGCCGACGACCGCGCCGATGATGTTCCGGTTCACGTAGAGGTTTCCCACCCGGGCGCGCCGCCGCACCTGCTCCGCGCGCGACTGCAGCCGGGTATGGATGCCCATGGTAAGCCCGAACCCGCACGCGTTCACGTCGTCGATCACGCGGTCGAGGTCGCCGATGCGGAACCGGGCGACGTGCAGGATCGGCCCGAAACGCTCCCCTGGCAGGTCGCGGATCGATCCGACCTCGAAGGCCACGGGCGCAAGGAAGTTCCCCGCCCGCGCCGGTAACGGCGTCTCGCCCACCACGGGCCACTTCGCCCTCATCTGCACAACGTAGCCGGAAAGCGCGCGGTGCGCCTCTTCGTCGATCAGGGGACCGACGTCGGTCGCGGGATCGGCGGGATCGCCCACGCGCAGCGCCGCCATCGCCCCGCGCAGCAGCTCGAGCACGACCGGCGCGATCTCTTCCTGGAGATACAGCATGCGCAGCGAGCTGCAGCGCTGCCCGGCCGAGCGGAACGCGCTCGCGACGACCGCGTCCACGACCTGCTCGGGTAGCGCGGTCGAATCGACGAGCATGGCGTTCAGCCCGCCGGTTTCCGCGATGAGCGGCGCGATCGGGCCGTCGCGCCGCGCCAGCGCGAGCTGGATCGCCTTCGCGGTCGCGTTCGAGCCGGTGAACGCGACGCCCGCGACGCGCGGGTCGTCGACGAGCGCCTGGCCGACCTCCTCGCCACGCCCCGGCACGAGGTGCAGCGCCTGCGCGGGAATGCCGGCCTCGAGCGCGAGCTCGGTGACGCGGAGCGCGGCGCGGGGCGTCTGCTCCGCGGGCTTGGCGACCACCGTGTTGCCGGCGGCAAGCGCCGCGGCGACCTGCCCGGTGAAGATCGCGACCGGGAAGTTCCACGGGCTGATGCAGGCGAACACGCCCCGGCCATGCAGCGTGAGCTCGTTGCGCTCCCCCGCGGGCGAAGGCAGCGGCAGCGGCACGAAGAGGCGCCGCGCCTCGCCGGCGTAGTAGCGGCAGAAATCGATCGCTTCGCGCACGTCGGCGTGCGCGTCCGCGAGCGTCTTCCCTGCCTCCCGCACGCACAACGCGACGAGCCGCGGCGTGTCCGCCTCCATGCGGTCGGCGAGGCGCTCGAGCGCAGCGGCGCGCTGCTCCACCGGCGTGCGGGCCCACTCGTCCCGGTAGGCGTAGGCCGCGTCGATCGCCTGCCGAGCCGTTCCGGCGTCGCCGTCCGCCACGGGAGCAAGCCAGTCCTTCGGGGCCGCCGCAACCTCCTTCGCGAGCCGCTCCAGGGTGGGAAGGCGGCCGAGGTCGGGGCCGCGCGCGAGGCGTCGTTCGGGCATGAGGATCTCCGTCGGATCGGGAAGTCGGGGCGCCGGCGGCGGCCCCTCGGCAAAGGCGAGCGCCGCATCGACGAGCGCCCCCGGATCGCTGCTGCGCGCGGCCTGGCGCACGTGGGACGTGCTTGCGCCGTTCTCCAGCAGGCGCCGCACGAGGTAGGCGAGCAGTTCCTGCCTTTCTCCGACGGGCGCGTAGACGCGCACCGGGAGCGCCGGCAACTGCTCGCGCATCGCCGCGTCGAGGCCTTCCCCCATGCCGTGCAGGCGCTGGAACTCGAACGGGCAAGGAGGGCGCGCTTCGGAGAGCGCGACGATGCAGGCGACCGTCACCGGATTGTGCGTGGCGAACTGCGGGAACACGATCCCGGCGGCGTCGAGGAGCGCGCGCGCGGCGGCGACATACGCGAGGTCGGTCCGGCCCTTCGCCGTGAAGACGGGATACCCGTCGAGGCCGAGCTCCTGTGCGCGCTTCACTTCGGCGTCCCAGTACGCGCCCTTGACGAGGCGTACCGCGAGCGCCGCTCCGCCCGCCTCGCGCCGCAGGCGGGCGAGCGCCAGCACCTCCCGCAGCGTCTCGAGCGCGCCGGTGCGGTAGGCCTGCACCACGATGCCGAGCCCGTCCCAGGCGAGGAGCTCCGGCCGCCGCGCGAGCGCGGCGAAAAGGTCGAGCTGCAGCGGCGCGCGCTCGGATTCCTCCGCATCGATCGTGAGGCCGATCCCGGCGCGCGCCGCGCTCGCGCACAGGCCGGCGACGCGCTCGAGCAACAGGGCGCGTGCGGCAGGATATCCGCAGGCGTCGAAGCGCGGGTGCAGCGAGGAGAGCTTGATCGAGACCCCGAGGCGCTGCGGCTCGCCGGCACGGCCCGTCGCCGCGATGGCCCGGGCGTAGCGCGAGAACCCGCGCGCCGCGTCTTCCGCGGTTCGCGCGCCCTCGCCGAGCATGTCGAAGGAGAAGCGGTGGCGCCGATCGTCGCGGGCCTGGGCGAGTGCCGCCTCGATGCTCTCGGCGTAGACGAACTGGCGGGCGACCGCGCGCAGCCCCGCCTCCGCGAGCGGCAGCGCGAGGGCCGCGACGGCCGGCGCGCGGAGGAACGGGACGTGCTCGCGCAGGAGCGCGCGGCGCGAGGCGCGATCCGGCGTGCGAGGCAGCGCCTCGGCGAGGCGAAACAGGCCTTCGCCGAGCGGCTCGTCCGGCGGCAGCCATGAGAACAGGCGCTGCACGTCGAGCCAGGGGCCGCGGGCGCGCTCGCCTTCGGCCAGGGCGAGCGCGAGGGACCGGGCGCGCGGCAGCCAGGACTCGGGGAGAGGAAGGTCGGGGGCGCCCATGCCGAATTTCAGGGCATCATAGGCAGCCATTCGTCAAATTAAGTACGGAGCTTCGTCGATGAAACCGAGCAAGGTTCGGAACCCGCCCGCGGCCGCCCCCGCCGGCCGAATGAAGTTCGGCGCGCTGGACCGCATCGACCGCCAGCTCCTGCGCCTGTTGCAGAAGGACGGGCGCATGTCGAACGTGGACCTCGCCGCGCGCGTGCACCTCAGCCCGGCCGCGTGCCTGGAGCGGGTACGCGCGCTGAGCGGCGCGGGGTTCATCCGCGGCTTCCATGCAAGGCTCGATCCCGCCTCCGTGGAGGCCGGCATGCTGGTCTTCGTGCAGGTGGTACTCGACCGCACCACGCCCGACGTCTTCGACGCCTTCCGCTCCGCGGTGCACGCGCGCCCCGAGATCCTCGAGTGCCACATGATCGCCGGCGGCTTCGACTACCTCCTCAAGGCGCGCGTGAAGGACATGCGGGCCTACCGGGAATTCACCGCCTCCGCCGTCTGGGCGCTGCCCGGCGTGCGCGAGACGCACACGTACGTCGTGATGGAAGAGGTGAAGGAAACGGCCGAGCTGCCCCTTACTTGAGGCCGAGCCTGGCGGCGAGGGCGTCGGCCTCCATCGGCCTGCCGAAGTAGAAGCCCTGCGCGAAGCGGCAGCCCCGCTCCCGCAGGAACGCGACCTGGCCCTCCTCCTCGACCCCTTCGGCCACCACGGAAAGGCGCAGGCTCTGCGCCATGGCGATGATGGCGGTCACGATCGCGGTGTGGCTCGTGTCGCGGCCGATGCCGGCGACGAAGCCGCGGTCGATCTTCAGGCCGTGCAGCGGGAAGCGCTGCAGGTAGGCGAGGCTCGAGTAGCCGGTGCCGAAGTCGTCCACCGTGAGGCGCACGCCCATCGCCGACAGGCGCTGCAGCGTGGCGAGATTCTCGGCGTTCGGCAGGAGCAGGACGCTCTCGGTGATCTCGAGCTCGAGCGCCGAGGCCGGGAGCTGCGCCGCGGCGAGCGCCTGGGCCGCGGCTTCGGCGAAGCTCGCCTGGTAGAACTGCCGGGCCGACAGGTTCACCGCCATCATCAGGTCCGGCGCGCCGGCCGTGCGCCAGCGCTTCAGCTGCGCGCACGCCTCGCGCAGCACCCAGTCGCCGATCGGCAGGATCAGGCCGGTCTCTTCGGCGACGGAGATGAACCCCGCGCACGACATCGGCGCCTCGCCCGGGCGCTGCCAGCGCAGCAGCGCCTCGACGGCGAAGATGCGGCCGCTCCCGAGGTCTACCTGCGGCTGGTAATGCAGCACGAACTCGCCGCGCGAGAGCGCGAGGCGCAGCTGGCTCGCGAGCTCGAGCCGCTGCTGCGCGGCGGCGTTCAGCGCCTCGGTGTAGAAGTGGTAGCTGCCACGCCCGCGCTCCTTCGCGTGGTACATCGCGGTGTCCGCGGCGCGCATCAGCGCGGCGGCGTCCAGGCCGTCTTCCGGGGCGACGCTGATACCTATGCTGCCGCCCACGTGCAGCTCGCGGCCCTCGATCTCGAAGGCCCGGTCGAGCGCCTCGAGGACCTTGGCGGCGACGAGCGCGGCGGCCTGGCTGTCCGCCAGCCCCGGCAGGCTGATCACGAACTCGTCGCCGCCCAGGCGGCAGACGCTGTCGCCCTCGCGCACGCAGCGCTGCAGCCGCCCGGCAACGTCCTGCAGCAGTCGATCGCCGACGGGGTGCCCGAGCGAATCGTTGATGTGCTTGAAGTGATCGAGGTCGATGAACAGCACCGCCACCTTGCTGCGGGTGCGCTGCGCCTGCGTGATCGCCTGCCCGACCCGGTCCTGGAACAGGAGGCGGTTCGGCAGGCCGGTGAGGACATCGTGGTGGGCGAGGTAGCGCACGCGCTCCTCGGCGCGCTTGTGCTCCGTGATGTCGGTGCCGAGGCTGAAGTAGCCGGTGACGCGCCCCGCCTCGTCGAGCTCCGGCACCTGATGGATCGAGCGGATGCGCTCCTGGCCGGCGGCGTCCTGGTAGGTGAGCTCGTAGGTGACCGTCTCGCCCTGCAGGACGCGGCGGCGGTTCTCGTCGCCCGCCGCGTAGGCGCGCTCGCCCATCACCTCGCGCACGGTGCGCCCGGTGGCGCTCCCCGGCGGATAGCCGTACATCTGCGCGTGCGCGCGGTTGGTGTACAGGAACCGCTCCTGCGCGTCGCAGTACGCGAGCGTCGCGGGCACCGAGTCCATGATGAGGCGCAGTTGCGCGTCCTTCGCGCGCAGGGCCGACTCGGCTTCCTTGTGGCGCAGGAAGCGCCCGACCTGGCTGCCGATGACGCGCGTCGTCTGCTGCAGGCGCTCTTCGGGCTCGCGCACGAACGCGCTCGAGAAGGACAAGACGCCGAGCACGCGGCCCTCGGAGGCGACCGGGAAGAGGAACGCGCCGTGCACGCCGGCGCGCTCCGCGATCGCCCTGTTCGCGGTGCGCCCGTCGCGGGCGACGTCGGGCACCCAGAGCGCCTCGCCCTCGGCCCACACGGCGCCGGCGAGGCCCTCGCCGCGCGCGATCGTGACGCCTTCCGACTCGGCGTTGAAGCGCCGCATCGCGTCGCTGGTCGCCCAGGCGAGGTCCAGGCGCAGCTTTCCGAGGCGCTCGTCCACCGTGTAATAGCGACCGCAGTCCCAGGACTCCGCCTCGCAGATCGCGACCATGATCTCGAGCAGCGTCTCCGGCGCCGGCCGCGACTCGGCGAGCGCGCGCGCAATGCGGTGCTCGAGCGCGAGGCGCCGCTCGGCTTTCTTGCGCTCGGTGATGTCGCGCCCCACGCCGCGGTAGCCGCGGAAGGCCCCGCCGGCATCGAACACCGGATGGCCGGAGACGCTCACCCAGCGGCGCGTCCCGTCCTCCTCGCGGCGCTCGTACTCCAGGTCGTGGAACGGCTCGTGCGCCTCGAGGGTCGCGCGGTGCGCGCGCCACGCCTGCGCCGTGAGGTCCGCGGGATAGACCTCCCACGGCGTGCGTCCCTTGCGGCGCGAGGAGCGCTGCCCCGCGAACTGCGGCTCCTCGGCGTCGGCTACGAAGCGCAGCTCCTCGTCGAGCTCCCAGTACCAGTCCGAGGACACCGCGGTGAGGCCGCGGAAGCGCGCCTCGCTCGCCTTCAGAGAGCGCAGCGCCTGCGCCTGCATCGCGGCGAGGCGCACGTGGCTGCCGAGGGACGCGGCGTCGAGCGTGCGCTTGGGCAGGAACTCGTAGGCGCCGGCGCGCATCGCCTGCGCGCGCAGCTTCGGGTCGTCGTCGGCGGTGATCGCGATGATCGGCTGCTGGCACGCCGCGGCGAGCGCGGCGATCGTCCCGGCGCCCTGCGAGTCGGGGACGTTCAGGTCGGCGATGACGAGATCGACGCCGGGCCCGGCGAGCCGCGCGAGAGCGTCGTCCAGCGTGCCGGCCACCTCGACCACCGGCGTGACCCAGGGCGCGCCGGCGAGGTGCCGGCCGACCAGCGCGGCATAGGAAGCGTCGTCCTCGAGGACGAGGATGCGCACCCGGGGACGCTCGGGATCCTGGCCGGCCGGCTCTTCTCGCGCCTGCACCGCTCTCTCCTCCTCCGGAGGACTCTAGCGCGGCGGAGGGGCGGCGAACAGGTGGATACGGCGATAAACTTCTAGGTGCTGGGCTTCCGGCCCGGCGGAGGACGCTTTTCGATGAACGCGTCCATGCCTTCGCGCCCTTCCGCGTGCGCGAAGCTGCAGGAGATCGCCGTCGACGCGATCTCGTAGGCCCTCGCGACCCCCTGCTCCATCTGCTGGTAGAAGGCCTTCTTTCCTTCCGCCACCGTCACCGGCGGCTTCTCGGCGATCTGCTTCGCCAGCTTTTCGGTCTCCGCGGCGAGAGCGTCCGCGGGAACAACACGGTTCACCAGCCCCCACTCCAGTGCTTTCTGGGCAGTCAGCAGATCGCCCGTCAGCAGCATTTCCATCGCCCGCTTGCGCGAGATGTTGCGTCCCACCGAGACCCCGGGCGTGGAGCAGAAGAAGCCCCAGGTCACGCCGGGGGTGGTGAACTTCGCCGCCTCGGAGGCCACCGCAAGGTCGCACTGCGCCACGAGCTGGCAGCCGGCCGCCGCCGCCGCGCCCTGCACGCGCGCGATCACCGGCTGCGGCAGCCGCTCGATGGACTGCATCATCCGGCTGCACTGCGCGAAGAGCTTCTCGATCTTCGCCTGCTCGCCCAGCGCGCGGATCTCCTTCAGGTCGTGGCCGGCGCAGAAGCCCTTGCCGGCGGCGGCAAGCACGACGACCCGTACCGAGGAATCGTTCCTGATCGCATCGAGCTGCTGCTGGAGGGCGGAAAGCATCTCCGTCGTCAGGAGGTTCATCTGCCCGGGACGGTTCATCGTCAGGGTGCAGATCCCGTCGCTGTCTTCGCGCAGGAGGACCGCTTCTTCGGCTTTGGGGTTGGCGCTCATATCTCTCTAGGTGTCGATCGCACTGGCGGATTTGGCTTTCTCGCGCAGCATGAACTTCTGGATCTTGCCGGTCGAGGTCTTCGGCAGCTCGCCGAACACCACCGCGCGCGGCGCCTTGAACTTCGCCATGTGCTCGCGGCAGAAATCGATGATCTCCTGCTCGGTGACCTTCGAGCTCGCCTTGAGCTCGACGAAAGCGCAGGGGGTCTCGCCCCACTTCGGATCGGGCTTCGCGACCACCGCCGCGGCGAGGACCGCCGGATGCCGGTAGAGGACGTCCTCCACCTCGAGCGAGGAAATGTTCTCGCCGCCCGAGATGATGATGTCCTTCGAGCGGTCCTTGATCTTCACGTACCCGTCGGGGTGCATCACGGCGAGGTCGCCGGAATGGAACCAGCCGCCGCGGAACGCTTCCTCGGTGGCCTTCGGGTTCTTCAGGTAGCCCTTCATGGTGATGTTGCCGCGGAACATGATCTCGCCCATGGTCTCGCCGTCGGCGGGCACCGGCGTCATGGTCTCCGGGTCCATCACCGACAGGCCTTCCTCCATGAGGTAGCGCACGCCCTGGCGGGAGTTGAGCCGCGCCTGCTCGCCGACGTCGAGCGCGGACCATTCCTCGTGCTTCGCGCAGACCGTGGCGGGCCCGTAGACCTCGGTGAGGCCGTAGACGTGGGTGATGTCGAAGCCCATGCGCTGCATGCCCTCGATCATCGCCGCGGGCGGCGCCGCCGCCGCGACCATGCCGTGCACCTTGTGGGCGATGCCCCGCTTCATTTCCTCCGGCGCGTTGATGAGCGTCGAGTGCACGATCGGGGCACCGCAGTAGTGCGTGACCTTATGGGTCCTGATCAAGGAAAAAATAGTCGCGGCGTCGACTTTCCGGAGGCAGACGTTGGTGCCGGCGTTCGCCGCCATCGTCCAGGGGAACGTCCAGCCGTTGCAATGGAACATCGGCAGCGTCCACAGGTACACCGCGTGGTGCGGCATGCCCCAGGTGACGATGTTGCAGATCGCGTTCAGGTAGGCGCCGCGATGGTGGTAGACGACGCCCTTCGGATTGCCGGTGGTCCCGGAGGTGTAGTTGAGCGCGATGGCGTCCCACTCGTCCTTCGGCCCCTGCCACGCGTACGCGGGATCGCCTTCCGCGAGGAGGGCTTCGTAGGTGGTCTCGCCGAGCCGCCTGCCGGGCCCGGCGTACTCCGCGTCCTCCACGTCGACGACGACGACCTTCCTCTTGGTCAGCTTGAGCGCAGCATCGACCGTCCCCGAGAATTCCTTGTCGACGAAAATCAGCCTCGCCTCGCCGTGCTCGAGCATGAAGGCGATCGCCTCCGCGTCGAGGCGCGTGTTCAGGGCGTTCAGGACCGCGCCGCACATCGGCACGCCGAAGTGCGCCTCGTACATCGCCGGGATGTTCGGCAGCATCGCCGCGACGGTGTCGCCGCGGCCGATGCCGCGCTTCGCGAGCGCCGAGGCGAGCCGCCGGGCGCGCTCGTACGTCTGGCGCCACGTGTAGCGCTCGCGCCCGTGCAGGACGGAGACGCGCTGCGGATACACCGAAGCCGCGCGCTCCAGGAACGAGAGCGGGGTGAGCGGCGCGTAGTTCGCCGGCGTGCGGTCGAGATCCCGGTCGAAGGCGCTCGGGGTCATGAGGCCCCGAGTATACGACGCCACAGCGCGGGCCCTTTCGCTTCCTTCTCCATGCCGTCGAGGTACTTATCGTGCAGCGCGATCTCCTCGGGCGTGGCGCGCAGCACGACGAGCCTGGAGACGTCGAGCTTCACCGCCGCCGCCGCGCTGTCGGCATCCTGCGCGTCGAGGTCCATGACGAGGCTTTCCTGGCCGCGCGTCATGGCGAGGTAGCACTCGGCGAGCAGGCGCGCGTCGAGCAGCGCGCCGTGCAGGGTGCGATTCGAGTTGTCGATCCCGTAGCGCTCGCACAGCGCGTCGAGCGAGTTCTTCTTGCCGGGATGGAGCTCGCGCGCGAAGGCGAGCGTGTCGGTGACGCGCGCGATGTGGTCGGCGAGCCGCCCGGCCCGGAGGAGCTTCAGCTCCATGTCGAGAAACTCGACGTCGAAGTCGGCGTTGTGGATGATCAGCTCGGCGCCGCGGATGTAGTCGAGGAACGCCGGCGCCACGTCGGCGAAGCGCGGCTTGTCGGCGAGGAACTCGCGCGTCATGCCGTGCACCTTCGCCGCGCCCTCCTCGATGTCCCGGTCCGGGTTGAGGTAGGCGTGGAAGTTGCGCTCGGTGAAGCGGCGGCTGCTGATCTCGACGCAGCCGATCTCGATCACGCGGTCGCCGAGCTTGGCGTTGAGGCCCGTGGTCTCCGTGTCAAGGACGATCTGTCGCGCCACCTGGGATCCCCTTGTTGGCCAGGGCGTCCGCCCGCTCGTTCTCCGGATGGCCGGCGTGGCCCCTCACCCACTTCCACTCCACCTCGTGCAGCGCCGCGACGCGGTCGAGCGCCTGCCACAGGTCGACGTTCTTCACGTCCTTCCGGTCGGCCGTCTTCCAGCCCTTCCTCTTCCAGGAATGGATCCATTCCGAGATCCCCTTCTGGACGTACTGCGAGTCGGTGTACAGGCGCACCCGGCTCGGCTGCTTGAGGGCCTCGAGGGCGCGGATCACCGCCGTGAGCTCCATGCGGTTGTTGGTGGTCTGGGCCTCGCCGCCCCAGAGCTCCTTCTCGCTCGCCTTGTACCTGAGCACGACGCCCCACCCCCCGGGACCGGGATTGCCGCGGCAGGCGCCGTCCGTGAAGATCTCGATCTCACTCATATTTCTTGTGCGAGCGCTGCGGCATGGCGGCGAGCGCGCGGCGCCGGGCGCGCTCCCGGCGCCAGGCCGGCGTCACCACGCGCATGCCGTGAACCCGCTTGATCGCCCGCACCACGTACATGCCGCCGGCGATCGGCCACCAGCGCGCGCCGGCCTTCTCCATGAACTGGAAGCGATCGAGCCACAGCTTGTCGCGAAACGGCGGCGCATAGCAGCCGAAAATTCCGCCGTTGAGCTCGAAGCCGAGCACCCGCAGCCACTCGCGCAGGCGCATCAGGCCGATGAACCGCGCGTCCCAGGGCGCGCCGTCCCGCCCGTGGGCGATCTGTCCCAGCCGCCACAGGGACAGGGTGTTGAAGCCCGAGATCACCACCTGGCCCTCCGGGCGCAGCACCCGCTCGGCCTCGCGCAGCACGTCGTGCGGGTTGTGGTGGCCCTCGAGGACGTGCGGCAGCGCCACCAGGTCGAGGCTCTGGGTCTCTATCGGGAGCTGCAGCGGGTCGGCCGCGACCGCGGCGCCGGGCTCCAGGGCGAGCGTAAAGCGCCACGGAATGCGGTTCTGACGCAGGAAATCGACCTCCGGTAGGCCGATCTGCACCGCTTTCAGCCCGAACACATCTTCAACGGCGCTGTCAAACTGCGGCAGCTCCCAGTCGAGGACATAAGCGCCCTGGGGCGAGGAGAACCAGTCGGAGAGCGATGAGCGGCCCCCGTTATACTTCGACGCCACGTTTTGCACGAAGGATTGCCGGTTCATGCTCGAGATCGTTCCGGTCGCTGCATTCAAGGACAACTACGTGTGGACGCTGCGCCGCGGGAAAGCCGCGGCCGTCGTGGACCCCGGCGACGCCGGACCGGTCCTGGAGTTCCTGTCCCGCGAGAAGCTGGAGCTCTCAGCAATCCTTGCCACGCACCATCACGCCGATCATGTCGGCGGCATCGCCGAATTGCGCCGCCACCGCGACGTTCCCGTCTACGGGCCGCGCGGCGAGCCCATTCCCACGCTCACCCATCCCGTGTCCGAGGGCGACACGGTGACGCTGCCCGCGCTCGGGGTGTCCTTCTCGGTGCTCGACATCCCGGGCCACACGCGCGCGCATATTGCCTATTATGGGGCAGGCGCATTGTTCTGTGGCGACACGCTGTTCGCCTGCGGCTGCGGGCGCCTCTTCGAAGGCACCGCCGAGCAGATGCACGCGTCGCTGGCGAAGCTGCGCGCGCTGCCGGACGAGACGCGCGTCTACTGCGGGCACGAGTACACGCTCGCGAACATCGGCTTCGCGCGCAGCGTCGAGCCTGGCAACGAATCCCTGGCGCAGCGGGAGCGACAGGCCCGCCAGCTGCGCGAGGCGGGGCGGCCGACGCTGCCGAGCACGCTCGGCGAGGAGAAGGCGACCAATCCGTTCCTGCGCTGGGACGAGCCGGCGGTCGTCGCGTCGGCGAACAAGTACCTCGGCGCGCGCATCGCGGACCCGGTCCGCGTGTTCGCCGCGATCCGCGACTGGAAGAACAACGCTTGAGGAAGGCGCTCGCCCTCGCCGCGCTCCTCCTGCAGGCCTGCGCCTCGGCGCCGCCGCCTGCGCCCGCCCCGGAGCTCGCGCCGGTCCCCGAGGCATCCGCCACCGCCAAGCCGCCCGCGGTGCTGACCGAACCGCCGCCGGCGCCGCCGGTGACGGCGGTTCCGCGCGCCGAGACGCTGCCGAAGTTCGACGGCCGCAAGGTCGAGATCGAGGAGCCGCTGAAGGACCTGCCCACCATCGACCGGACCGCCGCGCCCGACGACCTGTGGGAGCGCGTGCGGCGCGGCGTCGCGATGCCCAACCTCGGCGGGCCGCTCGTGAAGCGCAAGACCGCGGAGTACGCGGCGAACCAGGAATACCTGCAGCGCATCTTCGACCGCAGCCGCCTGTACCTGTACCACATCGTCGAAGAGATCGAGAAGCGCAACCTCCCGACCGAGCTCGCCCTCCTGCCGATCATCGAGAGCGCGTTCAACCCGATGGCGTACTCGCGCGCCCGCGCGTCGGGGCTGTGGCAGTTCATTCCCGGCACCGGCCGGGTCTACAAGCTCGAGCAGAGCTGGTGGTACGACGAGCGCCGCGACGTGGTGCAGTCGACCAGCGCCGCGCTCGACTACCTGACCAAGCTCTACGAGATGCACGGCGACTGGCACCTCGCCCTCGCTTCCTACAACTGGGGCGAAGGCGCG
>DASZQH010000291.1:0-2240 GCA_035549805.1 Burkholderiales bacterium
TTCATCCTGAAGGAAGTGATGGAGGCGGAGAAGATCTCCGGCGACAAGGCGAAGGTGCAGGAGGACCGGCGCAAGGTCCGCGACGGCCTGGCGAAGCTGAGGGAGACCAAGGGCCTGCTCGGCGTCAACAAGCGCACCGACGACCGGGAGGCCGACAAGCCGTACCTGTTCGTGACCGCCAAGGGGAACAACTGGGTCGTTCTCCACAACCCGCTGCAATAGCGGCGCGCTGAAAAGACGGGCGCAGCTCGCTGCGCCCGTTTTTTTCGCCCATGCTCGACTACCTCCAGTCGATCTCCGACGGGATCCTGTTCGGCGCCACCTACGCGCTGATCGGCATCGGCTTCACGCTCGTCTTCGGCGTGATGCACAAGCTGAACCTCGCCTACGCCGCGGCGTCGGTGGGCGGGGCGTACGCCGGCCTGCTGATCCTCGGCGCGTTCTGGGCCGAGGCGCCGGCCTGGATCGTGTTCTTCGGCGCCTTCCTCGCCGGCGGCGTGATCGGCTGGCTGGTCTACCTCGCCTGCTTCCACTTCATCCCGTCGGCGAACGCGCTCGCCACGCTGATGGCCACCGTCGGCATGTTCCTCCTCATCGACGAGATGGTGGTGCACGCGACCGACGGCCTGCCGCTCAACTACCCGGCGCTCTTCAGCGACGTCATGCTGCGCGCTGGCGAGTTCACCCTGCGCGGCGACCTGCTCCTCGTGTTCACGCTCTCGGTCCTGTGCATGGTCGGGCTGCTCGCCCTGCTCTACCGCACCCGCCTCGGCCTCGCCACGCGCGCCGTCGCCCAGCAGCCCGTCGCCGCGCAGCTCTGCGGCATCCGCGTCGCGCGCGTGAACGGCATGACGTTCGTCATCACCGGCCTCCTCGGCGGCCTCGCCGGCGCCATGATCGGCGCCTCGGTGGGCGCGCTCTCCCCGCTCCTCATCGGCCCGCTCACCGTGAAGGGCCTCATCGTCACCGTCATCGGCGGCCTCGGCAGCATCCCCGGCGCCATCGTCGCCGGCCTGCTCGTCGGCGGCTTCGAGAGCTTGTTCCAGCAGTTCCGCGGCGTCACCGAGCGCGACCTGTACGTGATGCTTCTGCTCTTCGTCTTCCTGTTTTTCCGGCCGGGTGGGATCTTTGCGGCGAAGGGAGGCCGCGACTGATGCCCTCCGCGCTGATTGCCGCCCCCCTGTTAAGGGGGGAAGCGAGCTCCGCGAGCGGGGGGTTTGCTTTTTCTGAGCTCCAGAACCAACCCCCCGTTCCCCCCGCCTGCGCGGGGGTCACGCCCCCCTTGTCAGGGGGGCAATAAGAAGAACCATGGACTTCTACTTCGGCCTGGCGCAGATCATCGGCATCCACACGCTGCTCGGCCTGTCGGCCTACATCGTGCTGCTCACCGGGCAGGTGACGATGGCGCAGGCGGCGTTCTTCGCCATCGGCGCCTATGCCGCGGGGATGCTCACGGTGCTGGCGGGATGGCATCTCGTTCCGGCGCTGGCGGTCAGCGCGGTCACCGGGGCGATCACGGCGTGCGCGGTGGGCTTTCCGGCGCTGCGCGTGAAGGGCCTGATGCTGGTCGTGGCCACGCTCGCGTTCGGCGAGGGCGTGCGCCTCTTCTTCTTCAATTTCGACTACCAGGTCGCCAAGGGCGAGGTGAAGGTCGGGCCCCTCGGCGGCGAGGGCTTCCGCCAGATCCGCTTCTTCCCGGAGAACGGCTGGAGCACCTTCGAGGTGATGCTCTTCATCTGGGGGTTCGCGCTCGCGGCGCTGGCGCTCCTGTGGTGGTTCGACCGCTCGCGCTACGGGGCGGTGCTGCGCGCGGTCGGCGAGGACGAGCTCGCGGCGCAGTCGGTCGGCCTCAACCTCACCGCGGTCAAGGTGAGCGCGTTCACGATCGGCGGCGCGATCGCCGGGGTCGGCGGCGGCCTCTACGCCCACTACACCACGCACATCGAGCACTCGAACTTCAACGTGCTGGTGGCGACCTTCGCCATCGCCTACCCGATCGTCGGCGGCCTGAACAGCGTGTTCGGCACGGTGGCGGCGGTGATCTTCGTCCAGGGCTTCCTCATCGAGGGCCTGCGCTTCCTCGGCGACTGGCGCAACCTCCTCTTCGGCGCGCTCATCGTCCTCGCGATGAACCTGCGCCCGCATGGCTTCTTCGGCAAGCGCGGGGGCGGCCGTGCTTGAGCTGAAGGCCGTCTCGCGCCACTTCGGCGGCGTCAAGGCCATCGACGGGCTCGACCTGC
>DASZQH010000292.1:0-12024 GCA_035549805.1 Burkholderiales bacterium
GAAGATGCCGAGCGCGGCATACAGGCCCGCGGCGACGTCGGCGATCGCCGCGCCGCTGCGCATCGGCGTGCCGCCGCGCTCGCCGGTGACGCCCATCAGCCCGGTCATGCCCTGCGCGATCTGGTCGAAGCCCGGGCGCGCGGCGTAGGGGCCGTCCTGGCCGAAGCCCGAGATGCTGGCGAGGATGATGCGCGGGTTGATCTTCTTCAGCGACTCGTAGTCGATGCCGAGGCGGAACTTGACGTCCGGGCGGTAGTTCTCGACCACCACGTCGGCGCCCTTCACCAGCTTCGCGAACACCTCCCGCCCCTCCGGCGTCTTGAGGTTGAGCGTCATCGAGCGCTTGTTGCGGTGCAGGTTCTGCATGTCGAAGCCGTCGCGCGGCCCGCCCATGTTCTCGTTCGGGTCCACCCCGGGGGGCGACTCGATCTTGATCACGTCGGCGCCGAAGTCGGCGAACTGCCGCACGCAGGTGGGGCCGGCGCGCACGCGCGTCAGGTCCAGGATGCGCAGCCGCGCGAGGGCGGTGGAGGCGGCGATCTTCGGCATGGGAATATTGTAGCCACCCGGCTGTTGGCGCTTTACCCATCACGGAGGAGGGCACCATGAGTTTCATCAGAACGGCGTTGTGCATCGTCGCGGTCGCGGCCCTGGCGGGCTGCGGCGCGATGGGCGGAGGCACGGGCAGCGGGAAGACCGTGAACGTCTCGCTGAGCGGCGGCGAGGAGGTCCCGCCGGTGGCGGCCGCGGGCTCGGGCCGCGGCAGCTTCACCGTCGGCAACGACGGCGCGGTGAGCGGCAGCGTCACCACGAGCGGCGTCCAGGGCACGATGGCGCACATCCATCGCGGCGCGCGCGGGCAGAACGGCCCGGTCGTCGTGCCCCTGACCAAGAGCGGCGATACCTACAGCGCGCCGTCCGGCGCGAAGCTGAGCGCGGCAGACCTGCAGGCTTTCCGCGAAGGCCGGCTGTACGTCAACGTGCACACCGACCGGAACAAGGGCGGCGAGGTGCGGGGGCAGCTCACGCCGTAGCCGGAGCGGCGGCGCGGGCCGGCATGGCGCTTGCGGGGCGCGGGTCATAGGAGATGCCCATGCCCCGCCCCCTGCCGCTTGCCGCCGCTTTCCTCGCCGTTTCCTTCTCCGCCGCATTCCACGCGTCGGCCCAGCCCCGGCTGCAGTCCGCCGAGGAGTGCGGCGTGGCGGCCGACATGGCGATCGTCGCGCGCTCCCTCGCCGAGGAGGAAGTGCAGGCCCCCAAGGCCGCGACGATCATGGCGCGCATCTACGACGTGGCGGCCTCGGAGCGCGGCGCCACGCTGATGAGGGACATCCTCGACGCCGCCTACAAGAAGGAGCCCGGCGTCTCCAGCCGCACTTTCGCCGAAGACCTCTTCGCGACCTGCCTGAAGACCGGCGGCGACCTCGAGCTGGTGCTCGGCCGGCGCCTCTAGCCCGGCCGGGTTCGGGAAAGGGCCGCTTCCAGGGCGGCCATCAGGGCGCCGAGCTTCGGCGGGCTCGCCTCGAGCCCGATGCCCACCCCCGCCTCGCGCAGCGCCGCCGACGCCACCGGTCCGATCGACGCCACCAGGGTCCGGTCGAGCGCCGCCTTCGCCTCGGGCGCCACCTTGAGGAAATTGCGCAGCTGCTCCGCGTTCGTGAAGACGACGGCATCGATCTCGCCGCGCTCGAGCGCGCCGGCGAGCTCCTGCAGCGGCGCGAGGTCCGCGGGCAGCGACCAGCGGTAGGTCGGAATCTCGATCACCGCCGCACCGCGCGCTTCGAGCGCACGATCGAGCTCGACGTTCCGCGAGCCGAACCGCTGCACGACGACTTTCGCGCCGGTGAGGTCGACGTCCGCGATGGCGGCCAGGATTTCCCTCGTCGTGAACGGATCGGCCGCGCTGCGGTCGATGCGCACCTTGCGCGCCTTTAGCGCGCCCGTGGGCTTGGGCCCCCGTACGGCCACGACGGAAGAAGCAATGCTTCGCAAGAGATCATCGGTGATTCCGAGCTGGTCCGTGACGGCGAACAGCGCCTTCGTTCCGACACCGGTCTGGAAGACGAACAGCCTCGCGGGCTCGCGCAGGAGCGACTCGACGAGCGCGCGGATCGCCGCGGGGTCGAGGTCCGGCAGCTCGGCGAGCGCGGGGGCGTGCACCGGCACGCCGCCGCGGCGCGCGACGAGGTCGGCCATCTCGCGGCCGAGCCGGCTCTCCAGCAACGCGACGCGCTTGCCCTTCATGCGTCCCGGTGCTCCTTCAAGTGCGCCCTGGCATCGACCGCGGTCTTCATGACGACGAGCAGCACCAGGGCCCAGGCCGGCGAGCCGAGCGCCATCGCGCCGAAGCCGCCGAAGATGATCGTGAGGTGCAGCAGGACGACGCGGACGTACGGCTTGTGCATGAGCGGCTTGAGCTGCGCGCGCCGGAACTCGCCGCGCCACAGGTAGTTCCACAGGAACGAGAACAGGTGGCTCGCGGCCAGGACCGCGAACGGCAGCCACAGGTCGAAGTCGCGGAACGCGGCGAGCGCCGCGCCGAGGGGATTCAGGCCCTCGACCCGGTAGCCCTGCCCGCCGAACATTCCGGAGAGCACGAACACGCCGTGGCCGGCGGTGAACATGCCGTAGTGCAGGCAGAAGAACGGCACGAGGAAGAGCTTCGCGCCCCAGAGCAGCGCATCGGCCGGGTCCACCGCGAGCATGCGCGCCACGTTGAGCACCCCGACCACCACGTTCTCGGCCCAGAAGAGCACCAGCAGCGGAAACACCTCCCAGCCCCACGCGATCACCCCGTAGAGCGGCACCAGGTTCGCGAGCACGAGGAGCGCCGCCGAGAGCCCGCCGCCTTGCTCCGCAGGGCTCTCCCCGGAGGCTGCGCTCGATGGCAGCCGCGCCACCACGGCGTCGACCATGGCGAGCACGGCCGGGTCGGCGTCGCGGGGAACGTCGGCGAGCATCTTCGCGCGGATCTCCTCGCGGCCCAGGCCGGGATGCTGGCGCGCGAGCTCGCCGGCGGCGTGGCGCGCGATGAGGGGAAGGAACAGGCGGACCATCCAGGGCGGCGCCTGGACGGCCCGCGCGAGGCTAGTGCGTGAGGCGCTCGTTGGCGAGGACAAGCCGGTCGACGACGTTGCGCACGAGCGCGCGCGTGAGGTGCAGCTGCGCCTGGTGCGTCATCTTTTCCAGCGTCTCGGGCTGGAACTCGGCGACCAGCACGTCGGTGAGCGCGACCACGGTAGCGTGGCGCGGCTCCTCGCCGCCGCGGATGTAGGCCATCTCGCCGAAGCACTCGCCTTCCTTGATGGTGTTGAGCAGGCGGTTGGTGCGCGTCACCTTGGCCTCGCCCCGGGCGAGGAAATAGAAGCTGTGCCCGGCAAGGTCTTCCTTGATGATGGCGTGGCCCTTCGGCACCTTGCTCCACTTGCCGGCGGCGGCGAGCTCCCAGAACTCCGCGTCCGAGAGCATCTGCAGCATCTCGACCTTCGACAGCGCGAGGTACTTCTCGCTGTCGGCGATCGCGTCCGGGGGCAGCACCGCGGCGACCGCCTTCGACAGCTCGACCGAGAACTGCGCCCAGGTGGCGTAGCGCTGCTCGGGCCGCTTCTTCATCGCGCGCATCACCACGTTGTCGACGATGGCGGGGATGCCCTTCCTCAGCTTCGAGGGCGGCGGCGGGTCCTCCATCAGGATCTGCTGCACCAGCGCCTCGATGCTCGAGGCCTGGAACGGCCGCTTGCCGGTGAGCAGCTCGTAGAGCACCACGCCGAGCGAGTACATGTCGCTGTGGAAGTTGAGCTCGCGGCCCTCGATCTGCTCGGGCGCCATGTAGAACGGCGAGCCCATCGCGGTGGTCTGCGACGTCTTGCTCTTCCTCAGGAACGCGGCGCCGAAATCGGCGATCTTCACGTCGCCGTCCTTCGTCACCATGATGTTGGCGGGCTTGATGTCGCGGTGCACGATGCCCTGCTCGCGGTACGCGTAGTCGAGCGCGCCGCAGCACTTGAAGCCGACCTGCAGCACGTCGGCCGCCGGCAGCAGCGCGTCGGGCTTCACGTACTGCGAGAGGTCGCCGCCGGTCACCAGCTCCATCGCGATGTGCCCGGAGTCCTCGCCCACCACCGCGTCGTAGATCGTGACGATGTGCGGGTGGCGGATCTTGCCCGCCAGCGAAGCCTCGTTCTGGAACTGGGCCTTGTAGACGGTGCCGAACTCGGGGTTGTGGAACACCTCCGGCTCGATCGTCTTCAGCGCGACCTGCCGCCCGGTGAACGTGTCCTTCGCGAGGTAGACCGTGCCCGTCGCGCCCTTGCCGAGGAACGTCTGCACCTCGTACTTGCCGACCTGGAGATCAAGCATGGAGGCGGAATGTACCTCATGGCCAAAAAAAAGGGCGCCTCGCGGCGCCCATCCTCAACCCCACTTCCCCTTCTTATCGTTGTTCTTCTGTCCGTCCCCGGCTTGCGACTGCTACTGGATGGTGCGCGCGAAGGTGCGTCCGCGCAGCACGTCGTAGGCGTTGGGCTGCTCGTTGACGAGGCTCGAGATCGTGATGGTGATCTCGTCGAAGACGTCGGCGTACTGGTCGGCGCCGAGCTTCGGAAAGACGCCGATCTCGGTGACGTAGAGGTCGGCGTCGGGAATCTGGTTCTCGGGAATCTGCGCGGGCCGGCTGGTCTGGACCTGGCCGCGGTCCTGCACCGAGAACCCGCACAGGGTCGGGCAGCGGGCAAACAGCGCGGCGATCTTGGCTTCCACGTCCGCGACCACGCGCTTCTGGTCCGGGTACAGCCTGTCCAGCGACTTCAGGGGGAGGGATTTCATGCCCGCCACGTTACCGGCGGGTAGCGCCCTCGCCTATCAGGGAATCCCTGAAACGACTACAAGCCGATACCTGATTCAGTGCACTACACGGGCAAACGTCCGGCCGCGCAGCAGGGCGGCGGCTTCCGGGCGCTCTTCGAGCAGGTTTTTCAGCGTGGTGGCAATGTCTTCGAAGATGTCGGCATAGCGCTCGCGCGCGGCGAGCGGGCCGATCCCGATGGCGGTCACGAAAAGCTCGTCGTCGTCGGACGTATTGCCCTCGGCGCGCACCTTCGCCTGGACGGAGAACCCGTCCAGGTCCGGGCAGCGGGTGAACAGGCCGTGGATCTGGGTCGTGAGCTCGGCGTCGGCGGCGCGCCAGACCCCGTCCTCGATGCTGGCGGCGGTACCCTGCAGGCGTGGCTTCATGACCCCTACCCTAGCGGGCGCAGGTTTCCCGTCGAACTTGCCCTCGTGGTCCGCGCAGACGTCGCCGCAGAGCGACAGGTCGCTAGTGCAGGGCCCGGGCGAACGTGCGGCCGCTGAGCAGCCGGTGCGCCTCGGGCTGCTCCTCGAGCAGCGCCGAAAGCGCGTCGCGGATCTCGGCGTGGATCAGCCTCGCTTCGTCATCCGCGGGGGCGGGAAACAGTCCGATGTCGGCGAGCTCCAGGCCGTCGGTGCGAAGCGCCACGGTGAAGCCGCAGAGCGCCGGGATCTCCTGAAAGAGCGAGAAGACGCTTTCCTCGACCCGATGCTCGGCGCGGCGCGAAGCAGTCATGACTTCACGCTACTCCCAAACTCCGCGCGCGGGTTTTAAAGAGTGTCAGTCCGCCCGGGCGCCGGATTCCTTCACGAGGCGCGCCCAAAGCTTTGCATCCTGCGTGAGGAATTCCGCAAATTCCCGGGGGGAGGCGGACCCGGCGGTCTCCGTGCCGGCGGGCGCGAGCGTTTCCTGCACCTTCGGATCCTTCACCGCCGCGGTGGTCGCGGCGAACGCCTTGCGGATCACCTCGTCCGGCGTGCCCGCCGGCGCGAAGAAGCCGTACCAGAACGCGATCTCGTAGTCGGGCAGCCCGGCCTCCCTCATGCCGGGCACCCCCGGCACGAGCGGGGAGCGCTCGCGGCTCGTCACGGCGAGCGCCTTCAGGCGGCCCGCCTGCACCAGCGGCAGCACCGAGGGGGGCGTGGCGAACGAGAGCTGCGTCTCGCCCGCGAGCACCGCCTGCACCGAGGGCGCGCCCCCCTTGTACGGCACGTGCACCATGTCGACGCCGGCGAGCCGGGCGAAGAGCACCGCCGCGAGATGCGGCGCGGAGCCGTTGCCGGAAGTGGAATAGTTGAGCTTGCCGGGCGATTTCTTCGCGATCGCGACGAGCTCCTGCAGCGTGCTCGCGCCGAGCGCGGGATTCACCGCCGCGACCAGCGGCGAGGTGCTCACCTTGCCGATGGGCGCCAGATCGCGGATCGGATCGAAGCCGGCCTTCGGCGAGAGGATCGGATTGACGAGGATGCTCGACGGGCTCGCGATGAGCAGCGTGTATCCGTCGGGCGCGCTCTTCGCGACGTACTCCGCGGCGATGCTCGAGCCCGCGCCGGGACGGTTCTCCACCACGAGCGGCTGGCCGAGCGCGCGCGACACCGGGTCCTGCAGGGCGCGCGCCACGATGTCGGCGGCGCCGCCGGGCGCGAAGCCCACGACCAGCTTGACCGGCCGGCTCGGCCAGGACTGGGAATAAGTCGCGCCGGGAACGCCGAGGGCGCATGCGAGGAGGAGCGCTAGAATGGGTTTCATAGGAGGGAAGCATAATGAAATCAGCGGTTCAAAGCTTGTGCGTTCTCGCGGTCCTGCTCCTCGCGGCCTGCGAAACCCCCAAGGTGACGCGCGACGAGATGGACTCGGTGAACTACGGGCCCGCGCCGGTGCACTGGAAGCAGGAGATCTCGAGCTACCTGAAGCTGCGCCTGCGCGACCCGTCGCAGGCGGTGGTCGAGTTCAAGAGCGAGCCGAAGCAGATGTTCCAGAAGCAGGTGGGCCTCGACCCGCAGCAGCACGGCTGGGCGGTCTGCGTCTGGGTGCGCGACCGCGACCGGGCCGGCACCGGCTGGGCCGACACCTACCCGATGACCGTCTTCCTGCGCAACGAGAAGATCGTGACGGTGAACAACGGGCCCGACAGCTTCGGCCCGGTCGGCCTCGCCTACGCGCGCCAGCAGTGCAAGGAGCTCGGCGTTCCGCCGCTGTCGTGAGCGCCGCCGGCGACTCCGTCTACGACCCGCGCGTCGCCCTCGCCTTCTTCAAGGCGGCGGGCAAGGGCGAGCGGGTGAGCGCGGGCACCACCCTTTTCCGCGAGAAGGAGAAGGGCAGCCGCCTCCTCGCCAAGGGCAGCAAGATGTACCTCCTCCTCAAGGGCGAGATCGCGCTCGTGAGCGGGAAGAAGGAAGTCGGCGCGGTAAAGCCCGGCGAGGTCTTCGGCGAGCTCGCCGCCATCACCGATGCGCCGCGCAGCGCCACCGCGGTGGCGAAGACCGACTGCACGGTGATCGCGCTCGACGGCAAGCAGTTCGAGGCCGCGCTGCGCAGGAAGCCGGTGTTCGCGCTCATGCTGATGAGCGTGATGGTGAAGCGGCTGCGCGACACCATCGCGCAGCTCGCCGCCGACGGCGAGCTCTCCGCCGACAAGGCGGCCAAGGAAGGCGTGGCCTTCAACGCGAAGCACCTCGTCGACCTGGCGAAGGGCCTCTCGGACGACCCGCCGGTGTACTACGACCGCAACAAGGTGATCGTGCAGGCGGGACAGAAAGGCGTGCGCATGTACGTCGTCACCGAGGGCCGCGCGGTGGTCAAGATGGGCGAGCGCGTCGTCGAGCGCCTCGGGCCGGGCGGCGTGTTCGGCGAGGCCGCGCTCGTCGACCAGTCCGCGCGCCTCGCCACCGTGGTGGCCGAGACCGACTGCGCCCTGCTGCCCATCACGCGCAACGGCTTCCTCGGCCTGGTCAAGATGAGCCCCGGCTTCGCCGAGTCGATGCTAGGCTCGCTGGCGGAGCGGGTCCGATTCCTTACCGCACGAATGCACTAGGGACACACGATGAGCGAAGGCGAGAAGAAGCAGGCCGTCCAGGCCCCCGTGGCTGACACCTCGTTCCGCGAGATCGCGCTGCAGATCTTCGTCAACCTCGCCGCGCGGATCTACAGCGCGCCGGCGGCGCCCGAAGCGAAGCGGCCCGATCCGAAGGTGCTCGCGGCGATGTCCTTCAAGATGGCCGAGGCGTTCGAAGCCGCGGAGAAGGAAACCGACCGCGCCAAGGCGATCAACGAAGCGAAGGCCAAGGCCGCGGTGAAGCTCGACGAGGTCGACCTCAGCTCGGTCTTCCAGGCCAGCAAGAAATAGCGCTAGTGCAGGATCCGCGCGAAGGTGCGGTCGCGTAGCAGCTCCGCGGCCTCGGGGCGCTCCTTGACGAAGTCGAGCAGCACCACCGCGATCTCGTCGCTCACCTTCTCCGAGTAGTCCGTGCCGCACAGCGGGGCGACGCCGACCTCCGCCACCACGAGCGTATTGGCCATGACGTTGGCGCGGATCGCCTCGGGGAGCGCCTCGGTGCCCTGCACGGAGAAGCCCTGCAGCGACGGATGGCGCCCGAAGATCTCGTCGACGCGCGAGGTGAGGTCGTCGTCCAGGGCGGACAGGTACTTCGACAGCGCCCCCAGTTCCTCGGGCTTCATGCGGCCCATGCCGCAGGTTTCGTGCCCGAGCGGATAACCCTATGGATTGCCGAGGAAATCCCGCTTGCCCAGGTCGACGCCGCCGTGGCGCAGCAGGTTGTAGGCGGTCGTGGCATGAAAGTAGAAGTTCGGCCAGGCGTGGCCGAGCAGGTATTGCTGCCCCGTGTAGCGGACCTCGCGGTCGCGCATCTTGAGCACCACCTCGCGCCCCTCGGCGCCGTCGACCTGGTCGCGCCGCACGCCCTCGACGAAGGCGAGCGTCTTCTCGATCCGCGCCTTCAGCTCGGCGAGCGTGCGCTCGGTGTCCTCGTGCTTGGGCACCTCGAGACCGGCCAGCCGCGCCGTGGCGCCCTTGGCCGTGTCGCAGGCGATCTGCACCTGCCGCGCCATCGGGAACATGTCCGGGAAGAGACGCGCCTGCGTGAGGGCGAGCGGGTCGATCTTGCGCGCGGCGCAGTGCGCCTCGGCCTTGTCGAGGATCCCGGAGAGGTTGCGCAGCATCGCCGCGAAGCGCGGCACGGAGAGGTCGTACATGGAGATCGCCATGCGGCACATTCTACGGGCCGCCTTGGAGTACGCTCGGCGCGGGGATGAAACGGCTCTTCTACGGGTGGAAGGTCGTCGGCGCGGCGAGCGGCCTGCAGTTCCTGCAGGCCGGGCTGATGATGCAGTCCTTCGGCGCCTACGTGGCGGTGCTCTCGGAGGAGCGCGGCTGGAGCAAGACCGCCCTCTCCGGCGCCGCCGCCCTGCACCAGATGGAGACCGCGCTCCTCGGCCCGGTGCTCGGCTGGCTGCTCGATCGCTTCGGCCCGCGCTTCTTCGTGCGCATCGGCATCGTGGTGTTCGGCCTCGGCCTGATGGCCCTGTCGCAGATCGACAGCCTGCCCGGGTTCTACGCCGCGTTCGTCGTCATCGCGCTCGGCGCCGGCTGCTGCGGCTTCTTCCCGCTCAACGTCGCGATCATCCACTGGTTCGAGCGCTGGCGCGCGCGCGCCATCTCGACGCTCTCCATCGGCCTGGCCGTCGGCGGCATCGTCACGCCGATCGTCGCCTGGTCGCTGCAGACCTACGGCTGGCGCGCCACCGCGCTCGTCTCCGGCGTGATCGCCATCGTGGTCGGCTTCCCGCTCGCCTCGCTCATCTACAACCGCCCGTCCGACCGCGGCGAGGTCGTCGACGGCATTCAAGCCGATCGCCCTTCTCAAATGGAGCTGGGGGGAAAAAAGGAAGACGGAACCCGCGACTTCACGGCACGCGAGGCGCTGCGCACGCGCGCCTTCTGGCTCATCTCGCTCGGCCATGCGTTCGCGCTCTTCATCGTCCAGGCGGTGATCGTGCACGCCATCGCCCATCTCAAGGAAGGCCTGGGCTACAGCATTGCCGAGGCGGCGCTCGTGTTCACGCTGGTCACGGTGATGCAGATCGGCGGCGTGGCGGTGGGCTGGCTGATCGGCGATCGCTGGGAGAAGCGCCTGATCTGCGCGGTCTGCATGCTGATGCACGCCTCCGGCCTCGCGCTGCTCGCCTTCGCCGCCTACTCGCCGTGGCCTGCCGCGACGGTGGTCGCGTTCGCGGTGCTGCACGGCGTCGCCTGGGGCCTGCGCGGCCCGTTCATGCAGGCGATCCGCGCCGACTACTTCGGCCGCTCCGCGATCGGCATGATCCTCGGCCTGTCGTTCCTCGTCCTGATGATCGGCCAGATCGGCGGCCCGATGATCGCCGGGATCGCGGCCGACATCACCGGCGACTACCGTGCCGGGTTCACGATCCTTGCGCTGCTCGCCGGTATGGGTTCAATCTTCTTCCTCGCGGCGAAGAAGCCGCCCCGACCCCTCAAGGAGGCATCATGAAAGTGCTGCTCCTCGCCCTCGCGCTGCTGCCGTCCTGCCTGCTCGCCGCCGAGCCCGCTCGCCTGGTGAAGCAGGCGCAGAAGGCGCCTTCGCCGCCCTGGCCCGCGGGCGACGAGCGCGGCATGGCGAACGCGATCGGCGCGCAGACCTACGCCCGCTGCGCCTGGCACCTCGCGCGCGCAGGCGCGAAGTCCTACGAGCTGTCGCACGAGCGCTCCAACACGATGCCGCTCTCCCCGTTCACCGGGCCGTACGCGGTGAAGCCGAAGGCGAGCGCCGGGATTCCCGGCACCGCGCACCTCTTCAACAGCGAGACGCTGAACGAGGGCGCCGAGCCGGGGCAGCAGGGCACGCAGATGGACGCCCTCGGCCACTTCGCGGCGTTCCGCGACCCGTGGGACGGCAAGGCGCCCTTCACGGGCGAGGGCGCGCTCTACTACGGCGGCTTCACGCAGAAGGACGTAAAGCCGACGCCGGAGTCGCCGCTGCTCAGGCTCGGCATGGAGAAAGCGCCGCCGATCGTGACGAGCGCGGTGCTCCTCGACGCCAAGGCGCACGTCGGCAAGGGCAAGCCCATGGCCGCCGGGCAGCTCGTCACGGCGAAGGACATCGAGGCGATGCTGAAGGCGCAGGGCCTCGAGCGTCGCGGCATCCTCCCCGGCGACGTCGTGCTCGTGCATACCGGCTGGGGCGATCACTGGCGCGACCCCGACGCCGAGAAGAGCTACTACACGAAGGCGCCCGGCCTTTCCTACGACGCGGCCCAATACATCGGCCTGAAGCGCGCGGTGGCGATCGGCCTGGACACGCCGTTCGTCGATCCGGTGCCGGAAGGGATGCTGCAGGGGAAAGCCGGGCCGGCCCCGGGCGTGCCGCCCGGGCTGCCGTTCGCGGTACATCATCACATGCTGACGCAGATGGGCATCCACCACGTCGAGAACGCGAAGCTCGACGAGCTCGCGCGCGACAAGGTCTGGACGTCGTGCGCGATGCTGCTGCCGCTTCGCGAGAAGGGCGCCGCGGGGTCCGCGGTACGCCCTGTCGCGATAGGCGCCCCGTGATGCCGGGGCGAAAGCAGGCGCGCCCTAGAAGCGGTTGAGGATGCTGCTGCTGCGCTGCGAGCTCACCGCCATCGCGAGCAGCGCGCCGAAGACCATGCCGGCACCGAAGCCGATGCCGACGGCGGTCCAGGGGTTGTTGTGCACGTGGCGATCGGCGTAGCGGATGTACTCGCGCGCCCGGTCGCCGACCTGCGAGACGGTCTCGTTGAGCTTGGTGCGCGCGTCCATTGCAACGTCTTCCACGCGCGAGGGGATTTTGTTCAAGGTGCGATCGGCTTGGGCGGGCTCCATGGAGCTTTCTCCTCTCTGAAATGGGGTAGGGGACCCCGGGAAGAGAGCAAGCCCCGTGCCGAGCAGCGCACGCGCTACCTCAGGTACGGATCGGCCTTCGCCCAGAACACCGCGCTCTTCGACTTGCCGAGCCATTCGTCGAGCGTGCCGCGCTGCGCCGCGAAATAGGCGCGCAGCTCCTCCATCGTCTTGCACGCCTCGATCTTCGCCGTCAGGCCGTCGGCGTCCGGGCCGAGCACGTTGCGCTGGTGCATCGACAACTCCGCCTGGGCGCGCTTCAGGTCGCCCAGGCCGGGCG
>DASZQH010000293.1:0-17716 GCA_035549805.1 Burkholderiales bacterium
CGACCTTGTCCGGGTGGCCTTCGGAAACGGATTCAGAAGTAAACAGAAAATCGCTCATAGCAACTCGCGGTCCCGCCCTTGTTGGAAGGCGGCAAGGATACCAAAACCTTTGCGAGCGTTCCTCAGGTTTTTCCTCGGCGCCGCCGCCCACTTGCCCCTCTCGGTGCTGCATGCGGCGGGAGGCGCGCTCGGGTGGGCGATCTACGGGCTGTCTCCCGCTTACCGCGCGCAGCTGCGCGGCAATCTCGCGCAGGCCGGCATCGACGACGGCGCCGTGCGGCGCGCGGCGATCGCCGCCGCCGGGCGGATGCTCGCCGAGCTGCCCGCGATGTGGTTCCGCCCCCACGCCGCTACCGCCGCGCTGGTGCGCAAGGTCAGCGGCGCGGAGGCGGCGCTCGATGCCGTGGCGAAGCGCGAGCCGGTCCTCTTCCTCACGCCGCACATGGGCTGCTTCGAGATCACCGCGCAGTACGCGGCGCGCCAGACGCCCATGACGGTGCTCTACCGGCCGCCGAAGATCGCCGCGCTGGAGCCGCTCATGCAGGAGGGCCGCGGCCGCCCGGGCATCCGCCTCGTGCCGGCCGACGTGACCGGCGTGCGCGAAGTGTTCTCGGCGCTGAAGCGCGGCGAGGCCGTGGGATTCCTCCCCGACCAGGTGCCCGGCGAGGGCGAAGGCGAGTGGGCCGACTTCTTCGGCCGCCCCGCGTACACGATGACGCTCGCCGCGCGCCTCGCCGAGCGGCCGGGGGTGCGCTGCTTCCTCGCTTTCGGCAAGCGGCTGCCGCGCGGCGCGGGCTACGAGATCGTGCTGCGCCCGTTGCCTGAGAAGCTCGAGGGCGAGAGCGCGACGCGGCGCATGAACCGAGCGCTCGAGGCGCTGATCCGCGAATGTCCCGAGCAGTACCTGTGGAGCTACAACCGCTACAAGACCCCCCGGGGCGCGAAGCCGCGGTGAGCCGGATCGTCTTCGGGCTGATGTACCTGCTGCACGCCTTGCCGCTTTCCCTCCAGGCGGTGCTCGGAGATGCCGCGGCGTGCGTGCTGTACTGGATCGTCGGCGAGCGCCGCGCGGTCATCCGCACCAACCTCGCCCGGTGCTTCCCGGAGAAGAGCGCGGCCGAGCGCGAGCGGCTGGCGCGCGCGCACTGGCGCCATTTCATCCGCAGCTTCCTCGACCGCGGCATGCTCTGGTGGGCGCCGGCGCCGCGCCTTCGCGAGCTGGTGCGGCTGGAAGGCCTCGAGCACCTCCCCGCGGACCGGCCGGTCGTCGTGTTCGCGCCCCATTTCGTCGGCCTCGACGCGGCGCTCTCGCGCCTCTCGATGGAGCGGCCCCTCGCGACCATCTACTCGCGGCAGAAGGACGAGCGCTTCGACGCGCTCATCACCCGGGGGCGAACGCGCTTCGGCGGGAAGGTGTTCCCGCGCCACGTCGGACTGCGCAAGGCGCTGCGCGCCACGCAGGAAGGCGCGCTGCTCTACTACCTCCCCGACCTCGACTACGGGCCGAAGGGCGCGGTGTTCGTGCCGTTCTTCGGCGTGCCCGCCGCGACGGTGACCGGCCTCTCCGGCATCGCCCGCGCGATCGGCGCCGCGGTGGTGCCGTGCGTGACGCGGATGCTCCCCGGCGGCGGCTACCGCGCGCAGCTCTACCCCGCCTGGACCGATTTCCCGAGCGGCGACGACGTCGCCGACGCGCGGCGCATGCTCGCGTTCGTCGAGGACCGGGTGCGCGAGATGCCGGAGCAATACTATTGGCTGCACAAGCGCTTCAAGACGCGCCCGGAAGGAGAGCCGAGGTTCTACGGATGAAACTGCGCTTCACGAAGATGCACGGCGCCGGCAACGATTTCGTCGTGCTGGATTTCACGCAAGAGAAGTTTGCCTTGAATGAAAAGCAATTGCGCAGGATCGCCGACCGTCATACCGGCATCGGCTGCGACCAGATCCTGGTGGTGGAGAAGCCCACGCAGGCGGGCGCGGACTTCCGCTACCGCATCTTCAATGCCGATGGCGGCGAGGTGGAGCAGTGCGGCAACGGCGCGCGCTGCTTCGTGCGCTTCGTGCACGAGCGCGGCCTCACCGACAAGCGCGAGATCCGGGTCGAGACCCTGGGCGGCCTCATCGTGCCGAAACTCGAGGACGACGGCGAAGTGACGGTCGACATGGGGCCGCCGGTTTTCGAGGCGGTGGAGACGATAGAAGGCGCAGAGCTCTCGATCCTGTCCATGGGCAATCCGCATGCGGTGCAGATCGTGCCCGACGTCGACAAGGCGCCGGTGACGACGCAGGGTCCCGTGCTGGAGCATCACCCGCGCTTTCCGAACCGCGTGAACGCCGGCTACCTGCAAGTCCAGGGCCGCCACAACGCGAAGCTGCGCGTCTGGGAGCGCGGCGCGGGCGAGACGCTCTCCTGCGGCACCGGCGCGTGCGCCGCGGTGGTGGCCGGCATCCGCCTCGGGCTGCTCGACTCGCCGGTGCGCGTGCAGACGCGCGGCGGCGCGTTGACCATCGCGTGGGCCGGCGGCGACAATGCAGTGTGGATGAAAGGCCCGGCGCAGAGCGTCTTCGAAGGAGAAGTGACCGTATGAAAGAACAACAACAATGACCGCCGAAGACGTCGCGATGTTCCTGCGAACGCATCCGCAGTTCTTCGACCAGCACCCGGAGCTGCTGGAGAAGATCCAGGTGCCGCATCCCTATGGCGGGCGCGCGATCCCGCTCTCGGAGCGCCAGACCGTCGCGCTGCGCGAGAAGCTGAAGCTGGTCGAGGGAAAGCTCGCCGAGCTCCTGCAGTTCGGCGAGGAGAACGACGCGATCAGCGAGAAGGTGCACCGCCTCGCGGTCGCGCTGGTCGGCGCGCGCGACTTTCCGTCGCTCGCGCACTCGCTCTACTTCCACCTGCGCGAGGACTTCGCGGTGCCGCACGTCGCCCTGCGCATCTGGGGCAAGGCGGTGTCGCCGGACTACGCCGAGGCCGGCCCGGTCGAGCCGGCGCAGCGCCAGCACGCCGAGACGATGGGCGCGCCGCAGTGCGGCGCCGCGGCGGGCCACCCGTTCCTGGCGTGGTTCGGCGAGGCGTCGGAGCACGTGCGCTCGATCGCGCTCGTGCCCCTCGGCGACGCGACGGTGTTCGGCGTGCTCGCGCTCGGCAGCGAGGACCCGCAGCGCTTCTACCCCGAGATGGGCGTGCTCTACCTGCGGCGCATCGGCGAGCTGTGCGCGGCGGGCGTCTCCGCGCGGATCTGACCGCCCGGTGAACGCGGACGCCAGGCTCGCCGCGGACTACCTCGATGCGCTGAAGCACCAGCGCCGGCTTTCTCCCGCGACGCTCGCGAACTACGCGCACGCGCTCGACCTGCTGCTCGGGCTGCAGAAGGAAGCGCCGCTGAAGGCGCTCGATGCCCAGCAGGTGCGCCGCTACGTCGCGCTGCTGCATTCGAAGGGCCTCGCGCCCCGCACCCTCGCGCTCACGCTGTCGGCGTGGCGCGGCCTGTTCAAGTGGCTGGTGCGGCACAAGGGGATCGCCGCCAACCCGGTGCTCGGCGTGCGCGCGCCGAAGGCGGCGAAGCCGCTGCCGAAGGCGCTCTCGGTCGAGCAGGCGGCGAAGCTGCTCGACGCGGCGGGCGCGGACTCGGTCGAGCTGGCGCGCGACCGCGCGATGTTCGAGCTCATGTACTCGTCGGGGCTGCGCCTGGGCGAAGTGGTCGGGCTCGACGTCGGTGACGGGCGCCTCGATCTCGCGCAGGGGGAAGTCACGGTCACCGGCAAGGGCGCGAAGACGCGCACCGTGCCGGTCGGCGGCCGGGCGCGCGCCGCGCTCAAGGCCTGGCTCGACGTACGCAACCAGCTCGCCGCGACCGACGAGCGCGCGCTCTTCGTCGGCGCGCGCGGCCGGCGCATCGGGCCGGCGCTCGTGGGCCGGCGGCTGCAGCACTGGGCGAGCCGCAGCGGCCTCGGCCAGCACGTGCATCCCCACATGCTGCGCCATTCGTTCGCCACCCACGTGCTGCAGTCCTCGCAGGACCTGCGCGCGGTCCAGGAGATGCTGGGGCACGCGAGCATCTCCACCACCCAGGTCTACACGCACCTCGACTTCCAGGCGCTGGCGAAGGTCTACGACGCCGCGCACCCGCGGGCGAGGAAGAAATGAAGCTGGTCCTGAAGAGCGGCAGGGACAAGTCCCTCCGGCGACGCCATCCGTGGATCTTCTCCGGCGCCGTGGACAAGGTCGTGGGCAAGCCCGCCGCGGGCGACACGGTCGAGGTCGCCGACGCCGCCGGCAAGCCGCTCGCGCTCGCCGCCTACAGCCCCGCGTCCCAGATCCGCGCGCGCGCATGGACGTTCGACGTGCGAGAAGAGATCGGCGCCGATTTCCTGAGGAAGAGGATCACGACCGCGCTCGCGTTGCGCGAGGGGTTGGCGGCGGCGAAGCACACCAACGCGCTGCGCCTGGTGCACGGCGAGTCCGACGGTCTGCCCGGCCTCGTGGTGGACCGCTACGCGGACGTGCTGGTGGCGCAATTCCTGTCCGCCGGCGCGGAACGCTGGCGCGACCCGATCCTCGATGCCCTGGGCGAGCTCTCCGGCTGCGCGGCGATCTTCGAGCGTTCCGATGCCGAGGTGCGCAAGCTGGAAGGGCTCGCGCCGCGCGTGGGCTTCGCGCGCGGCAACCGCAACGCCTCGCGCTGCCCGATCATCGAGCACGGCCTGAACTTCCGCGTCGACGTGCAGGAAGGGCAGAAGACCGGCTTCTTCCTCGACCAGCGCGAGAACCGCCAGCGCATCCGCGCGCTCGCGCCGGGCCGGCGCGTGCTCGACGGCTTCTGCTACACCGGCGGCTTCGCGCTCGCGGCGCTTGCCGGCGGCGCGACGCACGTCACCGCCCTCGAGAGCTCCGCCGAGGCGCTGGAGGTGGCGAAGGACAACCTCGCCGCGAACCCTCTCGATTCCTCGAAGATCGACTTCCGGAAGGCCGATGTCTTCGCCCACCTGCGGGTGCTGCGGGACCAGGGCGAGCGGTATGGCCTGATCATCCTGGACCCGCCGAAGTTCGCTCCCACGGCGGCGCAGGCGAAGAACGCCGCGCGCGCCTACAAGGACATCAACCTGCTCGCCTTCAAGCTGCTCGCGCCCGGCGGGATGCTGGCCACGTTCTCCTGCTCGGGTGGGGTGGACGCGGGCCTGTTCCAGTCGATCGTCGCCGGCGCGGCGCTCGACGCCGGGGCCGAGGCGAAGATCGTCGAGCGCTTCGGCGCCGCGGCCGACCATCCGATCGCGCTCGAATTCCCGGAAGGGGAATATCTCAAGGGGTTGCTCCTGTTAAGGAGCTCATGAGGCTCGTTCTTCTCCTCGCGCTTGCCCTCGCATCCTGGGCGCAGGCGCAGGACGCTCCCCGGAGGATGCGAGCGGCGGCCGATGCCTTCCTCGCCGCGCTGCCGGACGGGCAGCGCGCCAGGGCGCAGCGCCCCTTCGACGACCGCGACCGGGTCGACTGGCATTTCACGCCCCGCAGCCGCAACGGCGTCTCGTTCAAGGACATGGACGACCGCGGCCGCCAGGCCGCGCACGCGCTGCTTCGCGCGGCGCTCTCGGAACCCGGCTACCGCAAGGCGGTCAACATCATCGAGCTCGAGATCGTGCTCAAGGAGATCGAGACCTTCGGCCTGATGCGCGACCCGGAGCGCTACCACGTCACCGTCTACGGCACCCCCGACGCGAGCGCCCGCTGGGGCTGGCGCTTCGAGGGGCATCACCTGTCGCTCAACTTCACGCTCGCCGGCGATCGCGCCGCCGCCGACACGCCGAGCTTCTTCGGCGCGAATCCCGCGACGGTCGCGCGCGGCCCGCGCAAGGGCTTGCGGGCGCTCGGCGAAGAGCACGACGCCGGCTGGGCGCTGTTCGATGCGCTCACCGAGGCGCAGCGGCGCGAGGCCGTCGTCGACACGCGCACCTACGGGGACATCGTCACCGGCAACCGCGACGCGGTCGAGCCGCTGGCGCCGCCGGGCCTCGCCGCCGCCAGGCTCGACGAGCGCCAGCGCGCGCTCCTCTGGCGGATCGTCGAGACCTACGCCGCGAGCTTCGAGCCGGGCCTCGCGCAAGCGCGCCTCGCACGCGCGAAGCAGGGCGGCGTCGAGGCGCTCACCTTCGCCTGGGCCGGCTCCACGGTGCGCGGCAAGCCGCACTACTACCGCATCCAGGGGCCGCTGGTGCTCATCGAGTACGACGCGTCGCAGAACGACGGCAACCACATCCACACGGTCTGGCGTGACTTCAAGGGTGACTTCGGCCGCGACCTGCTGCGGGAGCACTACCTGAAGAAGCATTGATGCGCTTTCTCCTCCTCTTCCTCTTCTCCGTTTCCGTCGCCGCGGCACCCGTCAAGACGCCCCAGGCCGAGGCGGAGCTGGTCGCCGAAACGACGGCGCTGGTCCCGGGGGAGCCGACGACGGTGGCGTTGCGCCTCAAAGCGATCCCGGGCTGGCACACCTACTGGCGCAACCCGGGGGACTCCGGCGAGCCCACGCGCATCGAGTGGCAGTTGCCGGCGGGCTTTGCCGCGGGCGACATCGAGTGGCCGGTGCCGGAGCGCATCGCGGTCGGCCCGCTCATGAACTTCGGCTACCACGGCGAAGTCCTGCTGCTGACGCGGGTCGTGGCGCCGAGGGACGTCGACCTGAAGCCGGTCGTCCTCAAGGCAAGGGCCCATTGGCTGGTCTGCGAAGTGCAGTGCATTCCGGAGAGCGCCGACCTGTCCGTCACGCTGCCGGTCGCGCGCACCGCCGCAGCGGACCCGGCGTGGGCGCCGACGATCGCCGCGACGCGCGCCAGGATCCCGGCAGCCGCGCCGGCCGGGTGGCGCTTCGACGCGCGCGAGGAAGAAGGCGGCGCGACGCTCGCGATCACCGTACCGCAGGGTGTCGCGCTCAAGGACGCGTTCTTCCTCCCGTTCGCCGAAGGCAAGATCGAGCCCGCTGCGCAGCAGACGCTGACCCGCAAAGGGAGTGACTACCGGCTGTCGCTCCGCGCCGCGGCGCAGCCTGTCGGTCCGCTCTCTTCCCTCGATGGAATCCTCGTTCACCAGGACAGGGCCTTCCAGGTCAACGCGCCCCTCTCGGCGCGCTTCGCCGACCTCGGACTCGCGGTCGCGCTCGCGTTCGCATTCGCGGGCGGGCTGCTGCTCAACCTCATGCCGTGCGTGCTGCCGGTGCTGTCGATCAAGGTGCTCGGCTTTGCGCAGGGGCATGCGCGCCTGCGCGACGCGTGGCTCTATGTCGCGGGCGTGCTCGTGTCGTTCTGGCTCCTCGCCGGGTTGCTCGTCGGGCTGCGCGCGCTCGGGCAGCAGCTCGGCTGGGGCTTCCAGCTCCAGTCGCCGATCGCCGTCGCGGTGCTCGCCGCGTTCTTCCTGCTCCTCGCGCTCAACCTCTCGGGGGTGTTCGAGCTGCGGCTCTCGATGGCCGGCGGTTCGTCGGGGCATTTTCTTTCCGGGGTGCTCGCCGTCGTGGTCGCCTCGCCCTGCACCGCGCCTTTCATGGGCGCGGCGCTCGGCTACGCGGTGCTCGAATCCGGCTGGCGTGCTTTCGCGGTCTTCACCGCGCTCGGCCTCGGCATGGCGCTGCCCTACGCCGTGCTCGCCTCGGCGCCGGCGGCGCGGCGCTGGCTGCCTAGGCCCGGGCCGTGGATGCCGCGCCTGAAGCAATGGCTCGCGGTGCCCCTCTACGCGACAGTGCTCTGGCTGGGCTGGGTGCTCGTCCAGCAGGTCGGCAGCCCCGCGGCGTTGCACGATGATGCGTGGCAGCCGTGGTCGGAGCAGCGCATCGTCGAGCTCTCCGGCGCCGGGCGGCCCGTGTTCGTCGACTTCACCGCGGCGTGGTGCGTGACCTGCCAGGTCAACGAGCGCGTCGTGCTCGGCCGCGCGGACATGAAGGACGCGTTCCGCCAGCGCAACGTGGCGCTCCTGCGCGCCGACTGGACGAAGCGCGATCCCAAGATCGCGCGCGCGCTCGCCGCGCTCGGCCGCAGCGGCGTGCCGGTCTACGTCGTGTACCGCCCGGGGCAGGCTCCGGTCGTGCTTCCCGAGATCCTGACGCGCGAGCGGGTGCTCGCCGCGCTGGACGGATAGAATCCCACCCCCGGAGGTTCCCATGAAATCACTCGTTCTCGCCCTCTCGTTCGCTCTCGCCGCGCCCGCGGCCTGGGCCGCCAAGGTCGGCCAGGCTGCCCCGGACTTCACCGCGCCCGACGTGCAGGGCAAGCCGGTAAAGCTCTCCGAGCAGCGCGGCAAGTTCGTGGTGCTGGAGTGGACCAACCCGGAGTGCCCGTACGTGCGCCGCCACTACGACAGCGGCAACATGCAGTCGCTGCAGAAGGAGATGGGCGGCAAGGACGTGGTCTGGCTGACGGTGAACTCCACGCGCGAAGGCCACGGCGAGTTCAAGTCGCCGCAGGAGATGGCGAAGTGGATGTCGCAGCAGGGCGCGGCGCCGAAGGCGACGCTCATCGACAAGGACAGCAAGGTCGGCAAGATGTACGACGCGCGCACCACGCCGCACATGTACGTCATCGACCCGCAAGGCAAGCTGATCTACGCCGGCGCGATCGACGACAAGCGCTGGGCGAGCACCGAGCAGACGAAGACGGCCAAGAACCACGTGCGCGCGGCGCTCGGTGAGGCGATGGCCGGCAAGCCGGTCAGCGTGGCGGCGACCTCGCCCTACGGCTGCACGGTCAAGTACTAGGAGAGCGAATGGCGGAGCAGGAAAACATGGTGCCGGTGACGATCCTCACCGGCTTTCTCGGCGCGGGCAAGACGACGCTGCTCAACCGGATCCTCAAGGAGGACCACGGGCAGAAGATCGCGGTGATCGAGAACGAGTTCGGCGAGACCGGCGTCGACGGCGACATCCTCGAGAAGTCCGAGGAGCAGATCGTCGAGATGAACAACGGCTGCATCTGCTGCACCGTGCGCGGCGACCTGATCCGCATCCTCGGCGAGCTGAAGGACAAGCGCCAGGCCGGCGCGCTCAAGTTCGACCGTGTCGTCATCGAGACCACCGGCATGGCCGACCCGGGCCCGGTGGCGCAGACGTTCTTCACCGACGAGGACATCGGCAACTACTACCTGCTCGACTCGATCCTGACGGTGGTCGACGCGAAGCACGCCCCCAAGCAGCTCGACGAGTTCCACGAAGCGCAGGAACAAGTGGGTTTCGCTGATCGAATTCTTCTTTCAAAAACGGATTTGATAAAAGAAGACGAAGCAGAAAGCCTCATCAAACGACTCAAGAGGATGAACCCGCGCGCGCCGATCAAGAAGGTGAACTTCGGCGACGCGCCGATCGCCGAGGTGCTCGACATCCGCGGCTTCAACCTGAACGCGATCCTCGAGCTCGACCCGGAGTTCCTCACCGACGCGCACCACGAGCACCACGACGAGGTCGAGTCGTTCGTGTTCAAGTCCGACAAGCCGTTCGACGGCGACAAGCTGGAGCAGTTCCTCTCCGGGATGATCCAGGTCTACGGCCCGGACCTGCTGCGCTACAAGGGCGTGCTGTGGATGAAGGGCAAGCCCCGCCGCGTGGTCTTCCAGGGCGTGCACATGATGATGGGCGGCGACATGGGCAAGCCGTGGGCGAAGACCGAGAAGAAGAGCTCGATCCTGGTCTTCATCGGCAAGAAGCTGCCGAAGGACCTCTTCATCGCCGGCCTGGAAGAGTGCCTCGCGAAATAGCGTGCTCGCGGTCCGCGGTCTCGCTCACACGTACGGCAGCCGGCAG
Organism: Burkholderiales bacterium; assembly: GCA_035549805.1. Classification (GTDB taxonomy): domain Bacteria; phylum Pseudomonadota; class Gammaproteobacteria; order Burkholderiales; family SG8-39; genus SCGC-AG-212-J23. The sequence goes on from DASZQH010000293.1 coordinate 9,777, forward strand.
GTCCTCCGCGTAGACGACTGGCAGGTCGCCGCCGGAGAGCGCGCTCTCGTGCTCGGGCCCTCCGGCAGCGGCAAGAGCACGCTCCTCCACGTTCTCGCCGGGCTGCTGAAGCCCACCGCCGGATCCGTTTTTGCTTTCGATGAGGAGATCTCCAGCCTGAGCGGATCGACGCTAGATCGCTGGCGGGGGCGCAACGTCGGCATCGTCCTCCAGGCGTTGCACCTCGTCTCGCACCTCACCGTGCGCGCCAACCTGCGTCTCGCGCAGTACCTGGCGCGCTTGCCGCAGGACGACGCGGCGATCGACCGCACGCTTGCCGCGCTCGGCGTCGCCGACAAGGCCGCGCGCCGCCCCGGGGAGCTCTCGCAGGGCGAGCAGCAGCGCGTCGCCGTGGCGCGGGCCGTGGTCAACGGGCCGAAGCTCCTCCTCGCCGACGAGCCGACCTCGAGCCTGGACGACGAGGCTGCCGCGCGGGCGATCGACCTCCTCACCGGGGAGGCGGCGCGCACCGGGGCGACGCTGGTGGTCGTCACGCACGACGCTCGCGTGAAGCGCCACTTCGCGCAGACGCTGGAGCTCGGGCGATGAACCTCGCCTCGCTCTCCGCGAGCTACCTGCGCGCGCGACCGCTGCAGACCGGGCTCAGCCTGCTGCTCCTCGCGCTCGGCGTCGGCACGATCGTGATGCTGCTGCTCGCCGTGACCCAGCTCGAGGATCGCATGGGGCGCGACGCGCGCGGCATCGACCTCGTCGTGGGCGCGAAAGGCAGCCCGATGCAGCTCATCCTCGCGGGCATCTACCATCTCGACGCGCCCACCGGAAACATCCCGCTTGCCTCGGTCGCGCAGCTGGAGAAGAACCGCATGGTGAAGCGCGTGATCCCGCTCGCGCTCGGGGACGGCTGGCGGGGCTTTCGCATCGTCGGCGCCCCGCGGAGCTACCTGGAGCTCTACGGAGCCAGGATCCAGGGGGAGTTCTATTCCCGGCCCCTCCAGGCGGTTCTGGGGGCCGAGGTGGCGCAGCGCACCGGCGCCGGCGTGGGAACGACGTTCAAAGGGGCGCACGGCATCGGCAACGAGGGCGGCGACGAGCACGACATGCCGTATACCGTGGTCGGCGTGCTCGCCCGCACCGGCACCGTCATCGACCGTCTCGTGCTCACGAGCATCGAAAGCGTCTGGCACGTGCACGAGGCGGCGCACGAGCCGGCCGACGAGGCCGACCGCAAGGCGCTCGAGGAAGACCGCGAAGTGACGGTGCTCCTGGTGCAGTACGCCTCGCCGCTCGCCGCGGCGAGCCTGCCGCGCGCCATCAACGCCACCTCCGCGCTGCAGGCCGCGTCCCCGGCGCTCGAGACCGCGCGGCTCTTCCGCATCGTCGGCGCCGGCGCGGAGGCGATGCGGGCTTTCGCCGTGGTGCTCGTCCTGGCGGCGGCGCTGTCGGTGTTCGTCGCGCTGTACACCGCGCTCGAGCAGCGCCGCTACGAGCTCGCCGTCATGCGCGTGCTGGGAGCCTCCCCGGGCCGCCTCTTCGGCCTGCTGGTCGCGGAGGGCGCGGTGCTCGCGGCTGCCGGCTCGCTCCTCGGTGTCGCGCTCGGCCACGCCCTGACTTCCGCGCTTGGCGCCTGGCTCGAGCAGGCCCAGCAGCCGACCGTCACCGGACTGGCGTTCCTTCCGGAAGAGCTGGCGGTGGCCGCGCTCGCCGTCCTGGTCGGGATCGTCGCCGCCTTCATCCCGGCGTGGCGCGCTTACCGGACCGACGTTTCCCGCACTCTGGCCTCAGGATAGTCGAATGAGAAAGATCCTCTTCGTAGCGATGCTTGCCTGCGGCACCGCATCCGCGCAGCCCCACGGCGACAGGGAACGGCAGGAGGACGCGAAGCGTCACCGGGCCCTGGCGCTGGTGCACGGGGCGGCGGCGAAGTGCCTGGAGTCCGGGAAGACCGAGAAGGACTGCCTGGACAAGCTGCGGCAGGATTGCAAAGGCCTCGGAATCGGCAAATACTGCGGCCTCAAGCACAGGCACTGACCATGAACCGGATCCTTCTCGCGCTCCTCTTCTTCGCCGTCCCCGCGCTCGCGCAGCACCAGCCGCCCCCCGCGGCGCCGGCTGCGGTCCAGCCGCTTCCCGAGCGTAAGGATGTGGTGTCCTGGAAAACGCTGGCCCAGGTCGAGCTCATCAAGCAGAAGGACCGCTACGTGCCGCAGTTCTCGAGCAACGTCACCGCGCTCGACAAGAAGGAAGTGAAGGTGCAGGGCTTCATGATGCCGCTCGAGATGGGCGACCGGCAGTCGCATTTCGTGCTGTCCGCGATGCCGACCACGTGCTCGTTCTGCCTGCCGGGCGGCCCCGAGGCGATGGTCGAGATCAAGATGAAGAAGCCGGTGAAATACACCTTCGACCCGATCGTCGTCACCGGCAAGCTCGCGGTCCTGAAGGACGATCCGACCGGCGTCTTCTACCGCATCGTCGACGCCGTCCAGGCGAACTGATTCCGGCGTGGCGCGCTCCTTCCTCGCGCGGCTGTTCCTCGTTCTCGCGCTGCTGGCCGGGTGGCAGTCGGCGCTCATCCACCCGCTCGAGCACCTGGACGCCGACGGCGCGCTGGTTCACGCCGGCCACGACGCAGGCTCGTCCACGGATCGTGCCGAGAATCTCTGCGATGCCTTCGCCGCATTGACGGCCTGCGCAGCGCAGGCGGCGCTCGCGCTCGATGTAGAGCAGTCCACGCAGAGGCATTCCCGTTACGCGGCGGAACGCCTTCGCCGCGCCGATCCCCCGCCGTTCCTCTCGCAAGGCCCGCCCTTCCTCCTCTGATCGACCGCGGCGGCATCCGCCGCTGCGGACCACAATCAGAGGAGCAGTCCATGAAGCGTTTGCTTGCCCGCGCGTTCGCGGGCGCATTTGCATTGCCCTGCGCCGCGGTTGCGCAGGATGCCGCCGTGGTCGTAACCGGCAGCCCGTTCCGCAGCGAGCTTCTCGACCTGGTCGTGCCGGCGGACGTGCTGGAGGGCCGTTCGCTCGTCCAGCGCCGCAGAAGCTCGCTCGGCGAGACGCTCGGCGAGCAGCCGGGCGTCAGCTCGACGTATTTCGGCCCCCATGTCAGCCGGCCCGTCATCCGCGGCCTCGACGGCGACCGCATCCGCGTCCTGCAGAACGGCGCCGAGACCCACGACGCGTCGGCCCTTTCCTTCGATCACGCGGTGCCGTACGACCCGCTGGTTGCCGAACGGATCGAGATCGTGCGCGGGCCCGCAGCCGTGCTCTATGGGGGCAATGCTGTCGGCGGCGTGGTCAACACGATCGACAACCGCATTCCGCAGGCACCGATCAGCGGGGTGACCGGACGTGCGGAGCCACGCTTCGGCGGTGCCGGCCGCGAGCGCAGCTTCGGCGCATTGGTCGAGGCCGGGAACGGCCGCTTCGCGATCCACGGCGACGCCTTCACCCGGCGCACCGGCAACCTGCGCACGCCGCGTTTCACGGTTCGCAACAGCGATGCCGAGTCCGGCGGCGGGACCCTGGGCGCTTCGCTGACCCTCGACCGCGGCTACGTCGGCGTCTCTCACGGCCGGTTCCAATCCGACTATGGTGCGATCCCGGAGCCGACCGTGCGCATCGACATGCAAAGCGAGCGCACCGACCTTGCCGGCGAGATGCGCGAGCTCGGGACGTTCATCACCGGGGCGAAGTTCAAGGCCGGCCGCACCGACTACGAGCACAAGGAACTGGACGACGGTGCGATCGGAACGACGTTCAGGAACCGCGGGCACGACGGGCGGCTCGAGCTGACGCACGCGAAGATCGGCCCGCTGCAAGGGGTGGCCGGCGTCAGCCTCGGCGACTTCGATTTCTCCGCGCTGGGCGACGAAGCCTTCGTGCCGCAAACCAATACGCGCACGCGCTCGATCTTCCTCTACGAGGAGATGACGGCAGGCGACTGGAAGCTGTCGTTCGGCGCGCGGCGCGAGTCCGCGCGCGTCAAATCGGAGGGCGGCGGCAACATCGACGCCTCGACCGGCGCGCCACAGTTCGACCCCGCGCTGGGACGAAGCTTCAGCCCCACCTCCACGGCGCTTGGCGCGCTCTACCGCCTGAGCAAAGCGTGGTCAGTGGCGGCGAATGCGTCGTTCACCGAGCGGGCGCCGACCTACTACGAGCTGTTCGCCAACGGGCCGCACGCGGCGACCGGTGCCTGGGAAGTCGGCGACGGGGCGTTCGAAACGGAACGATCCCGCTCGTTCGACGTCGGCCTGCGATGGCGGATCGCGAAGCACTCGGCGAGCATCAGCGTCCATCAGACGCGCTTCCGCAACTTCCTCACTCCTTTCGCCAGCGGGGACACGCGCAGCGCCATCGGGGAGCGCAACCCGGCGCAGGATCCGGGCAACCCGGGCTTCACGCTCGCGGGCGACGAGATCCTTCCCGAGCTCGTCTATCGCGCCGTGCCGGCAACCTTCCAGGGCTTCGAGGCGCAGGGGAGGTTCCGCGTCGACGAGACCCTCGGGGCGCTCGATCTCGTCGTGAAAGGCGACTACGTCAAGGCCTACGACCGGAGGACCGGCCAGCCGCTGCCGCGCATCCCGCCGCTGCGGCTCACGCTCGGGCTCGACTATGCGCTGGAACGATGGAGTGCCGGCGTGGAAGTGCAGTACGCGCGAGCGCAGCGCGACGTTTCATCGGGCGAGCGATCGACGGCCGGCTATGCGCTTGTAAACGCGTCGCTCGCCCATACATTGGAGAGCGCGCCGGTGGCATTGCAGGCGTTCGTGCGCGTGGACAACCTGTTCGATCGCGAAGCGCGCAATCACGTGTCGTTCATCAAGGACATCGCGCCGCTGCCGGGACGCGGCGTGCTTGCGGGACTGCGCGCTTCGTTCTAATAATAGGGCTCCCCGTCTCACCTTCTTTCCATGGAACAGCTCCACGGCACCACCATCCTTTCCGTTCGCCGCGGCCAGCGCGTCGCGCTGGGCGGCGACGGGCAGGTCACGCTCGGCAACGTCGTCGTGAAGGGCGGCGCGAAGAAGATCCGCCGCCTCTACCACGAGAAGATCCTCGCCGGCTTCGCCGGCGGGACCGCCGACGCGTTCACGCTGTTCGAGCGCTTCGAGGGCAAGCTCGACAAGCACCAGGGCAACCTGCTGCGCTCGGCGGTCGAGCTCGCAAAGGACTGGCGCACCGACCGTGTCCTGCGCCGCCTCGAGGCGATGCTGGCAGTCGCCGACCGCGAGCGCTCGCTCATCATCACCGGCACGGGCGACGTGCTCGAGCCGGAGCTCGGCATCGTCGCGATCGGCTCCGGCGGGCCCTACGCGCAGAGCGCGGCGCGCGCGCTGCTGGAGAACACCGAACTCGGGCCGCGCGACATCGTCGACAAGGCGCTCGCCATCGCCGCCGACATCTGCATCTATACCAACCACCAGAGATCCATCGAAACCCTGGAATAAATGCGCGCATGAGCGGAATGACGCCGCAGGAGATCGTCCATGAGCTCGACAAGTTCATCGTCGGGCAGGGCAAGGCGAAGCGCGCCGTCGCCATCGCGCTGAGGAACCGCTGGCGCCGCCAGCAGGTGGCCGAGCCGCTGCGCCACGAGATCACGCCGAAGAACATCCTGATGATCGGCCCGACCGGCGTCGGCAAGACCGAGATCGCGCGGCGCCTGGCGCGCCTCGCCGACGCGCCGTTCATCAAGATCGAGGCCACCAAGTTCACCGAGGTCGGCTACGTGGGGCGCGACGTCGATACCATCGTGCGCGACCTGGTCGAGATCAGCATCAAGCAGACGCGCGAGCAGGCGATGCGCAAGGTGCGCACGCGCGCCGAGGAAATGGCCGAGGACCGGATCCTCGACGTGCTGGTGGGCTTCAACGACAAGCCTTCCGAGGAGAACCCGACGCGGCAGAAGTTCCGGAAGCGCCTGCGCGAAGGCGAGCTCGACGACAAGGAGATCGACATCGAGCTCGCGGTGGCGCCGCAGCAGATGGAGATCCTCGCCCCGCCCGGGATGGAGGAGCTCACCTCGCAGATCCAGGGGATGATCTCCAACCTCGGCGGCGGAAGAAAGCGCCTGCGCCGCATGAAGGTCCGCGAGGCGATGCGCGCGCTCACCGACGAGGAGGCCGGCCGCCTGGTGAACGACGAGGAGCTGAAGGCGAAGGCGGTGGCGAACGCGGAGCAGAACGGCATCGTGTTCCTCGACGAGATCGACAAGATCGCGAGCCGCGGCGAGCTGCAGGGGGCCGACGTCTCGCGCCAGGGCGTGCAGCGCGACCTGCTGCCGCTGGTCGAGGGCACCACCGTCTCGACGCGCTATGGCATGGTCAAGACCGACCACATCCTGTTCATCGCCTCGGGCGCCTTCCACCTCTCCAAGCCCTCGGACCTGATCCCGGAGCTGCAGGGCCGCTTCCCGATCCGCGTCGAGCTCGACTCGCTCTCGGTCGAGGACTTCGAGCGCATCCTCGTCGCCACCGACGCCAACCAGGTCAAGCAGTACCAGGCGCTCCTCGGCACCGAGGGCCTCGCCGTCACCTTCCGTCCGGAGGCGATCCGGCGCCTCGCCGAGATCGCGTTCCAGGTGAACGAGAAGACCGAGAACATCGGCGCGCGGCGCCTCTACACCGTGCTCGAGAAGCTGCTCGAGGAGATTTCCTTCGAGGCCGGCGCGCGCGGCCCGGCGACGGTGGACATCGACGCGGCCTACGTCGACGCCCGCCTCGGCGAGCTCGCCCGGGACGAAGACCTGGCTAGGTACGTTCTCTAGCCAGCTTCTTCTCGAGGCAGGCCTTGCACAGGCACGTGCCGTCCTGGAGGTTTTTCAATGGCGGAAGGCTGGCACACCAGCAGTCGTCCTCCTTAGCGCCGCAGTGGAACGGCGCGCCGCAGGCCGAGCAGCGCGCGTCAGGGCTCGCGCGATCCGAGGCGGGCGACGGCGGCACGCAGGAACTCGATCTGCTCGTGGAAGTTGGTGCAGCCGTCGCAGATCGCGAGGTGCACGCGCAGGCTGACGCGCTCGCCGAAGGAGAGCGGCCGGTCCAGCTTCTGCGACGCGAGGCGCGCCGCTTCCCTGCATTTCAGCCAATGGATCATTTCGCGAACCAGTTCATCTGCAGGCATTCCCGCAGCGCGAGCCGGGCCCGATGCAGGAGCACCCAGCAGTGGGTCGGCGTCACCGCCAGTTCCTTACAGATCTCCGCCGTCTCGAGCCCCATGTGCTCGCGCATCAGGAATGCGCGGGCGGACCTGGCCGGCAGCTGAGCGAGGCACTCCTCCAGCCGGGCGAGAAACTGCTGCGACTCGAGGGCCGCGCCGGGGTCGCGCCACGCCTGCGGCGGGTCCACCCAGTGGCCGCTCGCGTCGAACAGCTCGTCGAGGGCGTCGTCCTCCGGCAGCGGCTGCTCGCGGCCGGCCTTGCGGATGATGTCGATGATCTTGTGCTTCAGGATCCCGGTGAGCCAGGTGCGCAGGTTCGAGCGCCCCGCAAAGCCCTTCTCCCCGCCGAGGGCCGCGAGGAGGGTCTCCTGGACCGCGTCCTCCGCGGCCGCGGGATCCCGGAGCTGCAGCCGGGCATAGCGCAGCAGGTACGTACGCTGGGCCTCCACCTCGGCGCGAAAGTCCTTCATCCGGAATGAATTTTATAGGGGCTCTTGAAACCGCCGCGGCGGGCCCTACCTTCAGGGGACCGAAAGGAGACCGCACATGGCAACCATTACCCGATACGACCCCTTCAACGAGCTGGTCGACGACTTCTTCAAGGGCTTCCTGGTGCGTCCCGTCGCCTATGAAGGCGGCGCCGGCCGCGACGTGCTGCCGCGCATGAAAGTCGACGTCGTCGAGAAGAACGGCGCCTACAAGGTGACCGCCGAGCTCGCCGGCGCGCGCAAGGAGGACATCGACGTGTCGATCGACGGCGCGCAGGTGACCATCACCGCGGA
>DASZQH010000294.1:0-13372 GCA_035549805.1 Burkholderiales bacterium
GTTGTGGACGCGCTTCGCCGCCCACAAGCCGATGCCGATGGTGAGGAGGAGGTAGACCGCGACCGAGGTTATGAGCATTGGGCCGGGATCATAGCTTTCGCTTCCAGACCTGCCAACGCTCCTTGCCGGCGAACACCGGGATGGACCGCGCCGGGTCCACGGGCGTGTCGACCTCGCGGGTGAAAGCGGCGTCCAGCAGCGCCTCCAGGCCCTGCGGCGTGATGCCGAAGGGCGGCCCTTTCTCGTTCTGGTCGAGAAAGAAGAACCCGGCCAGCTCCCCGCCTGGCCGCACCAGCTCCGCCATGTGCTGCGCCCAGCGCGGCCAGAGGGCGCGCGGCAGCGCGCAGAGGAAAGCACGCTCGTAGACGAGATCGAACTCGCCGGAGAGCTCGAAGAAGTCCGCCCTGCGCACGCGGCTCGCAAGCGGGCCGAGGAACGCCCGTGCCGCCGCGACGGCGGCCTCGGAGAAGTCGATGCCGAGGACGTCGTGGCCGCGCTCCGCGAGCTCGCGGATCTCGTAGCCCGTCCCGCAGCCGGGGACGAGCACTTTCAAGGCGGGTTTCCCCTCGAGGAAAGCACTGAAGAGGGGCGGCACGCCGCCCGCATCCCAGGGCGTGACGCCGCTGCGGAACCGCGTATCCCAGAAATCGGGACGGGAGCTGTCCTGCGCCACCCTAGAACAGGGCGAGCGCGGCGAGCACGACCGCGGCGCACGCGACGATGAGCAGCGCGCCCAGGAGATCGTTGCGCCGGGCGTTCTCCGCGGCGAGGCGCTCCAGGGACTCGGCGAGCGGGCCGAGGCGGTCGAGCGACAGGGCGCGATGGACGAGGCGCGGCAGTTGCGGCAGCGTGTTCGCCCAGTACGGCGCCTCTTCGCGCAGCGTCCGCAGCACCCCGCGCCAGCCGACCTGCTCCTGCATCCAGCGCTCGAGGTAGGGCTTCGCGGTCTGCCAGAGGTCGAGGTCGGGGTCGAGCTGGCGACCGAGCCCTTCGATGTTGAGCAGCGTCTTCTGCAGCATCACGAGCTGCGGCTGGATCTCGACGTTGAAGCGCCGCGAGGTCTGGAACAGGCGCAGCAGCAGCTTGCCGAAATAGATCTCCTTCAGCGGGCGCGCGAAGATCGGCTCGCAGACGGCGCGGATCGCGGCCTCGAAGGCGTCGACGCGCGTGCCGGCGGGCACCCAGCCGGCGTCGAGGTGCGCCTGCGCCACGCGCCGGTAGTCGCGGTTGAAGAACGCGAGGAAGTTCTGCGCGAGGTAGTTCTTGTCGACGTCGGTGAGCGTGCCCATGATGCCGAAATCGAGGGCGACGTAGCGGCCCTTCGTTTCGCCCTGCACGGAAACGAGGATGTTGCCCGGATGCATGTCGGCGTGGAAGAACCCGTCGCGGAACACCTGGGTGAAGAAGATCTCCACGCCGGCGCGCGCGAGCGCCGGGATGTCGACTTGTTTTTCTTCGAGAATCGAAATCTGGGAAATCGGGACGCCGTGCATCCGTTCCATGACCATCACGCGCTGCGAGCAGAGATCCCAGTGCACCTCGGGCACCAGCAGCAGGGGCGAGCCGGCGAAGTTGCGCCGCAGCTGGCTCGCGTTCGCCGCCTCCCGCATGAGGTCCAGCTCCTCCTCCAGGTGGCGCTCGAACTCGGCGACCACCTCGCGCGGCTTGAGGCGGCGCCCCTCGGCCCAGAACCGCTCCACCAGCCCCGCCGCGGTGCGCAGCAGCTCGACGTCGCGCGCGATCTCGGCTTCGACGTTCGGCCGCAGCACCTTCACGGCCACTTCGCGGCCATCCTTCAGCCGGCCGAGATGGACCTGCGCGACCGACGCGCTCGCAGTGGGCGTCGCCTCGATGTCGAGGAATCTTTCCTGGATGGGACAGCCGAGCGAGCGCTCGATCTCCCGCAGGGCGAGCGCCGGGTCGAAGGGCGGCACGCGGTCCTGCAGCAGCGCGAGCTCGTCGGCGATGTCGAGCGGCACCAGGTCGCGGCGCGTCGAGAGGACCTGGCCGAACTTGACGAAGATCGGCCCGAGCGACTCGAGCGCCTCGCGCAGGCGGCGCCCGCGCGGCGTGCCCGTGGCGAGCCGGTAGCGCAGCCAGACGAACCCGATGCGCAGCAGCCGCCCGAGGCTACCCATGGCGCCGCAGCCTCGCCTCGAGCCGCTCCACGCCGTCGCGCAGCGCGGCGACCTGCGCCTTGAATTCCTCGAGCCGCGGGCGGTCGAGCAGGAAGCCCGCCTCGTCCGCGGCGTAGGCGGCGAACGCTTCGGAGAAGCGCCGCCCGGCGTCGGGCGCCCACGCGGCGATGCCGCGCACCGCCTCGCCCACGCGATGCGCGACGACGTCCCCCGTGAGGCGGGAAAGATCTTCCTCGTAGTCCCAGCGCAGGTGGCGCGCCAGCGCCATGACGGCATCCGCGAGCCGGGCGTTGCCGGTCACCTCCACGGCGCGCAGGAAATGGTCCTCGCCTTTCAGCAGCGCGGCGGGCGCGTCGCCCTTCACCTCGATGGTCAGGCTCGCTTCGCCCTCGCCCGGCCCGACCAGGCCGCCCGGCTCGATCCGCAAGCGCAGCGCGGGGAGCGGCCCGGCGCGGATCGCCACGACCTCGCCCGCGAACGGCGCGAGCTTCTCCCGCGCCCACGCCTCGGTGCGAAGGACGTGGTTCAGGGCGGCGACGAAGGGCGTTTCGAGCACCATGGCAATAAAAAAAAGGCCACCGGTGGTGGCCTTTCGTTGTGCTGTCTAGTTGCTCAATTCACTTGCTGGATGCCGGCGAGGAGCCAGCCCGTCGACCCGTCCGCGGGCTTCACCAGGTTCCAGACTTCGGCGAACGGCTCGGCCGCGGCGCCGGGCGCCTCGCGCACGGTGCCGGAGAAGTGCACGCTCGCCCAGTAGTTTCCGCCCTCCTGCGCCACTTCCAGGAGCTCGGCATTCAGGCCGGCCACGTCCGTCTGCTGCGCGGCGCCGCCGCGCTCGTGGACGTCCTTCGCCAGCGAGTCGAACATCTCCGGCGTGGTGAACTCGCGGATGTCGTCCAGGTTGCCGCGGTCGTTCGCCATCTGCAGGCGCGCGAAGTTCATCTGCGCGCCGCGCAGGAAGCCGTCGGCGTCGAAGCCCGCGGGCAGCGACGCGGTGCCGCGCGCGGGGAGATCGGCGCCCGACCCCGATCCCGGGTGCCCCGATCCCGGCTCCATGCGGACGGTCTCGCGACCGCCGCCGGCGTATTGCATCGTCTGCGCAGGCGCGGCGCGGCGCGAGAGCGCGCGCACGACCAGGAACGCGGCGATGGCGAGCAGGACGAGGAGCAGGAAGCTGCCGCCGTTGCTGGCGAGCAGCCAGCCGAGCATGCCGCCCAGCGCGAGGCCGCCCAGCATCGGGAACCACTTCGCCATGCCCGCGGGCGCCGCCTTCGCGGCCCCGGCGGCGCCTGCCGTCGCGCCGGCGACCGGAGCCGCCTGTTGCGGGGCGGCCTGCTGCGCCGGCTTCGCCGGCGTCGCCGCGGGCGGCGTGGTCACGTTGCGTTGCACACCGCTCGAGCGCGCACCACCGAAGCGCTTGGCCTCCGCGTCGACGGCGACCAGCGCGCCGCCTGAAAACAGAATGATTGCCGCAAGTAGCCACTTACCCATGATGGACTCTCCTTGGATGCCTCATAGTTTATACCCCCGGTGGAGCGCAACGACGCCCGCCGCAAGATTGAAGTACTCCACCTTGGACAATCCCGCCCCCTCCAGCATTCCCGCCAGGGTCGCCTGGTCCGGATGCATCCGGATCGACTCGGCGAGGTAGCGATAGGCGGCGCCGTCGCCGGCGACCCGCTCGCCGAGCCACGGCAGCACGCGGAACGAATAAGCGTCGTACGCGCGCTCGAGCGGCTTCCAGACCCTGGAGAACTCGAGCACGAGCAGCCGCCCGCCCGGCTTGAGCGTGCGCGCCATCTCCGCGAGGGCGGCCTCCTTGTGCGTCATGTTGCGCAGGCCGAAGCCGACGGTCACGAGGTCGAAGGTGGCATCGCGGAACGGCAGGCGCTCGGCGTCGCACTGCACCGCGGGCGACGGCGCGCCGGCGTCGAGCAGGCGGTCGCGCCCGCGCGCGAGCATGCGGTGGTTGATGTCGGTCAGCCAGACCTGGCCGTCGGGCCCGACTCGCTTCGCCATCGCGCGCGCGAGGTCGCCGCTTCCGGCGGCGACGTCGAGCACGCGCTCGCCGGGCCGCGGCCGCGCGACCTGCACCGCGAACGCCTTCCACGCGCGATGCAGGCCGAGCGACATCAGGTCGTTCATGACGTCGTAGCGGTCGGCGACGCGGTCGAACACCGCGCCGACGCGCTTCGCCTTCTCGCCCTCCGCGACCTGCTCGTAGCCGAAATCGATCTTCTTGTCAGTCACGGCTGGCGCCGGCTTCCTGCAGCTTCTTCAGGTACTCGTTCCAGAGCCGCTCCTGGTTCTCGCCGAGGTGATGCAGGTACTCCCAGGAGTAGATGCCGGTGGCATGGCCGTCGGAGAAGCGCGGCTGCACGGCGTAGGAGCCGACCGGGTCGAGCGCCGCGATTTCCACTTCGCGCTTGCCGGTCTGCAGGACCTCCTGCCCCGGCCCGTGGCCGCGCACCTCGGCCGAGGGCGAGTACACGCGCAGGAACTCGTAGGGCAGGCGGAACACGCGCCCGTCGGAGAACGACACCTCCATCACGCGGGAGCGCTGGTGCAGCTTGATCTCGGTGGGATGGACTTCGGGATCGGCCACGGCGCTATTTCGCGGCTTCGTAGGCGACGCGCTCGAAGTCCGCGCCGCGCTCCACCAGCTCGGTGAGCTTCACCTGGGCGGACTTGCCGGTGTGGATCTCGATCACGCGCCCCGGCTTGAACCAGCCGATCGGCAGCACGAGCGTGGGCGAGGAGTTGAGCGCGCTGGAGGCGGAGAGCGCCAGGGCCGGCACGAACTCGGGCACCTGCACGTTCAGGCCGAGCTGCTTGGCGGCGATGGGCGACGGGATGCCCGGCAGCAGCTTCAGTCCGGCCTGCAGGTCGCCGTTGCGCGCCGCCATCAGCCAGCGCACCTGGCCGAGCATGAAGCTCTTCGCGTCGCCCGGGCGCACCGCCATGAGCTGCCCGTGCGCGAAGCGCCGGCCCGGATCCTCGGCGCGCCGGACCATGCGCACGCCCTGCGCGCTTTCGTCCTCGACCTGCCAGCGCTCCAGCACGTAGCCCTGCGTCTCGCTGTAGTCGTCCTCGTCGCGCGTGCTGACGCGGCCGAAGGTGGCGATCTCGTCCTTCTGCTTCTGCGTCAGCTCCTTCTGCTGGCCCTGCCCGGGCTGGCGGAACGCGCGGCCGGAGAGGTAGTAGTGCACCGCGGCGATCTCGCTGCATGCCTCGGCGGCGGTGGCGTTGCGCTGGCGCTCGCTCGTGCGGCCGGCCTTGGGCTGGCACCACTGCCGGTAGAGGAAGACGAGGAGATGCTCGCACGAGGGCTGGACGCAATCCTCGCCGAGCGCGAGCTTGGCCGGCGACTCGCCCTTGCGCAGCAGGCCGACGCGGTTGCGCAGGCTCTTCGCGAGCTTGCCGGTGTCGAGGTAGCGCGCCTCGCCGATCTTCGTCGCCGAGCCGGGCTCGAGGCGCTCCGGGCAGCGCTCGCCCTCCAGGTCCGCCACCAGCGGCGGCACGCCGAGGTCCTCGGTCGCCGGCTCCTCCGAGATCTCGAGCTTGCTGCCCCAGCGCTCGAGCAGGTAGGCGACGAAGGTGAGCTGGCGCTGGCTGAGCTCGTTCGGGTTGGAGAGCGCCATCAGGACGGCGCGGGCATAGGCGACGCGCGGCGAGGATTCCTGCACGTCGCGGTTGAGGAAGTCCTTCACCGCGTCATCGACGACGCCGAGGTCCTCGGCGATCTGGTAGGCCTGGTGCAGGTTGCGCCAGTCCGACGCCGGGACCTCGCGATAGGCGCGGTAGTGGTGGAACATCTTCATGCCGGAGTAGTACAGCGCGCGCTGGGCGACGAGGCCGGCCTGCGCCTTCACGCCCGCGTCGCCGTCCCGCGCCGCGAGCAGGCAGCGCGCATAGCCGATGCGCATGTCCTCCCACAGGTCGTCGGTGTCCTCGAAGATCGCGAGCTCGGCCTCCGCCATGGGCAGCGCGCGGTTGGAGAAGCGCTTCGCCTGCTCGATCTGCACGAAGTTCACCGCCTCGCGCAGCGCCTCCATGACGGCGAGGCGCTCGGCGGCGCTGACCGCGTAGCGGTTGTAGGCCTCGACCTGCACGAGGAGCTGGCGCTGCGCGGCGGCGACGTTGGCGAGCGGCACGTGCTCGAGCCACAGCCGGCAGCCTTCGGCGTCGGCGAACTCCGGCGCCGCGGAAGGGGAAATCTCGGGAAGGTCCATCACGCCAGGGCGCAGCTCAAAGGAGAACGCGTTCGATTCCGCCGGCGTTCGCCTTGCGCACGAACTCCGGCATCCAGTCCTCGCCGAGGAGCCGGCGAGCCATTTCGACCACAATATAGTCGGCCTGCGCGCCGGTGTCATCCGAGAAGCGCGACAGGCCCTGCAGGCACGACGGGCACGCGGTCAGGATCTTCACCGGATCCCCGGCCATCGCCTGCATGCTCTTGCGCAGGCTCTCCTCCTTCGAGAACCTGACCTGGGTCGAGACGTCGGGCCGCGTCATCGCCAGCGTGCCCGACTCGCCGCAGCAGCGTTCCGACAGCGGGACGTTGCCGCCCATCAGGTCGTTGACCACCTTGAGCGGCTTCGCCGTCTTGATCGGCGTGTGGCACGGGTCGTGGTACAGGTAGCGCTGCCCCTGCAGGTTCTCGAGCTTCACGCCCTTCTCGAGCAGGTACTCGTGGATGTCGAGCAGCCGCGAGCCCGGGAAGATGCGGTCGAACTCGTAGCCCTCGAGCTGGTCGAGGCAGGTGCCGCACGACACGATCACCGTCCTGATGTCGAGGTAGTTGAGCGTGGTCGCGAGGCGGTGGAAGAGCACGCGGTTCTGCACGATGATCTTCTCGCCCTTCTCGCGCTCGCCGGCCGCCGTCTGCGGATAGCCGCAGCAGAGGTAGCCCGGCGGCAGCACGCACTGCGCGCCCACCTCGTAGAGCATCGCCTGGGTGGCGAGCCCGACCTGCGAGAACAGGCGCTCGGAGCCGCAGCCCGGGAAGTAGAACACCGCGTCGGAGTCCTCCGTCACCTTCGCCGCGTCGCGGATGATCGGCACCACCTTCGCATCCTCGATGTCGAGCAGCGCCCGCGCCGTGCGCTTGGGCAGCCTGCCCGGCATCGGCTTGTTGATGAAGTGCACCACCTGCGCGCGCAGCGGGGCAGTTCCCGTCGTCGAAGGCGGTTTCTGGGTTTGTCTCTTGACAAGGAAACCAAAAAATCTGTTTGCGAGTCGCTGCGCCTTGTAGCCCCAGTCGATCATCACCGTGCGCGCGAGCTTGACCATGCGCGGGTCGGTGAGGTTGAGGAACAGCATCGACGCCTTGGTGCCGGGATTGAGGCGGCGCTTGCCGGCGCGGCGCAGCAGGTTGCGCATCGCGACCGAGACGTCGCCGAAGTCGATGTCCACCGGGCAGGCGGGCTCGCACTTGTGGCACACCGTGCAGTGGTCGGCGACGTCGCCGAACGCGTCGTAGTGCGGCAGCGAGACGCCGCGGCGCGTCTGCTCCTCGTAGAGGATCGCCTCGATGAGCAGCGACGTGGCGAGGATCTTGTTGCGCGGCGAGTAGAGCAGGTTCGCGCGCGGCACGTGCGTCGCGCACGGCGGCTTGCACTTGCCGCAGCGCAGGCAGTCCTTGATCATGTCCGACACGCTGCCGAGGTCGGTCTGGTCGAGGATCAGCGACTCGGCGCCGATGAGGGAGAAGCTCGGCGTATACGCATCGCGCAGGTCGCCGCCCGCCAGCAGCTTGCCCGCGTTGAAGCGCCCTTCCGGGTCCACCTCGGCCTTGTAGGCGCGGAACGCCTCGACCTCCTGCGCGGTGAGGAACTCGAGCTTGGTGATGCCGATGCCGTGCTCGCCCGAGATCACGCCGCCGAGCGAGCGCGCGAGCTGCATGATGCGCGCCACGGCCTGCGTGGCCCGCTGCAGCATCGCGTAGTCGTCCGAGTTGACCGGGAGGTTGGTGTGCACGTTGCCGTCGCCGGCGTGCATGTGCAGGGCGACGAAGACGCGCCCGCGCAGCACGCGCTTGTGCACCGCTTCCGCGCCCTCGAGGATCTTCTGGAACGCGGCGCCGGAGAAGATGCCGCGCAGTGGCGCGCGCAGCTCGGCCTTCCAGGACAGCCGCTTCTGGTGCGACTGCAGCGCCGCGAACTCCGCGTCGAGATTGTCCGAGAAGGATCTCCACCGGGCCTTCACTTCGCCGAGCAGGCTCAAGGCCTGCTCGCGCCGGTCGCCGAGAACTTCGGTGCTCGAGAGAGACTCCTCGACGTGGTGCAGCGGCAGCTCGGCGGAGAAGTACGCCTCGAGCGCGTCGAGCAGCTCCAGCTTGTTCGCGATCGAGAGCTCGATGTTGATGCGCTCGATCGCGTCGGTGTAGTCGCCGAGGCGCTCGAGGGGGATGACCACGTCCTCGTTGATCTTGAACGCGTTGGTGTGCTTCGCGATGGCCGCGGTGCGCGCGCGATCGAGCCAGAAGCGCTTGCGCGCGTCCGCCGAGACCGCGACGAAGCCCTCGCCGCCGCGCGCGTTCGCGATGCGCACCACCGAGGAGGCCGCCGCGGCCACCTCGTCCACGTTGTCGCCGACGAGGTCGCCGATCAGCACCATCACCGGCAGGGCGTTGCGCCGCGACTTGGTGGCGTAGCCCACCGCCTTCACGTAGCGGGAATCGAGGTGCTCCAGTCCTGCGAGCAGGACCTTCTCGCTTTTCCCGATGAAGTTCTTGATCTCGACGATCGCCGGGACCGCATCCCGGGCGCGGCCGAAGAACTCGAGGCAGACCGTGCGCACGTGCGCGGGCATGCGGTGCAGGATGAAGCGGGCCGAGGTGACGATGCCGTCGGTGCCTTCCTTCTGCACCCCCGGCAGGCCGGCGAGGAACTTGTCGGTGACGTCCTTGCCGAGGCCTTCCTTGCGGAAGTGCGAGCCGGGGATCTCGATCAGCTTCTCGCGAAGCGGCTTTCTCTTCTCGTTGAAGTATCTCAGGCGGAACTTCGCGCTCGGCGCGTCGTGGATCTTGCCGAGGTTGTGCTCCAGGCGCTCCACCTCCAGCCACTCGCCCTGCGGCGTCACCATGGTCCACGAGGCGAGGTTGTCGATCGCGGTGCCCCACAGCACCGCCTTCTTGCCGCCGGCGTTCATCGCCACGTTGCCGCCGATGCACGAGGCGTCGGCCGAGGTCGGGTCGACGGCGAACACCAGGCCGGCCGCCTCGGCCGCTTCCATCACGCGCCGCGTCACCACGCCGGCGCCGGCGCGGATCACCGGCGCGCCGCGCGGCACGCCGGGCAGCGCCACGGTCTCCACCTCGCCGAGCGCCTCCAGTTTCTCGGTGTTGATGACCGCGGAGCGGCGCGTCAGGGGAATCGCCCCGCCGGTGTAGCCCGTCCCGCCGCCGCGGGGAATGATCGTCAGGCCCAGGGCGATCAGTTCCCTGACCAGAAAAACGACCTCGTCCTCGGTGTCGGGGCTGACGACGACGAAGGGGTACTCGACGCGCCAGTCCGTGGCGTCGGTGACGTGCGAGACGCGCGCGAAGCCGTCGAAGGCGATGTTGTCGCGCCGCGTGACCTTCGCCAGCCGCTTCAGCGTGCGGGCGCGAAGGGCCCGGGTTTCGGCGA
Organism: Burkholderiales bacterium; assembly: GCA_035549805.1. Classification (GTDB taxonomy): domain Bacteria; phylum Pseudomonadota; class Gammaproteobacteria; order Burkholderiales; family SG8-39; genus SCGC-AG-212-J23. Next base: position 9,770 of record DASZQH010000294.1, read on the forward strand.
AGCCCTCTTCGAAGGAAAGAACCGCCCGGCGCGAGAGCTCGAGGAGCCGGTCGACGCGGGAATTGGTGCCGCGGCGCGCCGCGATCTCCTCGAGGCGCCGGCGCATGCCGCCGAGCACGTCGGCGCGGCCGCGCGGCCGGGCGAGAAGGTCGTCCTCCAGGTACGGGTTGCGCTGGATCGCCCAGATCTCGCCCAGCACCTCGTACAGCATGCGCGCCGAGCGGCCGGTGACGCGCTCCGCGCGCAGCTCGGACAGGAGCGCCCAGCCTTCCTCGCCGAGCAGCCGCAGCACGATCTCGCGGTCCGAGAACGACGTGTAGTTATACGGGATCTCGCGGATTCTCATCGGCGGCGAAGACATCCCGGTAGCTCGCGTAGAAGCTGGCGAGCAGCGTGGGCAGCATGACGAGGAGCAGCGCGGCGAGCAGCCCCACCATCGAGAGCTTGGCCTGCCCCCCGGTGATGAGGACCAGCAGCGAGAGCCCGACGAGGGGAAGCACGACCATGAGGAGCAGCGCGAGCGCGCCGTAGCCGAGGAAGGCGCGCCAGTTGACGAGGCAGGCGTAGAAGCTGAAGAAGAGCGCCTTCGCCGCGCCGGTGCGGTGCCAGGCGGCGAGCGGCGGCGCGAACCAGAAGGCCATCATCACCGGCGTATAGAGCAGCCCCGCGACCAGCAGCGGCTGCAGCACCTCGCCGGGCACGAGCTCCTCCTGCTTGAGCGTGCCGCTCAGCATGCCGCGCAGCTGGCCGCTGCCGTCGGCGAGCGCGGTGAGCCAGAACACCAGGACCGACGCGCCCATGTAGATCACGCCCAGCGTGAGCTGCGCGCGCCGCTCCTGGCGGAAGCCCTCGAAGAGCAGCGAGAGCTCGGGCATCGTGCCTTGCGACGCCGCGCGCGCGCCGGCCATCAGGCCCGCCGACAGCGGCTGCACCAGGACGAGCGCGGCGAAGATGCCCACCACCGGCACGTAGGCCGCGAGGTTGGTGATCAGCAGGTAGGACGCGACGAACGCGAGCCAGCCGAGCGTCGCGCCGCGGAAGATGCGCCACCCCTGCACCAGCCAGTAGGCGCCGCCCTTGGCGCTGACGATGCGTGCGCGCACGCTAGTCGAGCCAGGGCGCGTCGCCGCCGGCGCGCAGCGCGAGCACCCGGCGGAAGTGCTCGGGGTCGTGCGCGTGCACCAGCATGCCCGGACGCGGCAGGTGGAGGTCGTAGAGGCGCGACAGCCAGAAGCGCAGCGCGCCGGCGCGCAGCATCGCCGGCCAGGCCTCGCGCTCGGCGCGCTCGAACGGGCGTGCCGCGTGGTAGCCCTCGAGGAGCGCGCGCGTGCGCCGCGGATCGAGCCGGACGTCCTCCTTCGGGTCGACGAGGCACCAGTCGTTCACGCACACCGCGACGTCGTAGAGCAGGCAATCCACGCCCGCGAAGTAGAAGTCGATGACGCCGGAGACCCGGCCTTCGTCGAACAGCGCGTTGTCCCGGAAGAGATCCGCGTGCACCGGCCCGCGCGGCAGGTCCGGAAACCGGTGATCCGACTGGAACTGCAGCTCGTTCTCGAGAAGGCCCGTCTCTTCCTTCTTCAGGAACTTCCCAACTTCCCGCGCCGCGAAGCGCCACCACTTGGGGCCGCGCGGGTTCTCCAGGTAGGCGGAGTACGACCGCGCGGCGAGGTGCATGCGCGCGAGAAGCGTGCCGAGCTCGCCGCACTCCGCGACGCCGGGCCGCTCCACCCATTTGCCGGCGAGGCGCGTGACGAGGGCCGCGGGCTTGCCGTTCAGCTCGCCGAGGTAGCGGTCCGAGAGGTCGGCGATCGGCGCGGGACAGGGGATGCCGTGGCGCGCGAGGTGCGCCATCAGGTCGAGGTAGAACGGCAGCTCGGCGGCGGGCAGGCGCTCGAAGAGCGTGAGGACGTAGCGCCCCTGCGAGGTGGTGACGAAGTAATTGGTGTTCTCGATGCCCGACTTGATCGGCTCGAGCGCGCTCAGGCGCCCGAGCGAATAGCGCTGCAGCCACGCCGACAGCTCGGTCTCGGAAACGGGCGTGTAGACGGACACGAAGTCAGTCGAAGGTTCGGATCGTCCACATCGGCACGCGGAAATCCGGGTTGAGCGAATCGCGCCGCTCCCATTGCCCGGCGCCGGTCACGTCGATCAGGTAATACGGCGTGCCGCCCGGCGGCGTCACCTTGATCGCGATGATGCGCCCGCTGCTGTCGCGCGCTTCCTCGACCTTGTCGCCCTTCTGCACCGGGATGTTGACGCGCGGCTCGTCCGACTCCTGCATCGGGGGCGGCGGGGGCGGCTCGGGCAGCGGCTCGAGCTTCGGCAGGCGCTGCGCCTGCGCGAGCACGCTTGCCGAGACCAGGAGAAGGATCAGCAGAAGCGCTCGCCGCATCGCAGCATTCTACTAAAGGTTGAGCAGCACCTCTTTCTCCGCCGGCGAAGGCTCGAAGCCGCGCTTCTCGTAGAAGCCGAAGATCGCGTCGACCACTTCCTCGGGGGCGTTGCAGACCTGGACGAGCGACAGGTCGTTCTCGTCGATCATCCCCTCCGCGGCGAGGCGCTCGCGGATCCAGCCGAGCAGGCCGCGCCAGAACGGCTCGTGCACCAGGAGGATCGGCATCTGGCGCGTCTTGCCGGTCTGCACCAGGGTGAGCGCCTCGAACAGCTCGTCGAGCGTGCCGAAGCCGCCGGGGAACACGACGAACGCGGTGGCGTGCTTGGCGAACATCACCTTGCGCGCGAAGAAATGCTTGAAGCGCAGGCTGATGTGCTGGTAGCGGCTCGACGGCTGCTCGCGCGGCAGGTCGATGTTGAGCCCGACCGCGAGCCCCGCGCCCTCGAACGCGCCCTTGTTCGTCGCCTCCATGATGCCGGGGCCGCCGCCGGAGATGACGGTGAAGCCCGCGTCGGAAAGCAGGCGCGCGGTGCGCTCGGCGAGCTCGTAGTAAGGCGTGCCGCGCTTGATGCGCGCGCTGCCGAACATCGAGACCGCGGGCTGGATGTCGCCGAGCTTCTCGGTCGCCTCGAAGAACTCTGCCATAATTCCGAACAGCTTCCACGCCTCGCGCGCGGGGATCTCGTTGCCCAGTCCTGCGGGCTTCACTGGTTTCTGGTTGGCCATACGTGTCTGAAACTCCTCAGAACCTGCTCTTGCTGGTCGATGGGTCGTCGTACCTCTATCGCGCTTTCCACGCCCTGCCGGAGCTGAGGAACGCGAAGGGGGAGCCCACGGGGGCGATCTACGGCGTGCTGAACATGCTGCGCAAGCTCGGCACCGATTATAGGGCGCAGGCCCGTGCGTGCGTCTTCGACGCGCGCGGCAAGACGTTCCGCGACGACGCCTACCCCGAGTACAAGGCGACGCGCAGCGCGATGCCGGACGACCTTTCGCTCCAGGTCGAGCCGCTGCACAAGGCGGTCGAGGACATCGGCTGGCCGGTGCTGATCGTCGACGGCGTGGAGGCCGACGACGTGATCGCGACGCTCGCCGAGCAGGCGAAGCAGCGCGGCTGGCGCACCGTCATCTCCACCGGCGACAAGGACCTCACGCAGCTCGTCGACGCGAACACGCTGTGGATCAACACGATGTCGAACGAGAAG
>DASZQH010000295.1:0-3544 GCA_035549805.1 Burkholderiales bacterium
CCAGGTCCGCGTTCAGGTCGGCGATCACGACCTTCGCGCCGTTCTCCGCGGCCATGCGCGCGCTGGCCGCGCCGAGGCCGGACGCACCGCCGGTCACCAGGAAGACGCTGTTCTTGATCTGCATGAGGGCTCCGCTACGGGAATAAGATAATTCGTTGGGGGGGCAAACAGATTTCCTCCATAATTCTACCCGCATGAAGCTCGGTTTCGGCATCGTATTCAACGACCTGTACGCGCGCGAGGGCTTGCTGAAGGTCGACGCCGCGTTCCTCGATCACCTCGGCGGCGCCGACGGCGCGCTGAAGGATCGCCTGCTCGCCGGGCGCCGCGATCCGGCCGCGCTCCCCGCCAAAGCGGAGTCCGAGCTCCTCATCGCGCTCGCGCCGCACCTCGAGGACTTCCTCGCCCGCCTGTTCGGCATCGAAGCCGAAGCGCAGGCGCTCGCCGCGCGGCACAACGAGCTCGCCCCGCTCTACTCGGTGAAGCGGCTTTTCGTGCAGCGCCGCGCCCTGCACAAGGTCAAGCCCGAGGACGCAAAGCCTGATGCCTACCGCTTCACCACCGAGCTCGACTTCGCGCGCCAGGTCACGGCCTGGATGAAGGACGAGGCGGCGCACGCCGCCGAGCTCGAAGGCGCGGCGCGCTACGCCGCCTGGGCGACGACCACGCCCGAAGGGCGGAAGAAGCACGCGAGCGGCGTGCTCTTCAAGGCGCCGCGCAAGCTCGACTTCATGAGGCTCGTGCCGGTCGACACCCGGGAAGAGCGCGGCTTCGCGGAGCACAGCCTCTCCCACACGAGAGAAAGGCTGGGTTTCGGGCTGACCGACCCCGGAACCGACCTCGTCGGCGCGCTCGACGAGGCGAACTACTGCATCTGGTGCCACGAGCAGGGCAAGGACTCGTGCTCCAAGGGCCTGAAGGAGAAGGCGCCGGCCGAGGGGTACAAGAAGACCGTCTTCGGCGTCACGCTCGCCGGCTGCCCGCTGGAAGAGAAGATCTCCGAGTTCCACCTCGTCAAGACGCGCGGCCAGCCGCTCGCCGCGCTCGGCATCATCGCGGTGGACAACCCGCTCGCGGCCGGGACCGGCCACCGCATCTGCAACGACTGCATGAAGTCCTGCATCTACCAGAAGCAGGAGCCGGTCAACATCCCGCAGGCCGAGACGCGCACGCTGAAGGATGTCCTCGAGCTGCCGTACGGCTTCGAGATCTATTCGCTGCTCACGCGCTGGAACCCGCTCAGCCTGGCGCGTCCGGTGCCGAAGCCGGCTTCCGGGAAGCGCGTGCTCGTGGTGGGCCTCGGCCCCGCGGGCTACAGCGTGGCGCACCATCTGATGAACGACGGCCACACCGTCGTCGCCATCGACGGCCTGAAGATCGAGCCGCTCGAGCCGCGCCTGTCGGGCGTGGACCTGCTCGGCGGGAGGGTCGAGTTCGCTCCCGTGAAGGACATCCGCGACCTGCACGAGGACCTGGACGAGCGCGCGATGGCGGGGTTCGGCGGCGTGGCCGAGTACGGCATCACGGTGCGCTGGGACAAGAACTTCCTCAAGATCATCCGCTTGCTCCTCGAGCGGCGCCGGCAGTTCGCGATGTTCGGCGGCGTGCGCTTCGGCGGCACGCTGACCATCGACGAGGCGTTCGCCGGCGGCTTCGACCACGTCGCGCTGTGCGCGGGCGCCGGCCGCCCGACGGTGCTCGAGATCCCGAACGGCTTCGCGCGCGGCGTGCGCGCCGCCTCCGACTTCCTGATGGCGCTGCAGCTCACCGGCGCCGCGAAGCGCGACTCGATCGCCAATCTGCAGATCCGCCTGCCCATCGTCGTCATCGGCGGCGGCCTCACCGCCATCGACACCGCGACCGAATCCCTCGCCTACTACGCGGTGCAGGTCGAGAAGTTCCTTTCCCGCTACGAGAAGCTCGGCGAGGTGCCGGCGTGGAACGCCGAGGAGCGCGCGATCGCCGAGGAGTTCATCGCCCATGCGAAGGCCCTGCGCTCCGCCTCTCCGACGGAAAAGATCCAGATGCTGAAGAAATGGGGAGGCGCCACGATCGCGTACCGGCGCAAGCTCGTCGACAGCCCGTCCTACACCCTGAACCACGAAGAAGTGGAGAAGGCGCTGGAGGAAGGGGTGGTGTTCGCCGAGGGCCTCACGCCGACGAGCATCCAGGTGGACGAGCATGGTCATGCGAAGGCCGTGGCGTTCCAGGATTCCATCGTGCTGCCGGCGAAAAGCGTGCTGATCGCCGCGGGAACCCAGCCGAACACCGTGCTGGCGCGCGAAGAAGGCGTGAGCCTCGCCCTCGACGGCAAGTACTTCCAGGCCACGGACGAGACCGGCGCGCCGGTGAAGCCGCAGAGGAACGCCTCGAAGCCGAAGAAGGTCGAGGTGCTCCTGCACAAGCGGCCCGACGGCCGCTTCATGAGCTACTTCGGCGACCTGCATCCTTCCTTCTTCGGCAACGTCGTCAAGGCGATGGGCAGCGCCAAGCAGGGCTATCCCGTCGTTTCCCACGTCCTCGCCACCAGGGAAGCTGCCTCGAAGGAACCTGATGACGCGTTCCTCGCGCGGCTGAACCGCGACCTGCGCGCCGTGGTGCACGAAGTGAAGCGCCTCACGCCCAGGATCGTCGAGGTGGTGCTGCGGGCGCCGGTCGCGGCGCGGCAGTTCCATCCCGGCCAGTTCTACCGCATGCAGAACTTCGAGGCGCTCGCGCTGCGCCTCCCGGGAACCACGCTCGCCATGGAAGGGCTCGCCCTCACCGGCGCGTGGGTGGACAAGGAAAAAGGCCTCATCTCGGTCATCGCGCTCGAGATGGGCGGCTCCGCCGACCTGCTCGCGTACCTGAAGCCGGGCGAGCCGGTGATCCTGATGGGCCCCACCGGGACGCCGACCGAGATCCCGCACGGCGAGACCGTCACCCTCGTCGGCGGCGGCCTCGGCAACGCGGTGCTCTTCTCGATCGGCCGCGCTCTGCGCGCCGCGGGCTCGAAGGTGATCTACTTCGCCGGCTACAAGCAGCTCGTCGACCGCTACCGGATCGACGACATCGAGGCTTCGGCGGACGTGGTGGTGTGGTGCTGCGACGAGGCGCCCGGCTTCCCCGCGCGCCGCCCGCAGGACCGTTCCTTCGTCGGCAACATCGTCCAGGCCATGGCCGCCTATGCCTCGGGAGCCCTGGGTGAACAGCAGATCGCCTTCGCAAGGACGGACCGGATCATCGCGATCGGCTCCGACAAGATGATGGCGGCCGTCGGCCGGGCGCGCCACGAGGTGCTGGCGCCGTACCTGAAGAAGGAGCACGAGGCGATCGGGTCGATCAACTCGCCGATGCAGTGCATGATGAAGGAGATCTGCGCGCAGTGCCTGCAGCCGCACGTGGATCCGGCCACCGGCAAGACCACCTACGTCTTCTCCTGCTTCAACCAGGACCAGCCGCTCGACCAGGTGGACTTCGCCGCCCTCGCCCAGCGCCTCGCCCAGAACGGCGTGCAGGAAAAGCTCACCGCCCTGTGGATCGGCCGCTGCCTGCGCGAGCTGCC
>DASZQH010000296.1:0-6090 GCA_035549805.1 Burkholderiales bacterium
GCCCGGCGCGCAAGCGCATCCTGCTCGTGGACGACAACCGCGACTACGTGGACAGCCTGGCGGAAGTGCTGCGCGCCGAAGGGAACGACGTGCGCGTGGAGCACGACGGCGCCGCCGGGCTCGAGGCGGCGCTCGCCTTCCGCCCCGAGTACGCCTTCCTCGACATCGGCATGCCGGGCCTGAACGGCTTCGAGCTCGCGCGCCGCCTGCGCGACCGCGCGGAAACGCGCGAGGCGATCCTCGTCGCCGTCACCGGCTACAGCCAGCCCGCCGACCAGGTGCGGGGCAAGGAGGCCGGGTTCGACCGCTACCTGGTGAAACCGGTCGAGATCGACGCGGTGCGGGAGATCCTCGCCGCCTAGAATCGCGGCGTGCCGGACCGCAAGCCGCTCGATGCGAACGCCTACGCGCTCATGGTGCTGTGCACCGCGCTATGGGGCTTCCAGCAGGTCGCGATCAAGGTCGTCGCCGGCGACGTGTCGCTCGTCATGCAGGGCGCGCTGCGCTCGATCCTCGCCGTCGCGCTGCTCGTCGCCTGGGCGCGCGCGCGCGGCGTCGCGCTCTTCGAGCGCGACGGCACGCTGCGCGCGGGGCTCGTCGCGGGCCTGCTCTTCGGCATCGAGTTCGTCTTCATCTACGCCGGCCTCGCGCACACCAACGCCTCGCGCATGGCGGTGTTCATCTACCTCACGCCGCCCATCACCGCGCTCGGCCTGCACTTCCTCGTGCCCGCGGAGCGCCTGCGGCCCCTGCAGTGGACCGGCGTGGCGCTCGCCTTCGCGGGCATCGCGCTCGCCTTCTCCGACGGCTTCCTGCACGGGCGCTCGACCTGGCTCGGCGACCTGTGCGGCGTGGTGGCCGCGTTCCTCTGGGCGGCGACCACGATCGTGATCCGCACTTCGCGGCTCGCCTCGGCCAGCGCGACGAAGACGCTCTTCTACCAGCTCGGCATCTCGGCGGCGGTGCTCCTCGCCGGCTCGCTCCTGCTCGGCGAGTCCGGCATCGTGCGCCTCACGCCGCTCGCGGCGGCGAGCCTGCTCTACCAGGGCGCGATCGTCGCGTTCGCGAGCTACCTCGCCTGGTTCTGGCTCCTGCGCCGCTACCTCGCGGCGCCGCTCAGCGTGTTCTCCTTCCTCACGCCGCTGTTCGGCGTCGCGTTCGGGGTGCTCTTCCTGGGCGAGACGCTAAGCGGCGCCTTCGCGGCCGCCGCGGTGCTGGTCGGCGCGGGCATCGCCCTCGTCAACCTGCGGCGCTGACGCCGTCTCGGCGGCGAGAAGCTGGGCGATGTCCCGCCGGCCCTGCTCGGCGAGGGCGATGAGCTTGGCCACGTCGTGGCGGTGCACGGCGCTCGCGCGCAGCTGCTCCTCGTCGTACGTCCGGAATGCCTCCACCACGCGGCGCGAGGTCTCGGCGGCGTAGTCCAGCCGCTGCAGCACCATCTGCGCCGCGTCGAGCGCGGAGCCGAAGACCTCGCGCACGGCGGGTACGCCCATCTCCGCGTACTCGAACGCGTCGGTGCGGCTGCGCGCCCGGGTCACGATCTGCAGCGCCGGGAAGCGCTTGCGGATGCGCCGCACCGCGGCGAGGGCGGCGTCCGGGTCGTCGATGGCGAGGAGCAGCACCTTCGCGCGCTCGGCGCCCGCGGACTCGAGCAGATCGAGGCGCGTGGCGTCGCCGTAGTAGGCCTTGAAGCCGAAGCGGCGCACCGTGTCGATCTGGCCGGGGTCCTGGTCGATCACCGTCATGCCGATGCCCAGCCCGCGCAGCACGCGGACGGCGACCTGGCCGAAGCGGCCGAAGCCGGCCACGATCACCGGGTTCGACTCGTGGATCGGGTCGGGCGCCCGGGCATCGCGCTTGGCGCCGCGCGCCTGCCAGCGCCGATAGGCGATGAACAGGAAGGGCGTGCTCAGCATCGACGCCGCGACCACGGCGTTGAGGAGCGAGACCGTCTCCGGTGGCAGGAATCCCGTCGCGGCGGCGAAGAGCACGAACGCGAACTCGCCGCCTTGGGAGAGGGCGATGGCGAGCAGGCCCGCGTCCGCGGGCTGGCAGAAGCCGAAGAGCCTCGCCAGCGGGAAGAGCAGGGCGGCCTTGAGCAGCACCAGGCCGGCGGCGAGCCCGAGCACGACGAGCGGGGAGCGCAGCACCAGGCCGAAGTCGATCGACATGCCCACCGCGATGAAGAACAGCCCGAGCAGCAGGCCCTTGAAGGGCTCGATGTCGAGCTCCAGCTCGTGGCGGTACTCGCTGTCGGCGAGCATCACGCCGGCGAGGAACGCGCCCATCGCCATCGACAGGCCGGCCCAGCCGAGCAGGGCCGCCGTGCCGAGCGCGACGAAGAGCGAGAAGCCGACGAAGATCTCGCGCATGCGCGTCTCGGCGATGTAGCGCAGCACCGGGCGGATCAGGAAGCGCCCGGCGAAGACCAGCGCCACGACGAGCGCGACGGCGGTGCCGAGCGAGGCGAGGTCGAAGCCGCTCTTCTCGCCGGAGAACACGCTCAGGCCGATCAGCATCGGCACCACGGCGAGATCCTGGAAGAGCAGCACCGCGAACGACGCCTGCCCGCCGGGCGTCGGCAGGAGGTTGCGCTCGGCGAGCGTGGCGAGGCCGATGGCCGTGGAGGACATCGAGAGCCCGAGGCCCGCGATCAGCGCGGCCGGCGCCGGGAGGCCGAGCAGGTACGCCAGCGCCGCGATCGCGGCGGCGGTGGCCACGACCTGCGCGCCGCCGAGGCCGAAGATCGCGCGGCGCATGGCCCAGACGCGCTGCGCGTTCAGCTCCAGGCCGACGAGGAAGAGGAGCAGGACGACGCCGATCTCGGCGACGTGCAGCACCGTTTCCGGATCGTCGATGAGGCGCAGGCCCCATGGGCCGATCGCCATGCCCGCGACGAGGTAGCCGAGCACCGAGCCGAGGCCGAGGCGCTTGAAGACCGGCACCGCGACGAGGGCGGCGACGAGGAACACCAGGGCCTGCTCGAGGAATCCGCCGTTCGGGTCCATGTCGCTACAATCATCGCATGAGCGAGAAACCGGTCGATGTCGATCCGCAGCAGTTCAAGATGGGCATGCGCTCGCTCGCCGGCGCGGTGAGCATCATTACCAGCGCGAACGCGAGCCACCGCTACGGCATGACCGCGACCGCGGTGTGCTCGGTGAGCGCCGAGCCGCCGACGCTGCTCGCCTGCATCAACAAGCTCGCCTCGACCCACGAGGCGATCACGAAGAGCCGGGTGTTCTGCGCCAACCTGCTGCGCGCGGAGGACTGGGAGCTCTCCACCACGTTCAGCGGGCAGCAGACGGGCGAGGGGCGGTTTCGCAGCCGCAACTGGTCCAAGCTCACCACCGGCTCGCCGGTGCTGGTGGATTCCCTCGTTTCGTTCGACTGCCGCGTCGTGAAGACCGTGACGCACGGCTCGCACACCATCTTCCTGGGCCAGGTGGAGCAGGTGCTGCTCGGCAAGAAGGGCAAGCCGCTCCTCTACTCCGAGGGCCAGTACGCGAAGCTCGCCTCGCTCACCCTCGGCGAGCCTCTCCCCGAAGGCCTCGACTACTGGGGCTTCTAAAAGGGGTCAGAGCAATTTACTGGAAATACGGACAACGCCGACGGTCGAAAGCGCTTTCTACCTCGGCCGTTGTTCCGGGTGTCCTGTAAATTGCTCTGACCCCTTTTCCGTCGTGAGGGAGTTGAGGAAGGCGACGAGGTCGTCGCTTTCCTGCTCGGTGAGCCTGAGCGGCTTCAGGATGCGCTCGCCGTCGGCGTGCAGGCGTTCCTCGTTCAGCTCGGAGTAGAACCGCACCACGTCGCTGAGGGTGGCCAGGCTGCCGTTGTGCATGTAGGGGGCGGTGCGGGCGACCTCGCGCAGCGAAGGCACGCGGAACTCGCCGAAGTTTCGGTGCTGCTGCGCGACGTGCTTCGTGCTGACCGCGTTGGCCCCGGAGCGATCGTCGTTGAAGCGGCCGAGCAGGTTGAACGCGTTTTCCTGGAGCTTGCGGATGCCGCCGTGGCGACCGCTGTCGACGCGCCCCTTCGCGGCGAAGAACGGCACGCCGGTGTCGGCGAACTCGCCGTTGGAGAAGAGCGGCCCGAAGTGGCACACGCCGCAGTTGCCCTTGCCGGCGAAGATCTTCAGTCCCCGCTGCGCGTCCCGAGGGTACTTCGCCATGGCGGCGGCGTCGTTGCGCTCCATGGCGTCGCGGAAGTCGTCGAACGGCGTGCGGCCGCTCACGAGCGTTTCCTGGAACGCGGCCAGCGCCTTGCCTACGTCTGCGAGCAATTCCTCGTCGTCGGCCGGGGGTTTTTTTCCAAAGGCCTTTTCATACCCCTGCGGATTCGAGCGAACGAAATTCCCGACCTGCGCCGGGCTCGACTTCATTTCCCGGGGGTCCAGGAGGGGCCGGATGCTCTGCGCCCACAGGCTGTCGCCGCCGCCGTCCCAGCCGAACCAGCGCCAGAAGCGCGCGTTGACGAGGCTCTGCGTGTTGCGGTCGACCTCCTCCAGGCCGAAGGCGCGCGGCCGCGCGTCCTGGAAGGCGCGAAACGGTGCATGGCACGTCGCGCACAGCACGCCCCCGGTGCCCGAAAGGCGCGGCTCGAAGAAGAGCTCCTGCCCGAATGCAATCGCCTCCGCCTTTCCCGACACGCGGTTGCTCGCGTCCTTGACCAGCGTCGGCGGCCAGGGCCCGTGGGAAAGGATTCTCTTCCGCTCCTCCTCCGTGAACGAGGACGCCTCGAAGGAACTTCTAAGCACATCGGAACTATCGATTTCGAAAACAAACTCCCACCGCCCGGGCATGTGAAAAAGGAAGCCTTTCGCGCGCCACCGTCCCGGGCCGGTCTTCTTCAGCGAAGGCGAGTAGTTCATGCCGTGCCGGTGCTCCGGCATGTGCGCGTCCACCTTGAGCGTGGACGGTGCCGCGCCGCTCTTCGCGCAGGCCGCGATGTCCAGGCCGAAATGCTTTCCGACCTCGACGCCGGAGCTCCTGAACGCGAGGACGAAACGCGGCGATTCCAGCCGCGTTCCCTCGAGGCCCGGGTCGCAGGCCCAGGCCGGCGCGGCGAGCGCTAGTCCGAGCGCCGCAGTGCAGAGCCGAAGAGGGTTTCGCCGTTCTTCCATGCGATGCGCTCGGCCACGTCGCGCGGCAGGTCGGCGAGCCACTGGCGCGACCAGTCCGCGTGCTCGCCGATGTAGTGCCAGCGCTCGGGCGTGAAGGAGTCCGTGCCGACCATGAAGCGGTCCGGGAACTCCAGGAACACCTTGCGCCAGGCCGGGTCGACCTTGCCGCCCGAGCCGTGCTCGGTGCGGAAGGCGAGGTCGCACCAGAGGTTGCGGTGCTTCCTCAGCATCTCGGCGACGCGCTCGGGCCGGTCGAACCCGGCGTGCGCCCAGAGGATGCGCGCCTGCGGCCACTGCTTGAACTGGCGCTCGATCGCGTCGGCGTCGGAGTGCGAATGCAGGAAGAGGTTGTACTGTCTCGCGAGCTGGACCATGCGCCGCGGCACCGGCAGGTCCACATCCGCTCCATAGATGTGGTACTCGCCGATCCCCGCGTACTTGTTCTTCTTCAGCAGTCCTTCGACATACGGGATGACCGACTCGTCCTTGAACCACGTGCCGATCTCGCCGCGCCGCCGGTAGGGCCGCAGGGACGGGATGATGAGGTCAGGCGCTGCGCGGTAGAGACGCTGCTGGCCTTCGTCGCCCGAGCTCGAGACCAGCGCGCGCCTGACGCCGGCCTTGCGCAGGATCGCGATCGCTTCCTCGACGGGCACGGTTTCCCAGGCGTCGTGGCTGTAGTGCAGGTGCGCGTCGAAGATGGGCAACTGCTGTGCATCCTGCTGCGCACCCGCCGTGAGTGCGAACGTGCTGAAGGCCAGCGCAGCGAGATAGCGCATTTCGTATATTCTCGCGCAGAAATGGACGTCGCCCCGCCTCGGACCTTGACCGAGCTGTTCCTCGGCTTTCTCTCCATTGGCGCCCGGTCGTTCGGCGGCGTCATGCCCTGGGCGCACCGCGTGATGGTGGAGGAGCGCCGCTGGATGACGCAGGCCGACTTCGCCGAGACGATGGGCCTGTGCCAGTTC
>DASZQH010000297.1:0-10819 GCA_035549805.1 Burkholderiales bacterium
GCGGATGTCGTTCGCCGGCTGGCTATTCCAGCCAGCCGCCTTCCCGTGGGTCGCGCTGGCCTTCGGGCTGTGCATCGGCTCGTTCCTCAACGTCGTCATCCATCGCCTGCCGAAGATGATGGAGCGCGAGTGGCGCGAGGAGTGCGCCGAGCTCGCCGGGCAGCCGCTGCCCGCGCAGGAGCCCTATAACCTGGTCGTGCCGCGCTCGCGCTGCCCGTCCTGCGGCACGCTGATCGGCGCGTTCCAGAACATCCCGGTCCTGAGCTACCTGTTCCTGAGGGGCCGCTGCGGCAACTGCAAGGCCGCGATCAGCCTCAAGTACCCGTTCGTCGAAGTCCTGGCGGGGCTGGGCGCGGCGTACGCAGCCTGGCATTTCGGCGCTTCGCTCGCGGCGCTCGGCGCCGCGCTCTTCCTCTGGTTCACCATCGCGCTCGCGGTCATCGACCAGGAGACCGGCTACCTGCCCGACCACCTGACCCTGCCGCTCGTCTGGGTCGGGCTGCTCGTCAACCTGCGCGGGACGTACGTCCCGCTCCCGGACGCGGTGATCGGCGCCGTCGCGGGCTACCTTTCGCTGTGGCTGGTGTTCTGGGGCTACAAGCTGCTCACCGGCAAGGACGGGATGGGCTACGGCGACTTCAAGATGAACGCCGCGGTCGGCGCGTTCGTCGGCTGGAAGCTGCTGCCGCTCGCGATCCTGCTCTCTTCGGTCGTGGGCCTCGTCTTCGGGGCACTGCAGATGTACGCCGCGCGCCGGCAGTGGGACGCGGGGTTCCGCTTCCACTTCGGGCCGTACCTGGCGATCGCCGGGATCGTGACGCTCTTCTGGGGCGAGCGGATCATGCGCTGGTACCTCGGATGAAGAAGCTGCTGGTCGGGCTGACCGGCGGCATCGGCAGCGGGAAAAGCGCCGCCGCGGACGAGTTCGCCCGGCTCGGTGCCACGGTGGTCGACACCGACGCGATCTCCCACGAGCTGACGGCGGCGGGAGGGGCGGCCCTGCCCGAGATCGAGAAGGTCTTCGGCGGCGGCGCGCTCGGCGCGGACGGCGCCCTCGACCGCAAGCGCATGCGCGAGCGGGTATTCGCGGACCCGGGCCAGCGCCGCGCGCTGGAAGGCATCCTCCACCCCCTGATCCGCGAGGAGTCGCGGCGGCGCATCGCCGCGGCGACCGGCCCCTACGTGGTCCACGTCGTCCCGCTCCTCGTCGAATCCGGCGAATACGGGCGCCGGGTCGACCGCGTGCTGGTCGTCGACGTGCCCGAGGCGCTCCAGGTGGCGAGGGTCCGCGGGCGCGGCCTCGCCGACGACCAGATCCGCCGCATCATCGCCTCGCAGGCTTCGCGCGCCGAGCGCCTCGCCGCCGCCGACGACGTGATCGACAACACCGGCAGCCTGGAGGCGCTGCAGGCACAGGTGCGCGCCCTGCACGAAAAATACCTACAATCGCTCCCGACGTGATCACGTACGAGTACCCGCTCAACGAACGGATCCGCACCCTCCTGCGCCTGGAGGATCTGTTCGAGCGCTCGCGCCATTTCATCGCGCTGCCGGATCCGCACGACCACCACATGGCGCTGCTCACGCTGTTCGAGATCCTCGAGGTCGCGAGCCGCGCGGACCTGAAGTCCGACCTGCTGCAGGAGCTCGAGCGCCAGAAGCAGGTGCTGCTGTCGTTCCGCAACAACCCCGACATCTCGGAGGACGCCCTCGCGGGGGTGCTGAAGGACATCGAGGCGGCCTCGTCGGCCCTCTTCGCGATGGCCGGAAAGATCGGCCAGTACCTGCGCGAGAACGACTGGCTCATGTCGATCAAGCAGCGCACCGGCATCCCGGGCGGCGCGTGCGAGTTCGACCTGCCGTCCTACCACTACTGGCTGCACCGGCCCGCGGAGGAGCGCACCGGCAACCTCGCGGCCTGGACGGCCCCGCTCTTCCCGCTGCGCGACGGCACCGCGATCATCCTGCGCATCCTGCGCGAATCCGGCAAGCCGCAGGCGCAGCGCGCCCCCCAGGGCACGTTCCAGCAGATGGGGGGCAAGACCGCGCAGATGCTGCGCGTGCGGCTCGACGCAGCCGCGCCCTGCGTGCCCGAGATCAGCGCCAACAAGTACGTCCTCAACATCCGCTTCCTGGCGCAGAACGGCGCCCCGGTGGGCAGCACCTCCGAAGCCAAGACGCGCACCGCGGACTGGGACGTCGATTTCGAGCTGACCTTCTGCAACCTGTAAGGACAGTTCCCTGCCCGCGCTGCGGGCGGCCGGCGGTTTTCGACCGCGAGCAGAACAAGTGGCGGCCGTTCTGCAGCGAGCGCTGCAAGCTGATCGACCTCGGCGACTGGGCCGCCGAGCGCTACCGCGTGCCGCTGCAGGAAGAGCCCGAGACCTCTTCCGAAGACCCCAAGGAAGAGCCTTAGCGCGACTCCAGGGCGAGCGGCTGCTCGGCCGGCAGGTAGGCGTCCGATTCCCCGGCCGGTTCCGGCGCCGTCGCCGCGGCCGCTCCGGCGGTCCGGAACACCGCCACCGCCTGGGTGAGCGCGAGCGCCTGCTCCTGCAGGCTGACGGAGGCCGCGGATACCTGCTCGACGAGCGCGGCGTTCTGCTGCGTGACGCCGTCCATCTGCGTCATCGCCTGGTTGACTTGCTGGATGCCGGAGGCCTGCTCGCGGCTCGCCTGCGTGATCTCGCTCGTGATGTCGGCGACCTTGCGCACGGCGCTCACCACCTCGTCCATCGTCTTGCCGGCTTCGGTGGCGAGCTTGGAGCCGCTTTCCACCTTGGTCGAGGATTCCTCGATGAGCGCCTTGATCTGCTTCGCCGCGTCGGCGCTGCGCTGCGCGAGGCTGCGCACCTCGCTCGCCACGACCGCGAAGCCGCGGCCCTGGTCGCCCGCGCGGGCCGCCTCCACGGCGGCGTTGAGCGCGAGGATGTTGGTCTGGAAGGCGATGCCGTCGATGATGCCGGTGATCTCGGCGATCTTGCGCGACGAGGTCGAGATGCCCTGCATGGTGCGCACCACCTCGCCCACCACCTCGCCGCCGCGACCGGCGACCGAGGAGGCCTGCTGCACGAGCTTGTTCGCCTCGTTGGCATTCTCCGCGTTGTGCGTGACGGTGGCGGTCAGCTCCTCCAGCGCGCTCGCGGTCTCCTCCAGGCTGGACGCCTGGGACTCGGTGCGCTGGGAAAGCTGCGCGTTGCCGTGGGAGATCTCCTGCGCGCCCCCGCTGATCGCGCTCGCCGCGTCCTGGATGCCGCGCACCAGCGCGCTCAGCTGCTGGTTCGCCACCCCCAGCGCCCGCATCAGGGCGCCGAGCTCGTCGGCGCCGCGCGCCTGCACGTTCCGCGTGAGGTCCCCTTGGGCCAGCGCCTCCGCCACCTCGACCGCGTCGTGCACCGGCCGGGTGATCGAGCGCACCATCAGCACGACGAGCAGCGCCGCCGAGAGCATGAAGAGGCCGGTGAAGCCGGCGAGCCACAGCACGGCGCGATCGGAGGCTTCCTTCGCCAGCGCCTGCTCGCGGATATAGTCGGTCGCGACCCCGTCGACGAACGACTGGACCGCCAGCTCGTAGTTCGCCAGGGCGGGGAAGAACTTGGTGTCGAACACGCGGGTCGCATCGGCGCTCTTGTCGCGCTTCAGGCGCAGGGTCTCGTCGCGCGCGCCGAGGAACTCGTCGCGCGCCGCGGCGATCTGGCCGTAGGCCGCCTTCGCCTCCTCGCTCAGCGGCAGGGTCTCGATGCGCCGCTGCAGCGCGACGTTGTTCTCGCCGGTGGTGTTGATGTCGGCGGCGAGGAGCTCGGCGAGCTTGACGTCGCTCGAGCGCAGGATCGCGACAGTGCGCGCCGCGTTGAGCGCGGTATTGGCCTGCCAGTCGTTCAGCATGACGCGCGTGCTTACCATCTCGGGCACCGCGTCGAGCTTCGCCCGCAGGCTCTGGATCTCGCGGTAGCCCGTCCAGGCGAGCAGCCCGGCGAGGACGCACAGGAGGCCGCTCCCCAGCAGCAGCCGCTGGCCGACCTTCATGTTTTTCAGCATGTCGCCTCCTCTTTATCCCCGCGTCGCATTCTAGACCTCGGGCGCAGGGGGCGCGTCGCCGGATCGCCGTTTCCTTACAAATCCTCAACCGGCAGGCGGAAGCGGAAAGTCGCACCGTTCCCCGGGGCGGACTCCGCGCCGATCGTGCCGCCGTGGCGGCGCACGATGCGCTCGACGATGGCGAGGCCCACCCCGGTCCCCTCGAACGGCGCCGCGGAAGGCAGGCGCTGGAAGGCGCTGAAGAGGCGGCGTGCGTGCCGCATGTCGAAGCCCACGCCGTTGTCGCGGACGAAGTACTCGACCGTGGCCCCGCTGCGGCCGCCGCCGATCTCGACCCGCTGCGCGGCACGCTCGCGCGAGTACTTGAGCGCGTTGCCGAGCAGGTTGCTCCAGACCTGGCGCATCAGCACCGGGTCCGCCTGGACCGGTGGCAGGTCGCCGAGCACGATCGTCGCGGCGCCCGCCGCCGGCAGGTCGCGCAGCGCCGATTCCGCGAGCGCGCGCATGTCGACACGCTCGCGGCGCAGCGCGCCGCGGCCGGCACGTGCGAGCTGCAGCAGCGCCTCGATCATCTGCTCCATGCGCGCCGCGTTGCACTCGATCTCGCGTACGAACTCCGGGTTGGCGGGGCCGGCCGACTCGCTCTCCCGGAGAAGCTCCGCGAAGCCGGCGATCGCGTTGAGCGGCTGGCGCAGGTCGTGCGAGATGGAGAAGTTGTAGCTCTCCAGCTCGCGGTTCGCCTCCTCGAGCTGCGCGGTGCGCTCGCGCACGACTTCCTCGAGGGAGGCATTGGTACGCCTCACCAGGGCCTCCGCGCGAGCGCGCTCGATCTCGGCGGCCGCGCGGGCGGCGAAGATCTCGATCATGGAAGCCCAGTACGAGCCGCGCTGCACCGGCTTGCGGTGCATCACGACCAGGACGCCGAGCGCCGCGCCCCCGGCGCCGGTGAGCGATGTGCCGATATAAGCCTGAATGCCGCGGCTCGCGAGCCCGGCGTCGTCCGGGAAGAGCTCGGCGACGCGCTCGCCGTGCACCACCGTGCCGCGGCGCTCCACCGCATGCAGGCAGGGCGACCCTTCGAGGTGGTACTCGATGTTGTCGACGATCGCGCCGTCGGCGAGGAACGCGAGCGTGCGCACCCGGTCGTTGCCGGGCGGGACGAGCTCCCCGATGAACGCGAAGTCGGCACCCAGCTCCCGGGCCAGGTGCTCGACCAGCGAGCGGAAGAACGCACCCCCGACCTCGGCCGAGACGCCGCGCGCGACGTTCATCAGCAGGGTTTCGCCGCGCTTGCGCTCGGTGATGTCGCGCACGATCGCGAGCACGTTGCCGTCGGGCATCGGCCCGGCAGCGACCTCCACGTCGACGCGCCGGCCGTCGCGGCGCGTGAGGGTTCGCTCGACAGTCCCCCAGCGCCGCGTGAGGTCGGTGCGGAAAGGCTGGCGGCGCAGGTCCTCGGCGCTGTAGAGCAGCGCCGCGCTGCGCCCGACGATCTCCACCGCCGCATAGCCGCTCAGCTCGCAGCCGGCGGCGTTCACATCGAGCACCGTGTGGTCGGGCGCAGTGATGAACATGCCTTCGCGCGCGGACTCGAACAGCCGGCGGTAGCGTGCGTCGGAGACGACGCGCTCGCGCTCGGCGCGCCGCTGCTCGGTGACGTCGTCCCACGACCACACCACGCACGCCTCGCCGTCGAGCTCGAGCGTGCTGCCGGAGAGCAGGACGTCCATCACGCTGCCGTCGCGGCGCACGAACCGGGTCGGCCAGTGGGTCACCGCGCCCTGCGCCTGGATGCGCGCGATCAGCGCGGCCCGCTGCGCCGGCTCGTGCCACAGGCCGAGCTCGACGGCGGAGCGGCCGACGGCGGCGTCGCGCGCGTAGCCGGTCGAGCGCAGCCAAGCGGCGTTGACCTCCAGCATCACGCCGTCGTGCTTGCGGGCGATCGCGATCGCGTTCGGGCTGTGCGCGAACAGCGCCTCGTACTTCCGGTGCGACTGGCGCGCGCGCCGCTCGAGGCGCTGGATGCGCGTCAGGTCGTGCACGATGCAGATCACGAGCTGCTCGCCGTCGTGGTCGATGAGCGACGTCGACATGGTTCCCGAGAGCAGCTCGCCCGCGCGCGCGCGCAGCTCGATCTTCCAGTGCTGGAGGCTGCCGCGGCGCAGGAGCTCGGCGAGCCAGCGTCGCCGCTCCCCCGGGCGCGCCCAGATGCGCAGCTCCTCGGCCGTGCGGCCGACGACGTCGCCCGCGCGGTAGCCGGTCGCCCGCTCGAACGCCGAGTTCACGGCGACGAACTTGCCGTCGTCGGCGCGCGCCACCACGATGTAGTCGGGCGACGCCTCGAACACGTGCGCGAGCAGCCCCTCGGCCTTGAGGCGCGCGGCCTCCTCGCGCTTGCGCTCGGATACGTCCTTGATGACGCCCATCATGCGCAGAGCGCGGCCATCGGCGCCGAACTCGGCGCGGCCGTACGTCTCGAGCCAGTGCACGCCGCCGTCCGGCCACACGACCCGCTCGACGGAGCGGTACTCGGGCAGACGGCCCCGCAGGCAGTCGATGTAGACGCGCCGCGCGCGCTCGATGTCCCCGGGGTGCAGGCAGGCGAGGTACTCGGCGAACGTGCCGCGGAACTGCCGGGGCGCGATGCCGAGCAGGGCCGCGACGTCGCCGTACCACTGCACGCGGTCCGCGGGGATGTCCCAGATCCACGTGACGATGCCGAGCGCCTGCTGCGCGAGGCGGAACTGTGCGACGCTTTCGCGCAGGCCGCCCGCACGATCGAGCTTGCGTGCGCCGCGCCGCGCGCGCGGCGCGGCCGGCTCGCCGGCCGTCAGCTTTCTCGAGTCCACCCGGCTCCTCCCTGGTTTCCTATGGTGCGCCTTCACCGCGCGCCGGGGAAGGGGGCGGCAGGCCGAGCGCCGCGGTCACCGCGTCGAGAAGCCGGCGCGGCCTGCAGGGCTTCTGCAGGACCGTCACGGCGCCGCTGGCGAGCATCTCGACCGAGCGCATCATGTCGCTCGAGCCGGTGAGGAAGATCACCGGGACCCGGTCCATGCCGCCCAGCGCGCGCAGCTCCCGCAGCGTCTCCAGCCCGTTCTCCCCCGGGAGCTCCAGGTCGAGGATGACGAGGTCCGGCGCGTGCGCGGCCGCCAGGACGAGCGCGCGCCCGGCGTCGCCGGCGGTATCGACGTAGTGCCCGCCGAGCTGCGCCAGGGAGACGCGCACGATCGCCTGGAAGCTGGGGTCGTCCTCAACGTGGAGGATGCGGACTTTCCGGCGCCACATGCTCAGGACCCTGCTCGGTACAATGGCCGCGCAGCGAGGGGCGGACGGCTATGGCGCGATCGGCGGCACCCGGAGGCGCGCGGCGCATCGCCGTGCTGGAAGACGACGCTTCGCAGGCGCGGCTCGTCGCGCACTGGATCGCGACCCAGGGGCATACCTGCCGGGTCTTCCACAGCGGCGAGGCGATCCTGAGCGCGCTGCTGCGCGACACCTACGACCTGGTGGTGCTCGACTGGCGCGTTCCCGATCTGTCGGGAGAAGAAGTCCTGCGCGCCTTGCGCCAGTCCGCCCGCGAGCACGTGCCCGTTCTTTTCACCACCGGGCAGAACCGCGAGGAGGACGTGGTCCACGCGCTGCGCAACGGTGCCGACGACTACCTCGTCAAGCCGCTGCGCCGCCTCGAGTTCCTCGCACGCGTGGAAGCCTTGCTGCGGCGCGCACCGGGGCGCGCGCGGGGTGCGGAGCCGTTGCTGCGCGAGGGGACGTTCACCATCGACCCGGAAGGCCGCACGATCCTGAGAGATGGCGCGCAGGTCGAGCTGACGCAGAAAGAGTTCCAGATGGCCCTGCTTCTCTTCCGCAACGTCGGGCGCCTGCTTTCGCGCGCCTACTTGCTGGATACCATCTGGGGCGTCGACACCGAAGTCGGCACGCGTACCGTGGACACGCACGCGAGCCAGCTCCGCGCGAAGCTCGGGCTCCGTCCGGAGGAAGGCTGGCGGCTGAGCTCCGTCTACCAGCACGGATACCGGCTCGAAAGGCTCACGATCACGCCGGCCGCCGGAAAGACGCCGCGTGGAAGTGCGAAGGAATGAAGCAGGCGCAGGGAAGCATCGGCCGCGATTCTCCCCGGCACCGCCGGGCCGATTGTCCGGCAATGTCAGGACGGCGCGACGATCCCTGCGCTGCCTACGACCAGGCGCCCTCGATCATCGCGATGCCGTGCGCGCCGTGGCGCACGCCTTCGTCGAGATCCGCGGTGCGAAGCCCGCCGATCGCGTAGGCCGGCAGCGCGGTGCCCTCGACCAGCGCAGCGAACCCATCCCAGCCGAGCGGCGCCGCTTCCGGATGCGAGCGCGTCCGCTGCACCGGGCCGACCACCACGAAGTCCAGGCCAAGGGCGGCGGCACGCTCGAGTTCCTCCCGCCGATGGCAGGATGCCGCCACCAGGGGGAAATCGGGGCGGCGCTCCAGACGTTGCAGCGCCGCCGCCGTCAGGTGCAGGCCGTCCGCGCCGCCATGGGGCGCCTTGACGAGGACCTTGCACCCGTGGCGCGCGGCGAGACGGAGAACCTGGTCCGTGAATGCGCCGCGCGCCGCGGCCTCCATGGCGGGCTCTCGCACCTGGACCATGCGCAGCCCTTCCGCCATGCGCTGCTCGAGCAGCGCGAGCATCCGCGCGACACCGAAGCGGGCGGCGTCCGTGATCGCATAGACGGGCGGCAACGCCAGCGACGCGAGGACCGGCGCGTTGGCGGGGAGCATGGGCGTCGCGAGCGGTGCGCCGGGCACCTGCCACGAAAGCGTCTGGTCCTCGCGCGGATGCGGCTCGCCGCGCCAGCGCGTGACGCGGCGGAAGTTCAGACGCACGGTGCCGTGCGGGTAGGTGAAGACGCGGCTGATCCAGGGATGCGAGCTCTCGACCTCGATGCCGAGCTCCTCGTGCAGCTCCCGGGCGAGCGCCGCGGCGACCGGCTCGCCGGGCTCGACCTTGCCGCCCGGAAACTCCCAATAGCCTGCGAACAGCTTGCCGGCGGGACGCCGCGCCAGGAGGAAGGCGCCGTCGGCGCGCAGCATGACTGCGGCCGCGACTTCGATCACCTTCACTTCTTCCGGGAGTGGCGGCCCGACCAGTCGCGGGCGAACTGGTAAGCGACGCGGCCGCTGCGCGAGCCGCGCTGCAGCGCCCACTGCAGGGCCTCTTCCTTCGCCGCGTCCGAGACGCCGGCGTCGAAATGCTTCAGCCACTGGGCGACGATGTCGAGGTACTCGTCCTGGTCGAACGGGTAGAAGCTCACCCACAGGCCGAAGCGCTCGGAGAGGGAGATCTTCTCCTCGACCGTCTCGCCCGGATGGATTTCGTCGCCGACATACTTGGTCTCCAGGTTCTCGGCCATGTACTCGGGCATCAGGTGGCGCCGGTTGGACGTCGCGTAGATGAGCAGGTTTTCGGAGGTGGTCGAGATCGAGCCGTCGAGCGCAACCTTGAGCGCGATGTAGCCCTCCTCCGCGCCGTGGAACGTGAGATCGTCGCAGAAGAGCAGGAAGCGCTCGGGACGCCCCGCCACCAGATCCACGATCTGCGGCAGGTCGACGAGGTCGTTCTTCTCCACCTCGATCAGGCGCAGGCCCTGCTTCGCGTACTTGTTCAGCAGGCCCTTCACGATCGACGACTTGCCGGTGCCGCGTGCGCCCGTGAGCAGCACGTTGTTCGCAGGCCGGCCCTCGATGAACTGGCGCGTGTTCTGCTCCACGCGCTCGATCTGCTTGCCGATGCCGCGCAGGTCGGCGAGTCGGATGCGGTGCACGTGCCGCACCGGCTGCAGCCAGCCCGGGGTGCCTTTGCGCCCGCTCGCGCGCCAGCGGAAGGCGATGCTCGACTTCCAGTCCGTCGCGGGCGGCGGCGGCGGCAGGAGCTGGTCGAGGCGCTCGAGAAGCCTGTCGATGTCCTTGCTCACTAGCTCCGGTACTCCGCGTTGATCTTCACGTAGTCGAAGGAGAGATCGCAGGTCCACACGGTCGCCGCAGCCTTGCCGCGATGGAGCAGTGCGCGCACGGTGAACTCGGGCTTCTTCATCGCCGCGAGGGCGTCCGCCTCCCGGTAGGCAGGGTTGCGCGCGCCGCGCCTGGCGACCAGCACGTCGTCCAGATACAGGTCTACCTTGCCGGTATCGAGCGGGACACCCGCGTATCCGATCGCCGCCAGGATCCTCCCCAGGTTCGGATCGGAGGCGAAGAAGGCCGTCTTCACGAGCGGGGAGTGCGCGATCGCGTACGCCACCTTGCGGCACTCGGCCTCCGAGCGCCCGCCCTCGATGCGCACGGTGATGAACTTCGTCGCCCCTTCGCCATCGCGCACGATCGCCTGCGCGAGCCGTTGGGCAACGCGCACGATCGCCGCCTCGAGCTTCGCCAGGTCCGCCGTCGATCGGCAGGCCACGCCGGCCCCGGTGGCGACGACGACGAACGCGTCGTTCGTCGAGGTGTCCCCGTCGACGGTGATGGCGTTGAACGAGCGGTCTGCCGCGTTCCTCGTCAGTCTCTTCAGCGCGGCCCTGGACACGCCGGCGTCCGTGGCCACGAATCCCAGCATGGTCGCCATGTCCGGGTGGATCATGCCCGCGCCCTTGGCGATGCCGGTGACCGCTACTTCGCCGCCAGCGAGCTTCACCTTCTCGGAGCACGCCTTGGCTACCGTGTCGGTGGTCATGATCGCTTCGGCTGCATCCGCCCAGGTGCTCCTTGCCTGCATCGCCTGCGGCAATCCCGCGACGATGCG
>DASZQH010000298.1:0-13240 GCA_035549805.1 Burkholderiales bacterium
CGGCAGCGAGCCGAGCGCGCCGAGGGTGCGGACGAGGAACGGCCTGCGGCCGGGATTGCGAACGCCGTGGGTCATGTGGGTCTCCTCCCAATGATGTGCGGCGATCTTACGCGCTAAAGTTACGGTCTTCGAAATCACGGCGTCCCCTCCCCCCATGAACGCACCGTTCCGCGCCGACCACGTCGGCAGCCTGCTCCGCCCCCAAGCCCTTCACGAAGCGCGCGCGAAAGCCAAGAAGGGCGAGATCACCAAAGAACAGCTCCGCCAGGCGGAGGACGAGCACATCCGCAAGGTGGTGAAGCTCCAGGAGGACGTCGGCCTGCAGTCGATCACCGACGGCGAGTTCCGCCGCGACTGGTGGCACATCGATTTCCTGCACGGCTTCGACGGGGTGGAGCTCACGCAGCCGCAGTACCTGAAGGGCGCGGAGTTCAAGAACACCGACGAGCAGCCGCCTTACATGGTGATCTCCGGCAAGCTGCGCCGGACCAGGCCGAGCATGCTCTCCCATTTCGAATTTCTCAAAAAGATCACGACAAAGGGAGTTCCGAAATTCACCATGCCCTCGCCCGCGATGCTGCACGCGCGCGCGGACCGGGCTTCGCTGAAGAAGCACTATCCGGACGTCGAGGAGTTCTGGGCCGATCTCACGCAGTGCTACCGCGAGGAGATCGCCGACCTCTACAAGGCGGGCTGCCGCTACCTGCAGATCGACGACACCACCATCGCGATGATGGGCGACCCGAAGGTGCAGGAGCAGTTCAGGAAGCTCGGCGACGACCCGAGGAAGGACTCGGAGCGCTACGCGCAGGCGATCAACGAGGCGACGCGCGACGTGCCCGACGACATGACGGTGTGCGTGCACACCTGCCGCGGCAACTTCAAGAGCACCTGGCTCGCCACCGGCAGCTACGACTTCGTCGCCGACATCGCCTTCTCGCACATCGACGTCGACGGCTTCTTCCTCGAGTTCGACGACGAGCGCTCGGGGGGCTTCGAGCCGCTGCGCTTCGTCCCCAAGGGCAAGCGCGTGGTGCTCGGCCTCGTCAGCTCCAAGCTGCCGCAGCTCGAGCCGAAGGACCTCCTCAAGCGCCGCATCGACGCGGCGTCGAAGTTCATCGCCGCCGACAACCTGTGCCTCAGCCCCCAGTGCGGCTTCTCCAGCACGCACCACGGCAATAACCTGACGGAAGCCCAGGAAATCGCCAAGCTCAAGCTGTGCATCGACACCGCGAAGGAAGTCTGGGGCGGGCTTTGATATAATGCGTCCCTGCTGAGGAGCGCTGCATCCGGATCCACCCGGGCAGGCTCAGCTAAATACAACGGCGCTCGCACCGGAAACGATGCGGGCGCTTTTTCTTTTCAGGAGCCGAAAATGAATGCACCAACGAAGCAGTTCACGGACTACAAGGTCGCCGACCTCAAGCTGGCCGACTGGGGCCGCAAGGAGATCGCCATCGCCGAGTCGGAGATGCCGGCGCTGATGGCGATCCGCGACGAGTACAAGGCGAGGCAGCCGCTGAAAGGCGCGCGCGTCACCGGGTCGCTGCACATGACGATCCAGACCGCGGTGCTGATCGAGACGCTTAAGGCGCTCGGCGCCGACGTGCGCTGGGCCTCGTGCAACATCTTCTCCACCCAGGACCACGCCGCCGCGGCCATCGCGGCCGGCGGCACGCCGGTGTTCGCCTACAAGGGCGAGACGCTGGACGAGTACTGGGAATACACGCACCGCATCTTCGAGTTCTCGGGCGGCAAGGGCCCGAACATGATCCTCGACGACGGCGGCGACGCGACGCTGCTCGTGCACCTCGGGCAGAAGGCGGAGAAAGATCGTTCCGTTCTTTCCAAGCCCGAGAGCGAGGAAGAAGTTTCCTTGTACAAGTCGATCGAGAGCAAGCTGAAAACCGATCCGACCTGGTACTCGCGGGTCGCCAAGGAGATCAAGGGCGTCACGGAGGAAACCACCACCGGCGTGCACCGCCTCTACCAGATGCACAAGGAGGGGCGCCTGCTCTTCCCGGCGATCAACGTCAACGACTCGGTCACCAAGTCGAAGTTCGACAACATCTACGGCTGCCGCGAGTCGCTGGTCGACGGCATCAAGCGCGCCACCGACGTGATGATCGCGGGCAAGGTCGCGGTCGTCGCGGGCTTCGGCGAGGTCGGCAAGGGCTCGGCGCAGGCGCTGCGCGGCCTGCAGGCGCAGGTGTGGGTCACGGAGATCGACCCGATCTGCGCCCTGCAGGCGGCGATGGAAGGCTACCGCGTGGTGACGATGGACTACGCCTGCGACAAGGCGGACATCTTCGTGACCGCGACGGGAAACTTCCACGTCATCACGAAGGCGCACATGCAGAAGATGAAGAACAACGCCATCGTCTGCAACATCGGCCACTTCGACAACGAGATCGACATCGCCGGGCTGAAGGGCTGCAAGTGGGAGAACATCAAGCCGCAGGTCGACCACGTCGTCTTCCCCGACGGCAAGCGCATCATCATGCTCGCCGAAGGTCGCCTGGTGAACCTCGGCTGCGGCACCGGCCACCCGAGCTACGTGATGAGCTCCTCGTTCGCCAACCAGGTCCTCGCGCAGATCGAGCTCTTCACGAACCACGCGAAGTACCCGGTCGGCGTGTACATCCTGCCCAAGGCGCTCGACGAGAAGGTGGCGCGCCTGCAGCTGAAGACCCTGAACGCGCAGCTCACCGAGCTCACCGACGCGCAGGCGAAGTACATCCACGTGCCGAAGGAAGGCCCGTACAAGCCCGAGCATTACCGGTACTAGCCATGCGGATCCTCGTCATGGGGTCGGGCGGGGTGGGCGGCTACTTCGGCGGCCGCCTCCAGCAGGGCGGCGCCGACGTGACGTTCGTCGCGCGCGGCCGGCACCTCGCCGCGATGCAGAAGGACGGGCTCAGGATCACGAGCCCGCACGGCGATGCGCAGCTGCGGGTGAAAGCGGTGGAGCAGCCCGCCGACGCCGGCGCAGTCGACCTCGTCATGTTCGGCGTGAAGCTCTGGGATACCGACGGCGCCTGCGGGCAGCTCGGGCCGATCATGGCGAAAGGCGCGGCGATCATCCCGTTCCAGAACGGCGTGGAATCGATCGAGCGCCTGCGCGGCTTCTTTCCGAAGGAGCAGGTGCTCGGCGGATCGGCCTACATCGCCTCGCGCATCAGCGCCCCCGGCACGATCGAGCACATCGGCCAGATGGCGCGCCTGCAGTTCGGCACGCTGATGGACTCGCAGCGCCCGGTCGCCGAGCGGTTTCTCGAGGCATGCAAGGCAGGCAAGCTGAACGCGGAGATCTCCGACGACATCGTGCGCAGCAACTGGGAGAAGTTCGTCTTCCTGGTCGCGCTTTCCACGGCGACGGCCGCCAGCCGGCAGCCGCTGGGCGTAGTGCGCGCCGACGCGGACCTTCGCTGGGTGCTCGAGCAGGCGATGCGCGAGACGTGGTCGGTGGGGCGCGCGCGCGGCATCAAGCTGGCCGACGACTTCGTCGAGAAGTCGCTGCAGCGCGCCGACGCGCTCCCGGCCGAGATGAAGGCGTCGATGGCGCATGACCTCGATGCGGGCCATCGCCTCGAGGCCCCGTGGCTGTGCGGCGCGGTGGCACGCATGGGGCGCGAGAGCGGCGTGCCGACCCCGGTGAACGCGACCGTCTACGCCGCGCTGAAGCCGTTCGTCGATGGATCTGCGCGCAAAGCTTCCTGACGCGACCCAGGCGATCCGGCTCTACGGCACGACGCCGCCGCGCCTCGGGACCGCGGAAGACCAGATCGCCGCGGCCGCGGAGAAGCTCGCGCAGCGCGTCGCGCCGCTGCCGCTCGACGGCATCGTCGTCTACGACATCCAGGACGAATCCGGCCGCACCCGATCGCCGCGGCCGTTTCCGTTCGTCGGCACGGTCGATCCGCGCGCCTACTCGCAGCGCCTGACCCGCATCACCGGCAAGTCCGCGGTGACGTACAAGTCGCTCGGCGCGATGACCGAGGCCCAGTGGCTCGCCTGGCTCGACGAGTCGCGCGCCGCCTTCGGCCTGGAGTTCCTCTCGGTCGTGGGGCGCCCGACCTCGGGGGTGACGTACCCGATGTCCCTCTCCAGCGCCATCCGCATCGCCGCGCGTCCCGGGACCGGGCTGAGCGTGGGGGGCGTGGTCATCGCCGAGCGGCATACGAGCGAGCGCAGCGAAGCGGCCCGCATGCTGGCGAAGGGCCTCGAGGGGTGCAGCTATTTCATCTCCCAGACGGTCTACCACGCGCCGCCGACCCAGGCGCTGCTGCGCGACTACCTGCGCGACTGCCGCGGCGCCGGCGTCGCGCCGCGCCGCGTCGTGCTCACGTTCTCGCCTTGCGGCCGCGAGAAGACGCTCGCCTTCCTGCGCTGGCTCGGCGTGAACGTCGCGCCCGACACCGAGCGCGCGATCCTCGGCGCCGCGAGCCCGCTCGCGCAATCGATCCGCATCTGCCGCGACAACCTGCGCCGCGTGCTCGACGAGCCTTGCGCGCGCGAGCTGCCGCTCGGCATCAACGTCGAGAGCGTATCGATCAACCGCGACGAGATCGACGCGAGCATCGATCTCTTCCACGCCCTCGACGAGGAGCTCAGGGTGTTCCGGGGATCGTGAGGCGCCAGGGCGCGCCCGGCGCGTCCCGGCAGGCGCCGTACTGGAACGGCATCCCCTCGCGGCCCGGAGTCAGGAAGCGCAGGTCGACGAACCAGGCGCACCTCGAGCCCGCGGTGATGCCGCCGAACGCGGGCAGGTCGGCGAACCAGCGGAAGAACGCGAGCGGCGGCGAGGCCCAGGCCTCCTGCGCGAAGGCGCGCGCCTCGGCGGTCTCGCCGTAGCGCGAGCGCGCTACCCAGACCGCCTGCGCCTTCGGCAGGTAGGGCGAATCGATGCGCGCGATGAAGCCGTCGCCCGGCGTGTACCGGCGCGGCACCTCGCGCACCAGGTTGACGTGGGCAAAGCGATGCGCTTGCGCATCGCTCACGAACACGGTCCAGTTGAAGGGCGAGACCGGCCGGGGATACGCCGTCACGCGCGCCTCCCTGAGCCCGAGCGAGGCCGCGTACGCGTGGCCGAGCGCGAGCGCCTCGCGCTTCTGCAGGTACTGGAAGCCCACGTACCCGGCGAGCGCCACGGAAGCGGCCACCGCCGGGACCCTGGTGTCTCGCAGGAAAAGAGAGGCGACGAGCCCGGCGAGGATGATGCCGCTGAACCACAGGTCGATGATGAAGGTGGTGCCGAGCGCCGCGCGCCAGTCCCAGAACGGCGCGAAGACGATGGTGCCGAAGCTCGTGATGACGTCGCCGACGATATGGGAGAGCAGCGCGAGCGCCGTGACCCCGTAGAGGGCGCGCCAGCCGCGCCGCTCGCGCAGGATCAATGCCAGCAGCCACGAGTAAAGCAGCGCCCAGAGCGGCAGCAGCAGGAGCGAGTGGGTCGGCCCGCGGTGCTGGGTGAGGTACTCGACCGGGCCGAGGAAGCCGACGACGAAATCCAGGTCGGGCGCGGCGCAGGCGAAGAAGCCGGCGGCGACCCGGCGGGCGAGCGCCCCCGGCGGCGCCTCCCTCGGCGCGGTGGCGCGTGCCAGGAGCGCACCGGAGAGCGCGTGGGTGAGGGTGTCCATCGCTCATAAAGTTTAACCGTCCGCGGCAGCGCACCCGGCATTCCTCCCTGCGTAGGCGGGACCGGTTCCCGTACCATCGCGCGCGCAATGACGGGAACCTACAGCTACTGGCTGGTCGTGCTCTCGGTGCTGGTGGCGACGCTCGCTTCCTATACCGCGCTCGACCTCGCGACGCGCATCACCGCGTCGAAGGGCCGCGCCGCGCTGCTCTGGCTGTTCGGCGGCGCGTTCTCCATGGGCACTGGCATCTGGTCGATGCACTTCATCGGCATGCTGGCGTTCAGCCTCCCGGTGCCGATGGGCTACGACGTGCCGGTGACGCTGCTGTCGATGCTGATCGCGACCGTGGTGTCCGGGTTCGCCCTGTTCGTCGTCAGCCGGGACACGCTGGGGGCGCGCAACCTCCTCTGGGGCGGCACGCTGATGGGCATCGGCATCGCCTCGATGCACTACACCGGCATGGCCGCGATGCAGACCTCGCCGCCCATCCAGTACGACACGCTGCTCTTCGTCGCCTCGGTGGTCATCGCGATCTCGGCCTCCGTCGCCGCGCTGTGGCTCGCCTTCTCGCTGCGCAGCGGCTCGGTGTGGATGATCTACGCCAAGTACGGCGCGGCCCTGATCATGGGCTTCGCGATCACCGGCATGCACTACACCGGCATGGCAGCGGCGCGCTTCGCCCCCGACACCATCTGCCTCACCGGGCCGCTCGCCGACAACTCGTGGATGGCAGGCACCATCGCGCTGATCACCTTCATGATCCTTTCCGCGACGCTCATGCTCTCCTTGTTCGACGCCCGCATGGCGTCGAAGACCGCGCGCCTGGCGAGCTCGCTGCAGAAGGCCAACGCCGAGCTGAAGCACATGGTGCTGCACGACGCGCTCACGCAGCTGCCCAACCGCCTGCTCCTCGAGGACCGCATCGGCCAGGCGATCGGCGCCAGCCGCCGCTCCGACGGGCGCTGCGCGGTGCTGTTCGTCGATCTCGACCGCTTCAAGGTCGTGAATGACTCGCTCGGCCACTTCGTCGGCGACGAGCTCCTGCGCGCGGTCGCCGAGCGGCTGCGCGGCGCGATCCGCGCCGAGGACACCGTCTCGCGCCTGGGGGGCGACGAGTTCGTCGTGCTGCTTCGCCAAGTGCGCGACGCCGAGGATGCGAGCTTCGTCGCGCGCAAGATGCTCGATTCGCTCGCCGCGCCGGTGCGCGTAGCCGACCACGAGCTGCTCGTCACGCCCAGCATCGGCATCACGCTGTTCCCCGACCACGGCGCGACCGCGCAGGCGCTCATCAACAACGCGGACGCCGCCATGTACCACGTCAAGAAGGGCGGCCGTAACGGCCTGCGCTTCTTCGAGCCGCAGATGAGCACGTTCTTCCCCGACCGGCTCGCGCTGGAGAACGACCTGCGCAAGGCCTTCGAGCGCCGCGAGCTCGAGCTGCACTACCAGCCGAAGGTCGACGTGCGCAGCGGCGCCACCACCGGCATGGAGGCGCTCGTGCGCTGGCGCCATCCGGAGCGCGGCCTGGTCCTGCCCTCGGAGTTCATCCCGCTCGCCGAGGAGACCGGCCTCATCATCCCGCTCGGGCACTGGGTGCTGCGCGAAGCCTGCCGCCAGAACCGCGCCTGGCAGGACCGCGGGATGCGGCCGATGCGCACGGCGATCAACATCTCGGCGGCACAGCTGCGCCACGAAGACCTGCCCGAGCAGGTCGCGGTCGCCCTGCGCGAGACCGGGCTCGACCCGCGCTACCTCGAGATCGAGATCACCGAGACGGTCGTGATGCAGAACGCGCAGAACGCCGTGGCGATGCTCGACCGCCTGAGCCGGATGGGCGTGCACCTGGCGGTGGATGACTTCGGCACCGGGTACTCGAGCCTCGCCTACCTGAAGCGCTTCCCCATCAACACGCTCAAGATCGACGCCTCCTTCATCCGCGACCTCTCGCACGATCACGACAACGCGCTGATCGTGCAGGCCATCATCGCGCTCGCGCACAGCCTGCGCCTGGAGGTGGTCGCCGAGGGCGTGGAGGACGAGCGCCAGCTCGGCTTCCTCCAGTCGTTCGGCTCCGACCAGTACCAGGGCTACCTGCACAGCCGTCCGCTCACGGCGGCGGAGTTCGAGCGCGTGCTCGCCTCGGGCGAGGCCCCGGCGCCCGGCCTGTCGCCGGCCTAGCGTATCCCGCCTGCCCGCCGGACCTCGCGGTCCGCGCGGTTCCTTGCCAGAATATCCGCATGGCGACGTTCGACCTGGACCGGTTCCGCCGGCTGGCGTTCGGGGGCGCGCGCACCCTGCCCGACCATCCGCTGCAGGACACGGCCGACGTCGAGAAGATGCTGGCGGAGCTGCCGGCGGCGCCCGAGGCGGCGCTCGCGGAGCTCACCTTGTGGGCCTCGACGATGAACGCCACGGACAGCTTCACGCCCGGCCGGCGCGCCCGCGTGCTGATGGCTCTCGACGGCCCGGCGCGGCCGCTGTGGCGCGAGCTCGCGCGCCGCTACCTTGCGCCCGACGGGCGGCCGAGCGAGCGCCGCGACGGCGATGCCGACATCCTGCGCGCCCTGTTCGACGCGGCCTCGCAGATCGCCGATGGCTTCGGCCTCGTGCTCGATGCCGCCGCCGCGCACGATTCGGACTGGGTGAAGGAGAACCGCGCCAAGCTCTATGTGCGCAACATCCGCTGGCTCGGCCGGCGCCTCGCCCTCTCGCACATGCTCAACCTCAACTCGGTGGGCGCGATCTGGGAGCGTGTGCACCGGCTGCACGCGCGCGCAGAGGAAGAAGGCCTCGCCCGCCAGATCCTCGCGCCCTTCGAGGGCGACAAGGCGACGACGTCGGTGCGCCAGGAGTACGCGCGCATGCTCGTGTTCGAGCTCGCCTCGCCGGACAGCATGCGCGGGCGCGACGTCGAGCTCGCCTTCCGCATCGCCGGCCGCGCGGCGCCGGCGGTCCGGCTCGAAGCGAAGGCGACCGACGAGACGCCGTTCGCCGTCCTTCCCGACGGCGACGCCCGTCCGGGCCCGCTCGCATCGCTCGCCGGCAGGAAGAAGCTCCTCTACATCGCGACGCTGCCCTGCCTGCCGCGGCTGCGCGCGATGCAGGAGCGCGACCTGGGTCGCGATCCCGCCGAGCCCGATACGCTCTTCGGCACCGAGTACACGCTGCGCGAGCGCAACGCGCTCATGGAGCGCATCATCGAGCACTGGAGCGCCGACGCGCCGCGGCGGCGCTCGCGGCGCGTCGCGCTGGCCAGCGAGGCGCGCGTCGTCAGCGGCTTCGAGGCGATCGCAGCGCTGATTCCGGCGGCGGAGAAGGGCCCGCTGCCGAGCGCGAAGCGCGACCTGCAGCTCTCGATCGACAACACGACGCTCACGCTCAGCCGCGCCAAGCTGCGCGCGGCGCAGAAAGTCGGGCCGGCGCGCGTCGTGGATGCGAGCAACGGCGGGCTCGGCCTCGCCCTCGTCCCGCGCGAGGCGCGGTGGGCGCGGCACGGCCTGCCGGTGGCGATCCAGATCGCGCCCTCGACCGACTGGATCGTCGGCGTGCTGCGGCGCATCTTCTCGGTCGGGGAGGAAGTACGCCTGGGCATCCAGGTCCTTTCCCGCGAGCCGCGCGCCCTGTCGGTCAACCCGCCCGAGGCGCTCGGGACGACGGCGTGGGAGGACGCGGTGAAGTTCGAGGCGACCTTCAAGGAGCGCTACCGCAAGACGCTGCTTCTCCAGCCGCAGGCGCTGCCGCTGCAGGGCGCCGAGATGCTCCTGCCGGCGGGGCTGGTCCGCGCCGGCACCGAGCTCGACGTTCCCCAGGGCGGAACGACGCAGCGAATCCGCGTCACCCGCCTCCTGGAGGACGGCGAGCACTATCAGCGGGCGCTGTTCGAGCCCGCGCGCTGAGCGCCTCCTCCAGGTTGTAGCGCGCGGTCCCGTCGCGCGGGTCGAACGCGAGCGCCTCGCGGTAGGCCCGGATCGCCCCTTCGACATCCCCCGCCTGCATGCGCGCATAGCCGAGGTTGTTGTGCGCCCGGGGGTTCCACGGCGCTTCCCGCACGCTCGCTTCCCAGAGCGCCGACTCGCTGCGGTAATCGATCTGCCGCATGACTGAAAGCACCCCGAGAACGGCCAGCATTGCCGCAGCCGCGGTGCGGCGCCAGGGAAAGGAAGAACATTGAACGGACAAGGCGAAGGCGAGGCCCCACCAGGCGAGGTAGAGCTGGCGCTCGTTCGCGACATCCACGCGCGGCACGAGCGAGTTGGTCGGCGCGAGGTGCACGAAGAACCAGAGAACGCCGAAAGCGATCCACGGCCTCCTCCTGAAGGAGAGGACTCCCAGCAGGAGCAGTGCCGCCAATGCCGCCCCCTGGAAGGCAAGCGCAGCGTCCCATCCAAAGAGGGGGGGGAGGGCCGGATCGATGTTGAGACGATGCGGCAGGAAGAGGCGCGAGACGAGATACCCGATGCCCTGGACCTGCGTGAGCAGGTTCTCCGCGACGCTGCGCTGGCTGAAGGCGAACTCGAAGAACCTCGCGTAACGCTCGTGCAGCAGCGCGGCGACGAGGAACGCCAGCGCGAGGACCCAGAACGGCGCCTGGCGCCGCACGAAGCCACGGTCGCACAGCAGCAGCGCGGCCGGCAGCACCAGCGCCGTTTCCTTGGTGCCGCAGGCGAGCACGAACAGGAAGAGCGACGCCCAGAGCGGACCGTGCCGGAGATACACCAGCAGCGCACCAAGGTAGAAGGCCGCGGCCAGCGACGTCGAGCGGCCGCTCGCGTAAGTCACGGCTTCCGTCTGCACCGGATGCAGCGCGAAGAGCAGCGCGGCGAAGAGCACCGCCGCCTCCGCTCCCGGCTTCCAGCGCGCGGCAAGGCGCAGGCCGATGAAGTAGAGCAGCACGGTGTTCAGCGCGTGGACCAGCACGTTGAAGGCGGCGAAGGCCGCCGGCCCGCCATCGCCGAGAGTCCAGCTCAGCGTGTAGCTCGCCTTGAGGACCGGCCGCAGGCCTCGCGCGAGCTCTTGCGCCAGCGCTCCCCAGTCGTGCACCGCCGGGTCGCGGACGATGACGTTGTAGTCGTCGAACTGGAACGCCGCGAGGAGCGAGACCGCGTGGGCCGCGATCACCGCGAGCCCCAGCAGCGCTACCTTCATCGAAACGCGAAGGCGCGCTCGAGCATCGCCGCGGCGTCCCACCAGCGGTCCGTGCCGTCGAGGATGACGAGCAGGACGCGCACGCCGTCGCGTTCCGCGAGCGCGGCGAGGCAGGTGCCCGCCTTCGGCGTGTAGCCGGTCTTCAGGCCGATCACGCCGGTGTAGCCCAGGAGCGCGTTGGTGTTGGCGAGCTTGAAGGCGCGCGCGCCGTCCGCGGTGCGCACGCTTGCCTTCGCCGTGCCGGCGAGGCGCAGGTATTCCGGCCGCGCCGCCACCGCCTCCGCGAGCTTCGCGATGTCCGCCACCGTGGTGTGCTGCGCGGGCCGGTCGTGGCCGCAGGGATCGGCGAAGCGGGTGTCGTTCATGCCGAGGGCGACGGCGCGCGCGTTCATGCCCGCGACGAAGCGCTCGCGCGTGCCGGCGAGGTCCTCGGCGAGCGCCCGGCACGCGTCGTTCGTCGAGGCGATGACCGTGGCCGCGAGGAGGTCTGCGGCGCGCAGGCGCTCGCCCGCCCGCAGTCCGAGCCGCTTGCCCGTGGCGCCGGCAGCGCCCTTGCCCACGGCGACGATGCGATCGGCGGGCCGGCCGCTCTCGAGCTCGAGCAGCGCGGTCATCATCTTGGCGAGGCTCGCCGGCTGCAGCCGGCGCTCTTCGCCGGCGCCCCAGAGGGCGCGGCCGTCGCGCACCACGAGGTACGCGCCGGCCCTGGGAAACGGATTTTCGAGCGCCTGCGCCGCTCCGATGCTCAGTGCACAGAGCAGCGCCGCGAAGAGCCCGCTACCTGCCAAACAGCCCCTTGAGCTTGCCGAGGCCTTCCTGGATCGCCTGCGACGCGGCGTCGCCCGGGTTGGGCTGCGCGGGCGCGGAAGGCGGCGTCGGGGCCGCCGGCTTGGCGGCGGTAGCGCGGGAAGACGCGGGGCTCGGCGCGTCGTCGTCGTCCCCGGCGTCCGCGAGCGTGCCACGGTAGGCGGCGCAGAACTCGCCGTACTTGCTCCCCTTCGCGACGGTGAACGAGCGGCCGCCGCACTCCTTGGCGGCGATCAGCTTCGCGTCCGCCGGGCAATGCAGGGCGACGAAGCGCAGCGCATCGTCCTTCAAGGCGGCCGGGCACAGGCGCGCGCGCACGTTCGCCACCGGCTGCTTGCAGAGCTTGCCGGCGCGCTCGAGGGTGTCCTTGCGCGAGCCGATCTTCAGCAGGCCGTCGCGGGTCTGGTAGCGCTTGCAGAACTCGCTGATGTCGGCGTTGCAGGCCGTCTTCGCGGCGGGAGAGAGGATGTTGGGCTGGCAATACTGCTGGTCGCCCGCAGCGCACATGCCGGCAATGCCGAACCCCGGCTGCATCTTCTCGAGGTCCTGGTGGCAGGCCTTGATCGCCTGTTCCTCGGCCTGCTTCATCGCCGCGTCGGACTGGCGCTTGGCGTCCTCGAACGGCTTCATCTGCGCCTTGCGGTGCTCCGCCGCGTCGCAGGTGCCGACCTTGCGGCCGGTCATCTGCATCGTCATCTCGCCGTCCTTCGTGACCATGCGCATCGTGCCCTTCACGCGCGTGCGGTTGGCCTCGAAGCTGTAGTCGGCGCTGCCGGTGGTGGGCGGGTTGCCTTCGCAGCGGATGTCGTACTGGATCCGGTTCGGGCTCTGCCGCATGTTGGAGATCGTGCACTTCGAGCGATCCCGCTCCTCGCCCGGGGTGCGGTCGAATTTCTCCGACTGGCACACCTGGCTCGTCTGCGCCGGGATCATCCCGGCGGGCATCCCGGCCATCGACATCTGGGAAGTCATCTCCCACAGCTCGCCCGTCTGGGCGAGCGCAGGGATGGACAGGACGGCGCCGGCGAGCGCCGAGAGAACCGCGATCTTCTTGAGCATGGAACCCCCGTGAAGGGCGATTCTACGCGGCCCGCTTCTTCCGCTGCGCGTCTTTCACGTGCATCTGGGCATAGGCGCCGTGCGCCGCCGCCTCCGCGTCGCCGACGTGCACCGGCAGCCCCATGTCGGAGAGCACCGAGCCGAGCGCGGAGAGGCACAGCATCACGTTGTCCGGGCGGCAGGAGTAGCCCATCAGGCCGATGCGCCAGATCTTGCCGGCGAGCGGCCCGAGGCCGGCGCCGATCTCGATACCGAACTCGTTCAGCAGGCGCTTGCGCACCTCGGCCTCGTTCACGCCCTGCGGGCAGAGCACCGCGTTCATCTGCGGCAGCTGGTACTTCTCGGCGACCAGCATCTTCATCCCCATCGCCTCGAGGCCGGCCTTCAGCGCGAGGTGGTGGCGCGTCGCGCGCGCCCAGGCGTTCTCCAGCCCTTCCTCGCGGATCAGCAGCAGCGCCTCGTGCAGCGCGAACAGCGAGTTGGTCGGCGCGGTGTGGTGGTAGGTGCGCGTGCCCGCGCTCCAGTAGTTGAAGAGCAGGTTCATGTCCATGAACCAGCTGTGGATCTTGTCCTTCCTCTTCTTCACGTGC
>DASZQH010000299.1:0-18284 GCA_035549805.1 Burkholderiales bacterium
ACGCCGATGATGGTGAGCGACGTCGAGTACACCTGCCGCGACTTCCTCCTCGAGCACCTCGATGCCGGCGAGGATTCCGTCGGCACCCAGGTCGTGATCGACCACCTCGCCGCCACGCCGCTCGGCATGAAGGTCACGGTCGAGATCCGCATCGCCGAGATCACCAAGCGGTCGGTCAAGTTCGAGTTCTCGGTGAAGGATTCCGTCGAGGAAGCCGGCAAGGGCACCCACACCCGCTTCGTCGTCGACGGCGCGAAGACCAAGGAACGCCTCGCCGCCAAGCGCGCCAAAGCCGGCCTTTAGAAAATCAAAATAGGGACAGACCCCATTTTTCTCATTTGAGAAAAATGGGGTCTGTCCCTATTTCTCGACCCCTTTTGCGGCCCAGCCGCCGCCGAGGGCCTTCATGAGGTCGACACTGAAGGCGAGGCGCGCCTGGCGGTTGCGCACGAAGGCGAGCTCGGCCTCGTTGGCGGTGCGCTGGGCATCGAGCACTTCGAGGAACGGCGAGTAGCCCGATTCGTAGCGCGCGGTCGACAGGGCGAGGGCGTTGCGCGCGGCCTGGAGCCGCGCCTGGAGCTCGGCTTCGCTGCCGCCGGTCTGCTCGACGCTGGCGAGGGCGTCCGAGACCTCGCGGAAGGCGGTCTCGACCGAGCGCTGGTAGCCGGCGACGGCCTGCTCGCGGCGCGCATCGGCCTGGTCGACGCGCGCCTCGCGCCGCCCGGCGTCGAAGAGCGGCAGGGCGAGGCCGAAGCCGAGCGACCAGATGCCGGCGCCGCTCGAGAGGAGGTCGGAGAACTCCGCGCTCTGCGCGCCGAGCGCGCCGGTGAGCGAGAGGGTCGGGAACATCGCCGCGCGGGCGACGCCGATCTGCGCGTTCGCGGCGACGAGCGCCTGCTCGGAAGCGCGCACGTCGGGCCGGCGCTCGAGCAGCGCCGAGGGCAGGCCGGCCGGCGGCACCGGGGGGATCGGCAGGGCGAAGAGGTCGCCGCCGGGCTTTCCCTCCGGCAGCTTCAGGTCGAGCCGGCCGGTGAGCTGCGCGAGCTGGCGCTCGACGAGGGAGCGCTGGCGCTGCGCCTCGCGCTTCTGCACCAGCGCGTCGGACAGCGCGCCCTGCGCCTGGAAGACGTCGAGCTCGGAAGAGAGGCCCGCCTGCAGGCGGGCGCGCGCGATCTCGAGCGAGTCCTGCCGCGCGCGGATCGTGGCATCGAGCACCGCGGCCTGCGCGTCGAGCGAGCGCAGCGCGAAGTACGCCTGCGCGATGGCGCCGGACAGGCTGAGGGAAACGACATCCCTGTTGAACGAAAGGGAGAGAAGGTTGGCGCGGGCCGCTTCGCTCGCGCGCGTGAAGCGGCCCCAGAAGTCGAGCTCGAAGGTCGTCGAGGCGAGGAGCTGGTGCTGCGAGCGCTGCAGCGGGCGCGCCCCCGGCGGCAGCGTCTGCGTGCTGACGCGGCTGCGCGTCGCGCTGTAACCGCCGGTCACCTCGGGCAGGAACGCGGCGCCCGCCTCGCGCGCGAGCGCCTCCGCTTCGAGGACCCGCGCCGCGGCGAGCCGCAGGTCGGCGTTGCTCTTCTGGCCTGCGGCAATCAACTCTTCCAGCTGCGCATCCCGGTAGAGCTTCCACCAGTCGGTGGAAATTGCTTTTTCCTCGGTTGTGGGCGCCGACGGGAATGAGGAGGGGAGAGAAACGTCCGGACGAGAGTAATCGGGCCCGACCGTGGTGCAAGCGGACAAAAGACCTATCAAGCAAGGAAGAAGAAGCTTCTTCACTTGCGCTCCTTGCCGCGGCGGGCGACGAGGACGAAGAAGAGCGGGATGAAGAGGGTGGCGACGAAGGTGGCGACAAGCATGCCGCCCACCACGCCGGTGCCCATCGAGCGGCGCGCGCCGGCGCCGGCGCCGGTGGCGAGCATGAGCGGCAGCACGCCCAGCACGAAGGCGAGCGAGGTCATGACGATGGGGCGGAAGCGCAGCCGCGCGGCGTTGAGCGCCGCCTCCATCGCCGACTTGCCCTCGAGGAAGCCCTGCTGCGCGAACTCCACGATCAGGATCGCGTTCTTCGCCGCGAGGCCGATCAGCACCACCAGGCCGATCTGGAAGTAGATGTCGTTCTCCAGGCCGCGCGCCCAGACGAAGGCGAGAGCGCCGAGCACCGCGAACGGCACGGCCATCACCACCGCGAAGGGCAGCAGCCAGCGCTCGTAGAGCGCGGCGAGGATCAGGAACACCATGACGATGGCGAGCGCGAAGGCGATCGCCGAGGCGGTGCCGGTGCGCTTCTCGTAGAACGCCTGGCCCGACCAGGCGATCTGGTAGCCCTCGGGCAGCGTCTTCGCCGCGACCTCCTCGACGGCGCGGATCGCCTCGCCCGAGGACACGCCGGGCTTGCCGCTGCCGAGCACCTTCGCGGCGAGGAAGCCGTTGAAGCGCTCGAGCTGCTCCGGGCCGACCACGTTCGAGGTGCGGATCAGCGCCTTGAGCGGGATCATCTCGCGCGTGGTGCCCGAGCGCACGAAGATGGCGCCGAGGTCCTCGGGCTGCGCGCGGAACGGCGCGTCGGCCGCGAGCTGCACGCGGAAGGTGCGGCCGAACATGTTGAAGTCGTTCACGTAGAGCGACGCCATGGTAGTGGAGAGCGCGTCGAACACGTCCTGCACCGGGACTCCGAGGGACAGGGCCTTCTCGCGGTCGACCTCCACGTAGAGCTGCGGCACCGCCGGCCGGTAGAAGGAGTTGATGCCGGTGAGCTGCGGGTGCTCGCGCAGCGCGGCGAGGAACACCTGCGTCACCTGGGCGAGGCGCTGCGGGTCGGCGCTGGTGCGCGACTGCAGGTTCACCTCGAAGCCGCCCGCGGTCCCCAGGCCCCGGATCGCCGCCGGGTTGAAGGCGAGCGTCATGCCCTCGCGCAGCGCCGATCCCTGCGCGACGAGGTCCGCCGCCACCTTCTGCGCCGGCGCGTCCGGCCGGTCGTCCCAGTGCTTGAGCGGGATGAACATGGTGGCGGCGTTCGTCCGGTTGCCCCCGCCCAGCAGGTCGAAGCCGTTGATCGCGAGCACGTTCTGCACGCCCGGATGCTTCTGCGCGATCTCGCTCAGCGCCGCCGACATGCGGCGCGTGCGCTCCATCGTCGCGCCGTCGGGAAGCTGGATGTTGCCGAAGATGTAGCCCTGGTCCTCCGGCGGCACGAAGCTGCTGGGGATGCGCAGGAACAGAACGATCGTGGCGGCAATGAGAGCCAGGAACAGGACCAGCGAAAGCACGCGCCGCTTGAGCAGGAAGCCGACGCCGTCGAGGAAGCGCGCGGTGGTCCAGGCGAAGCCCTTGTTGAAGGGATTGAAGAGGCGCGAGTGGTGCTCTCCCTTCTTCATCAGGATCGCGCACAGCGCGGGGGTGAGGGTGAGCGCGATGAAGCCGGAGATCACCACCGCGAAGGTGAGCGTGACCGCGAACTGCCGGTAGAGCTGGCCGGCGATGCCGCCGAGGAACGCGACGGGGATGAACACCGCGCAGAGCACGAGCACGATCGCCACCACCGCGCCCGACACCTCGCGCATCGCCTCGAGCGACGCCTCGAAGGGCGCCATGCCGTTCTCGCGGATCAGGCGCTCGACGTTCTCCAGCACCACGATCGCGTCGTCCACCACGATGCCGATCGCGAGCACGAGCGCGAAGAGCGTCAGGGTGTTCATCGAGAAGCCCACCGCCCAAAGGCCGGCGAAGGCGCCGATCAGCG
This sequence comes from Burkholderiales bacterium, assembly GCA_035549805.1. Taxonomy (GTDB): domain Bacteria; phylum Pseudomonadota; class Gammaproteobacteria; order Burkholderiales; family SG8-39; genus SCGC-AG-212-J23. Next base: position 3,734 of record DASZQH010000299.1, read on the forward strand.
AGATCGGCACCGCGATCATCGGGATGATCGTCGCGCGCCAGGTCTGCAGGAAGAGGAACACCACCGCCAGCACCAGCAGCGCCGCCTCGAAGATCGTCTTGTTCACTTCCCTGATCGAGGCGTCGACGAAGCGCGTGGTGTCGAACGGGATGGCGTAGTCGACGCCGGAGGGGAACTCGCGCTTCAGTTCCTGCATCCGCGCCCGCACCGCGTTCGCCACTTCGAGGGCATTCGCGCCCGGCTGGAGGAACGCGGCGATGCCGATGGTCTGCTTGCCGTCGAGCGTGTTCGAGGTATCGTAGTTGAGCGCGCCGAGCTCGATCCGGGAAATATCCTTCAACCGCAACAGGCCGTTCGGTCCCGCGCGCACGATGATCTCGCCGAATTCCTCGGGCTGGACCAGGCGACCCTGCGCGGTGACAGTGTAGACGATGCTCTGGCCCTCGGGCGCCGGCTCCTGGCCGATGCGGCCGGCGGCGTACTGGGCGTTCTGCGCCCGGATCGCGGCGGCGACGTCGGCGGTGGTCACGCCGAGGCGGGCCATCTTCTCCGGGTTCATCCAGATGCGCATCGAGTAGTCGCGCGCGCCGAATACCGTGACGTCCGAGAGGCCCGGGATGCGCTTCAGCTCGTCGACCAGGTTGAGCGAGGCGTAGTTGGAGAGGAACAGCGTGTCGCGCGAGTTGTCCGGGGAGACGAGCGACACCACGAGCAGAATGTCGAAGGAGCGCTTCTGCACCAGCACGCCGTTTCTGCGCACCTCGTCGGGCAGGCGCGGCAAGGCGGCCTGCACGCGGTTGTTGACGTCGAAGATCGCCTGGTCGACGTTGCGCCCGGGCTCGAAGGTGACGGTGATCTGCAGGGCGCCGTTGGAGGACGAGGTGGAGTTGAAGAACGACAGGCCCTCGGCGCCGGAGAGCTGCTCTTCGATCGGCGCCGCCGTGGTGCGGGCGAGCGTCTCGGCGCTCGCGCCGGGGTAGGTGGTGCTGATGCGCACCGTGGGCGGCGCGATCTCCGGGTACTGCGCCACCGCCAGCAGCTTCGCCGCGAGCAGGCCGGCGAGCACGATGATGATCGCGATCACGGCCGCGAACACCGGCCGGTGGATGAAGAACCTGCTCAAAGGATTAGATTCCCAAAGTCCAAATCAGATCTGGCTAACCGCTCTTCTTCTGCACCTGCACGGGGGTGCCGGGGCGCAGGCGGATCAGGTTGTCCGTGATCACCGCATCGCCCGGCTTCAGGCCCTCGAGCACGATCCAGTCGCTGCCGACCCAGCTTCCCGCGCGGATCGGCCGCGGCACTGCCTTGCCGTCGGCGCCCGCCACCCAGACGAAGCGGCCGCTCTGGTCCTGCAGCACCGCGGACTGCGGCACCGTGATCGCCTCCCGGCTGCCGGCGACGACCTGCACGCGCACGTACTGGCCCGGCAGGAGCACCTGCTTCGCGTTCGGCAGCTCGGCGCGCATCTGGACGGTGCCGGTCTGCGCGTCGACCGTGGAACCGGAGAAGTTCAGCTTGCCGGTCTGGGGATAAGGCGCTCCGTCCGCGGTTTGCAGTTTCACTTCAATACTCTTTCCCTCTGTGTTCCTGAGGCGCGCATATTCCGCCTCGCTCAGCGCGAAGCGCACCCAGATCGGGTCGGCGCGCGACATCGTGGTCAGCACCGCCGAGTCGTTGTTCGGCTGCACCAGGCTGCCGACCGACTGCTGGGCGCGGCCGGTGATGCCGCCGATCGGCGCCTCGATCGTCGTGTAGGAGAGGTTGAGCTCGGCCTGGCGCACCCGCGCCTGCGCAACCTGCACCGCCGCGGTCCCCTGGCGCGCGGCCGAGGCGGCCTGGTCGAACTCCTTCTGGCTGATGGCGCGCCGGTCGACGAGCGTCTTCAGGCGCTCGGCTTCCTGCTCCGCAAGCTCCTTGCGCGCCGACTCCTGCGCCAGCACGCCGCGCGCCTGCGCGAGCTCGATCTCGAAGGGCGCCCGCTCGAGGCGGAAGAGCGGCGTACCGGCCTTGACCGTGTCGCCTTCCTGGAAGAGCTGCGCCTCGAGGATGCCCGCGACGCGCGCGCGTACCTGCACCTCGCGCGAGCCTTCGGTGCGGCCCACCGCCTCGAACGAGACCGGGACCGGGCGCGGCGCGACCTCCAGGACGCTGACGGCGAGCGGGCCGCCGCCGCTCTTCGCGGCGTCGGCTTTCTTCTTCTCCTGGGCGCCGCCGTTGCTGCAGGCCTGGAGGAAGAGGACGAGGACGAGCAGCCAAAGTCTGGTCATGGCGAGAGAGCCCTGAGGAAGCAGTCGACGACGCGGGCCGCGCGCCGCGGCTCCGCCTCCGATTGCGCCGGCCCGCCGAAGAGCCGCTTGATGCGCTCCTGGCCGACCAGCATGCCGAGCAGGAGCTCGGCGGCGAACTCGGGATCCTCGCGGCGCAGCACGCCGGCATCCATGGCGCGCGCGAGGTGGGCGGCGAGGCGGCGCACCGTCTCGCCCGCGGTGTTGGCGTACATCGTGCGCGCCTGCGCCCGGAAGCGCGCCACCTCCGGCACCAGGGTGCGGAACGCGGCGAGGCCCTGCGGGCCGAGCACGCGCTTGCGGTAGACGAGGGCGAAGCGCACGAGCGCGGCGCGCAGGTCGGCGGGCTCGCCCTCGAGCTCCACCAGCACTCCCTTCACCAGCTCGCGCGCCACCTCCTTGAAGAGCTGGTCCTTGCTCGGGAAGTGGTGGTAGACGGTCTGTTTCGCAACCCCGGCGCGCTGCGCAATGTAATCTACGCTCGACCCGTAGCCGCGCGCGAGGAACGAGGCGGTGGCGGCGCGCAGCACGCGCTCGCGGTTGGCGGCGGTGAGGTCGGTGCGCAGTGACATCGGGCGGATGAGGCCGGGACGGACCGTGAAGGCTAGACTAGACCGTGCAGTCTAACATGGGCCTATTGGAGGGCGAGGCGGCCCTCGTCACCGGGGCCGGCGGCGGCATCGGGCGCGGCGTCGCCCAGGCCTTGCGCGAGGCGGGCGCACGCGTGCTCGGCTCGGACCTTCGCGGCGCCGACCTCGACTTCGACTTCCTCGCGGGCAAGCCTGCCGCGCTCGCCGAGGAGGCGGTGCGCCGCCTCGGCCGCGTCTCCCTGCTAGTGCATTGCGCGAGTCCGCGGCGGCAGGAGACGCAGACCGCGCTGGAGGTCACCGAGGCGCAGTGGCGCGAGATGCTCGAGGTGAACCTGAACGCCGGCTTCCTGCTCGCGCAGGCCGTGGCGCGCCACATGGTGGAGACGGCGACGAAGGGACGGATCCTCTTCATCACTTCGCTGCACGCGCACACGCCGCGCAAACTGCCGCACTACAGCGCCGCCAAGGCGGGCCAGACGATGGTGGTCCGCGAGCTCGCGCGCGCCCTCGGTCCGCACGGCATCCGCGTGAACGCGATCGCGCCGGGCGCGATCCCGGGCGGCGGCTTCCAGGCCCCCGCGGACATGGTCGAGAAGATCCCGCTGCGCCGGTTCGGCACGCCGGCCGACGTCGCCCAGATGGCGCTGGCGGTCCTTTCCGAGCGCTTCGGCGCGTACGTCACCGGGGCGAGCATCGTCGTCGACGGCGGCATCGCCCTCCACAACTGGATCGAGTGAGAGATGAAATACCTCGTGCGACAGCAGGACGTGAAGCCGTACTCGCCCGCCAACCATACCGAGACGCGGAACTTCCGCCTCATCGGCCCCGAGACCGTCGGGGCGACGCAGGTCGAGGTTCTGATCGGCGAGATCGGCGCGAAGGGGAAGGGCGCCCTGCCGCACGCGCACCCCGGCATCGAGCAGGTCTGCTACCTCCTCGAGGGCACCGCGCACGTCGAGGTCGCGGGCGAGACGTTCGAGATGAAGGCGGGAGAGGCCTGCTTCTTCCCGGCCGACGAGACGCACGTCTTCCAGGCGACCAGCGAGAAGGTGAGGGTCATGGTCATCTACGCGCCGCCCTACGGCGAAAACCCCAAGAACGTGAGGAAATAGACGATGCGTTTTCTTGCCCTGGCTCTTCTGCTTCTGACCGGGTGTGCGTCGGTAGAGCGGAATGTCGTTTCAGACCTTGCCCCGACGGGAAAGCTGCGTGCCGCGATCAACTTCGGCAATCCGGTGCTCGCCTCGCGCGACGCTGCCGGCAAGCCCAAGGGCGTGTCGGTCGACCTCGCCACCGAGCTCGCGCGGCGCCTCGGCGTGCCGCTCGAGGTCGTGCCCTTCGAGGCCGCCGGCAAGGTGGTCGAGGCGGGCAAGGCGAATCTCTGGGACATCGGCTTCGTCGCCCTCGACCCGGCGCGCGCGCAGGACATCGCGCAGTCGCCGCCCTACGTGGTGATCGAAGGCGCTTACCTGGTTCGCTCGGGGTCTGAAATAAGAAACAACAGTGAAGTCGACAGGCCCGGCAACCGTGTGGTCGTCGGGCCGCGCAGCGCTTACGACCTCTACCTGCAGCGCAACCTCAAGCAGGCGAAGATCGTGCACGCGCCGAGCTCTCCGGAAGTTGTCTCGTATTTCCTCAACAACAATATGGAAGTCGCGGCGGGTGTAAAGCAGCAGCTCGAGGCCGACGCGAAGAAGAACCCGGGCGTGCGCATCCTGCCGGGTCGCTTCATGGTGATCAACCAGGCGATGGCGAGCCAGCGCAACAAGCCGGCGGGCGCGAAGTACGTGCGCGAGTTCATCGAGGAGATGAAGGCGTCGGGCTTCGTCGCGAAGGCGCTCGAGCGCCACGGCATCCAGGGCGCGGGCGTCGCGCCCGCCGGAGACGCCGCAGCCAACTGAAAACGCAGCATTAAATGACCCTACCGCAAGGGCGGCATGGCGCTTGCGGTATCCGTGCGTTGCCCGCGCCATGCGGGCGTTTACAAGCTCGGAGGAAATTCAATGCGTAGATTCGGACCCATGCTGGTCGGCGGCGTAATGGCCGTCTCGTTCAGTACCCTCGCGTTCGCGCAAGGCGCAAGCGTCCAGGGCCCGGCAGGCACCGGCGCCAACGTCGACCTGAATACCCGCGGCGTGCAGAACAGCACGCAGGTCGGCAGCGGCAACCAGTCGTCCCAGGTCTCCGGGGACAACAACACCACGAGCCAGACCCAGCAGTCAGGGACGCAGAACCAGAATACGACCGGGACCGACAATACCTCGAGCCAAACGTCGAGCTCGACGGGCGGGAGCAGCTCCGACACGGCGTCCGGAGGCTCGTCCGGCAGCACGACGGTCGACAACTCGCGCGACCGCTACAACATTCGCCAGCGCGGCGAGCAGAACCAGAGCGCGATCGGCTCGGGCAACCAGCAGAGCCAGCAGTCCGGCTCGGGGCATAGCTCGGACCAGAGCTCCAGCGCCGGCTCCTCGAACAAGCACAACCGGCAGGCCGACGACGACCACCCGGGCAAGCACAAGGGCTGGGCGAAGAACAAGCACCGCGACAAGATGGACTAGCCGTTCCGCGGCGCAGTTCGAAAAGGCAGGCGCGAGCCTGCCTTTTTTCTTGCCCGCTTCGCCTAGAATCGCCGCGTGCAAGAGTGGCTTCCCCTCGCTGGCGTGCGCGTCGTCGACTTCGCCATGTTCATTCCGGGCCCGTTCTGCTCGGCGATCTTCGCCGACCTCGGCGCGGAAGTGATCAAGGTCGAGGCGCCGAAGGGCGACCCCGGTCGCTCCTATATCCCGCCGCAGTTCCGCATGGAGAACCGCAACAAGCGCTCCATCGCGATCGACCTGAAGAACAAGGATGCCGCTGCCGTTACCGGAAAACTGATTCAACACGCGGACATCGTCCTCGAAGGCTTCCGGCCGGGCGTGGCGAAGCGGCTGTCCATCGACTACGACACGCTGAAGAAGTCGAAGCCGGATCTGATCTACTGCTCGATCTCGGGCTACGGACAGACGGGCCCGTGGCGCGAGCGGCCGGGGCACGACGTGAACTACGTCGCCGCCGCGGGCGGGCTCGCGTTCCCCGGCCAATGGCTGCAGCCGCCGACGCGCTCGTCGCTGCCGATCGCCGACATGGCGGGAGGGTCCTTCGCGGCCATCGCGGTACTGAGTGCATTGGTCGAAAGACAGAAGACGGGGAAGGGCGCCTATCTCGACCTGTCCCTCTTCGAGGCCGGCTTCTTCTGGGCCGCGATGCGCCACACGCTCGACGCGCACGCCGATCCCAAGGCGCACATCTTCCCGGTCAACGACGTGTTCGAGACGAAGGACGGCAAGCGCCTCACGCTCGGCATCCTGGAAGAGCACTTCTGGGAGAACTTCCGCGCGGTGGTCCCGGGCTTCGGATTCGATTCCGAGGATTTTTCTTCCGATTCCTCCAGGCGAAAGAACGGGGATGCCCTCTCTCGCAAGCTCGCCGAAGCCATGAAGACGAAAACCGCGGCGGAGTGGGTGAAGCTCTGCGAGGAGCACGACATTCCGGTCGACCTCTGCGTCACGCCGGCCGAGGCTGCCGTGTCGAACCCGCAGCTCAGGGAGCGGGGCGCGGCGAAGGAGGGCCAGGTCACGTTCCCGGTGTTCGCCAACGGCCGGCGCGGCGGCTCGCTGCGCGCCGGCGTGCCGAAGCTCGGCGAGCACAGCCGCGAGATCCTCGTCGAGCTCGGCTTCGATGACGCGGACATCGCCGGCTTCGTCCAGTCGGGCGCCGTCCGCGCCGCATGATCCGGAGCGTTCCATGAGTCCGCGCAAGGCCGTCTGGCCCATCATCCTCATCATCCTCGGCGTGCTGTTCCTCGCGCACAACCTCGGCTACCTGCCGTTCCGCCAGGTGCGCGAGCTCCTCGCGACCTGGTGGCCGCTCATCCTGATCGCCGTCGGCATCGCCCACCTCGCGAGCCGGGACCGGAAGTAGCGCATGGATTTCTCCCTCACTCCCGAGCAGGTGAAGATCCAGGAGGCGATCGCGAAGCTCTGCGAGCGCTTCCCCGACGAGTACTGGCTGAAGCGCGACAACGAGGGCGAGTTCCCGGCCGATTTCCACCAGGCGCTCGCGAAGGACGGCTGGCTTGGCATCGCGATGCCGGAGGCGTTCGGCGGGGCGGGGCTCGGCATCACGGAGGCCGCGGTGATGATGCAGGCCATCGCCGAGTCGGGCGCCGGCTTTTCCGGCGCCTCCGCCGTGCACATGAACATCTTCGGCCTGAACCCGGTCGTTGTATTCGGTAACGCCGAGCAGAAGAAGCGCATGTTGCCGCCTCTCATCGAAGGGAAGCATCGCGCCTGCTTCGCCGTCACCGAGCCGAACACGGGGCTCAACACGAAGAAGCTGAAGGTCAAGGCGGAGCGAAAAGGCAAGACCTATTCGATTTCCGGCCAGAAGGTCTGGATCTCGACGGCGCAGGTCGCCGAGAAGGTCCTGCTGCTCGCGAGGGCCGAGGCGGGGCTCACGCTCTTCTACACGGACCTCGACCGAAAGTACGTCGAGGTGCGCGAGATCGACAAGATGGGCCGCCACGCAGTCGACTCGAACCAGGTGTTCTTCGACGGCCTGCCGGTGCCGGAGGAGGACCGCATCGGCGAGGAAGGCAAGGGCTTCGAGTACATCCTGCACGGCATGAACCCGGAGCGCATCCTCATCGCCTCGGAGCTGGTCGGCCTGGGCCGCTGCGCCGTGGCGCGCGCGACGAAGTACGCGAAGGAGCGCGTCGTCTTCGACCGCCCGATCGGCCAGAACCAGGCGATCCAGCACCCGCTCGCCGCGCACTGGGCGCAGCTCGAGGCGGTGAACCTGATGGTGTTCAAGGCGGCGAGCCTGTACGACACCGGCAAGCCCTGCGGCGCGGAGGCGAACGCCGCCAAGTACCTCGCCGGCGAAGCCTGCTTCGACGCCTGCCAGCAGGCAGTGATGACGCACGGCGGCTACGGCTACGCCAAGGAGTACCACGTCGAGCGCTACCTGCGCGAGTCGCTCGTCGGGCGCATCGCGCCCGTCAGCCGCGAGCTGATCCTCTGCTATATCGCCGAGCGCGTGCTCGGCCTGCCGAAGTCGTACTAGGAAACTGATGGACTTCCACGGCGTCTTTCCCTACCTGGTTTCGCCGATCCGGAATGGCGAAGTGGACGAGCCGGTGCTCGCGCGGCTCTGCGAAGACCTGATCGCCAAGGGCGTGCACGGCCTCACGCCGCTCGGCTCGACCGGGGAATTCGCCTACCTCAACGCCGCGCAACGGCGCCGCGTCGTGGAGATCACCGTGAAGGCGGCGAAGGGCAGGGTGCCCGTCGTGGCCGGCGTCGCGTCGACCACGATCGCCGACGCGGTGGCGCAGGCGCGCGAGTACGAGAAGCTCGGCTGCCAGGGGATCCTCGCGATCCTCGAGGCGTACTTTCCGGTGAGCGACGAGGGGGTGTACTCGTACTTCGCCGCGATCGCGGCAGCCGTCAGCTCGCCGGTGGTGCTTTATACCAACCCTAACTTCCAGCGCTCCGACCTCAGCCTGCCGGTCATCGACCGGCTGTCGCGCGTGAAGAACATCCGCTACATCAAGGATGCGTCCTTCAACACCGGCCGCTTGCTGTCGATCCTCAACAAGGTGGAGGGGCGGATGCAGGTGTTCGCCGCGTCCTCGCACATCCCCGCCGCGGTGATGCTGATCGGCGGCGTGGGATGGATGGCAGGTCCGGCGTGCGTCGCGCCGCGCCAGAGCGTCGAGCTCTACGAGACCTGCATGCGCAGGGACTGGGAGAAGGCGATGGCGCTGCAGCGCCCGCTGTGGGCGCTCAACCAGGCCTTCGCGAAGCACGCCCTCGCCGCGTGCATCAAGGGCGGCCTCAAGCTGCAGGGCTACGACGTCGGCGACCCGCTGCCGCCGCAGGCGCCGCTCTCCGCCGAAGGCGTCGAGGACGTGCGCAAGGCGCTTCGCGCGATCGGCGCCCTCGGGTAGAAAATTTCACCTGAAACGGCTCGCGCTGCGCGCGGGGATACTGCGCGCCCGCTTCAGCGGCAATCCATTTCAGGGAGATTTGCATGATCGGTGTATTCGTCACGTTGCGCTTCGGTAACAGCTTCGACGAGCAGGCGGTCCGCAAGGTCGCAGGCGCGGTCCGGGCGCGCTTCGAGGGCCTGTCGGGCCTGCGGTCGAAGGCCTTCACCATCCACGCCGGCAAGCGCGAGGCGCGAAACTTCTACGTCTGGGAAGACGAGGGCGCGGCGCGCGCTTTCTTCACCGACGCGCTCGTCGAGCGTGTCGCGGCGTTGTACGGCGCGCGGCCGGAGGTCGAGTTCGTCGAGATCGCGGCGCTGGTCGACAACGCCCGCGGCGCGGTGCCCGCCTAGGCCGCCGGCTTGTAGGTATCGAGCGCGACCCGCTCGCGGGCGATGGCCGCCGCCACTGCCGGGTGCGCCATCACGCGCTGGATGTACTCGTAGTACGCCGGCAGCGACTTCGGGTCGATGCCCGCGATGCCGCCCCAGCGCAGGAACGTGAACGAATACGCGTCGTGGAACGTCGGCTGCGCGCCGAAGCGGAACGGCGCGGCCGACTTCACCTTCTCCTGGATGCGCTCGAGAAGCTGGCGGAACCGCGCGACCGCGGTCTTCTTGACGCTCGCCTGCGCGGCCTCGTCGTCGGCGAACTCGTAGGGGCGGAAGATGTGCGTGAAGGTCGGATGCACGGTGTTGTTCATCCACGCTAGGTCCGACAGCGCCTGCGTGCGCGCCCACGGCTCGACGGGCAGCAGCTCCGCCTGCGGGTACTTCCGGTCGAGGTAGTCGCAGATCGCCACGATCTGCACGATCGGCTTGCCCTCCACCACCAGCACCGGCACCTGGCCGTTCGGGTTCAGCGCCAGGTACTCCGGCGCCTTCTGCTCCCCCTTGTGCAGCTTGACCAGCTTCGGCTCGAACTCCTCGCCCGTCGCCGCCTTGATGCGCTCGAGCGCCACGTGCGGCACGAACGAGCACGCCCCCGGTGCAAAGTAGAGTGTATTCATGGTGGCCGGCATCTTACGACAGGAGATCGGGGACAGGCACCGATCCCGCCGCTAGACTTCGATCCTCATGAAGAAGATCCTCTTTGCGAAGCGGGGCGCCAGGGTGCGCCTGGACCGGATCGACGCGGAGCCGCCGGAGGGGATGACGCGCGAGATCGCACAGGCGCGCCTCGAAGAGCTCGGCGAGGAGCTCTTCGAGCTGCAGGACGCGATGTACGGCGCGAAGGTGTGCAGCGTGCTCGTGGTCCTGCAGGGCCGGGACAGCGCGGGGAAGGACGGCACGATCAAGAACGTCGTCGGCTACCTCAACCCGCGCGGCGTGACGGTCTCGTCGTTCGGGGTGCCGACGAAGGAGGAGCTCGACCACGACTTCCTGTGGCGCGTGCACCGGCACGCGCCGCGCAAGGGCGAGTTCGCCATCTTCAACCGCTCGCACTACGAGGACGTGCTCGTGGTGCGCGTGCACGACCTCTTGCCAAAGAAGCTATGGAAGGAGCGCTACGAGCACATCGTCGACTTCGAGGAGCTCCTCGTCGAGCACGGCACCATCATCCTCAAGTTCTTCCTGCACATCACGAAGAAGGAGCAGAAGGAGCGCCTGCTCGAGCGCGAGGAGAAGGCGCAGACGGCGTGGAAGCTCAACCCCCGGGACTGGGAGGAGCGCGACCACTGGAACGAGTACACGCGCGCCTACGAGGACGCGATCTCGCAGACCGCGGCGAAGCGCGCGCCGTGGATCGTCGTGCCGGCGAACGCGAAGTGGTACCGCGACCTCGTGGTCGCCGAGGCCCTCGTGGAGGCGCTGCGCGCGCACCACGGCGACTGGGAAGGACGCCTGGAGGAGATGGGGCGTGAGGGCCGCGCGGCGCTCAAGGCCTGGCGCGCGAAGCGGCGTCGCGAGTAATCGGGGGCTGGCGATGGAGATGACGGGCATCCCGTTCGGCACCACCGACTGGTCGACGGTCGAGCGCACCGAGCACAAGGGCGAGCGCGGCACCGCGTCCTGGCGCACGAAGCACTTCGGCGCCATCCGCGTGCGCATGGTGGAGTACAGTCCGGGCTATTTCGCGGACCACTGGTGTACGAAGGGGCACATCCTCTTCTGCATCGAAGGCGAGCTGCACACCGAGCTCAAGGACGGCCGCAGGTTCACGCTGCGCGCCGGCACCAGCTACCAGGTCGCCGACAACGCCGAGCCGCACCGCTCGTCCACCGAAAAGGGCGCCCGCCTCTTCATCGTGGACTGAAGCACGCCGCTCGTGGCAAAGTTGCCGCATGACGAGCACGGTCCACGAGGGCGGCTGCCTGTGCGGCGCGGTCCGCTACAAGGTGAAGGGCGCCCCGGTGGTGGGCACGGTGTGCCATTGCCGCTTCTGCCAGACGCGCACGAGCAGCGCGTTCGCGGCGATGGGCTACTTCAAGGAAGAAGAGGTCGAGATCCGCGGCCGGCTCACGATGTACGAGCACCGCTCGGACACGAGCGGGCGCTGGCTGCGCATCGAGTTCTGCCCGACCTGCGGCACGCCGGTGACGCACACGGCGGAGCTGCGCCCCGGCCTGCGCGGCATCGGCGTGGGCACCTTCGACAAGCCGGGCTGGTTCCGCCACGACCGGCACGTCTGGACGCGCTCCAAGCATGCCTGGGTCGAGGTGCCGGACGACGTGGACGCCTTCGAGCAGGGCTCGACGAACACCATCGCACCGCGCCCGTGAACGTGGACTGGGACGAGGGAAGGCGATTGGTGCGCGAGTACGCGGCGTCGCTTGCCGTGGACCTCTGCTTCCAGAATTTCGACGAGGAGATGGCGCGCTTCGAGACCCACTACGGCCCGCCGGACGGCTGCTTCCTCGTCCACGAGGGGAGCCTCGGCTGCGTCGGCCTGCGCAAGTTCGCCGACGGCGTCGGCGAGATGAAGCGCCTGTACGTCGTTCCGGAGGCGCGCGGGCGCGGGATCGGCGAGGCGCTCGCGCGGCGCGTGATCGAGGAAGCGCGCGCGCGCGGCTACCGCAAGCTCGTGCTCGATACCCTGCCCGACATGAAAGCCGCCCAGGCTCTCTATCGTTCGCTCGGCTTCCGCGAGATTCCTTCCTACCGGCACAACCCGGTCGCCGGCACCCTCTACTTCGAGCTCACGCTATGAACCGCAACGAGAAGGTGGCGCGCTTCCGCGCGCTGCACGCCGCGCCGCGCGCATTCGTCATCGGCAACCCGTGGGACGCCGGCTCGGCGCGCATCCTCGCGAGCCTCGGCTACCCGGCGCTCGCCACCTCGAGCGGCGCGATGGCCGGCGTGCTCGGCCGCCGCGACGGCCGCGTCTCCCGCGACGAGGCGCTCGCGCATGCGCGGGCGATCGTCGCGGCGACGGACCTGCCCGTGTCCGCCGACCTCGAGAAATGCTTCGCCGACGCGCCGGAGCAGGCCGCGGCGACGATCCGCCTCGCGGCCGAAGCCGGGCTGGCGGGCGGCTCGATCGAGGACGCGACCGGCAACAAGGACAAGCCTCTCTTCGACTTCGCCCTTGCGGTGGAGCGGGTGGCGGCCGCCGCGGCCGTCGCGAGGCAGGCGGACTTCGTCCTCACGGCGAGAACGGAGAACTTCCTGAGGGGAAAGCCGGACCTCGACGACACCATCAAGCGCCTGCAGGCCTTCGAGAAGGCGGGCGCGGATGTCCTCATGGCGCCGGGGCTGCCGGATCTCGACGCGGTGCGCGCGGTCTGCGCGGCGGTGACGAAGCCGGTGAACTTCATGGCCGGCATCAAGGGGAAGTCGTTCACCGTCGCCGAGCTCGAGGCGGCAGGCGTGAAGCGCATCAGCATCGCCACGTCGTTCTATCGCGCGGCGATGACCGGGCTCGCGGAGGCAGCGAAGGAGGTCATGGAGCGGGGGAGCTTCGGCTACCTCGACCGCACCATGACGACTCCGGACCTGAACAACTACCTGAAGGACTAGTGCGTCTTGCGGCCGCCGTGGACTTCGCCGCGCCAGCCGCCGGTCTCGGCGCGGCGCTGCTCGAGGAGCTTCTTGAAGCGCTCCACGGCGTTCTCGACCTTGTGTGAGACGACGCCGACGGCGTCGCCGACGTTCTCGACGAAGCCCTGCGGCTCGTAGTCCATCGTCAGCTTCACGCGCGTGCGGTCCTTGTTGAGCGGCTCGAAGCGCACCGTGCCGGCGTTCGGGGCGCCGGTGGTGCTGCGCCACGCGATCACTTTGTCCGGCACCTGCTCGACGATCTCGGCATCCCACTCCTTCTCCTTGCCGGCGATCTTCGCCTTCCAGTGCAGGTGCGTGTCGTCGAGCTGTCGCACCTCGGCCACGCCTTCCATGAAGCGCGGGAACTGCTCGAACTGGGTCCACTGGTTGTAGACGGTGTTGACGGGGCAGTCGATGTCGAACGTCTTCTCGATCCTCTCCATGTCTTCCTCCGATTGAAAGCGAAGGCCGACGCAAGCCCCGTGCCGGGCATGTCCCTTGCTGTTCGCAGCAACGTGAACCTCGCCGAAGCCCCCGCCGTCGCCGTTCCGGGCGTCCTGCAGATGCAGGTCGAGCCGGTCGGCCATCGCAAGCTCCCCGGCCGCGCGCCGGCCTTCATGAGCTTCGAGGCGTTCTGCCGCCTCGTGGACCGCGCCCGCCCGCCGGCGCAACTCCTCCTGCAGGGCGAGTCGGAGCCGCTGCTGCATCCGCGCTTCTTCGACATGGTCGCCTACGCCGTGCAGCGCGGCTTCGCGGTCGACGCCACGACGCGCCTGCCGGCGTTCACCGCGCGCCGCGCGGAGGAATGCGTGAAGAGCGGGCTGCGCACGCTCAACGTGGTGCTCGATCCCGCGCCCGCCGGGCTTTCGCGGCGCGGCCTCGAGCGCCTCGACGAGGCGAAGCGGCGCCTGGGCAGCCGCCTTCCCGAGGTGCGCCTGCTCGACGCGCAGCCGGCCGCGCTCGCGCAGCGCATCGCCTTCTCCGGCCAGCCGGCCGGCGCCGCCCTTTCCTGACATGGTGAACGCGCGCGTGCGCACGGCCGCCGTGCTCTTGGGCATCGGGCTGGGCGGCTTCATCGACGGCATCCTGCTGCACCAGGTGCTGCAGTGGCACAGCATGTTCTCCGCGGTCGTGCCGCCGGTCTCCATGGATGCGATGCGCTTCAACATGAGCGCCGACGGGCTGTTCCACCTCGTCACCTGGCTGGTGACCCTGGCCGGCATCGCCGCCCTGTGGTCGGCGTTCGGCCGCGGCGGCACGCTCCCCTCCACGCGCAGCTTCGTGGGCTACCTGCTCGCCGGCTGGGGCTGGTTCAACCTGGTCGAGGGGCTCGTCAACCACCACCTCCTCGGCCTGCACCACGTGCGCGACCTCCCCGAGCACGTGCCTGCCTTCGACTGGGCCTTCCTGCTCGTCGGCGGCGTCGGCTTCATCGCCCTGGGGATGCTGCTGCGAAACAGCCGCACGCGCGCGCTCCCCGAGCGCCGCGCCGGCTACGACCGCCGCCTGCTCCAGTAAGTCCGTAGAATCACGCGCCATGAGCGACGTGATTCCCATCGTCGGCCGCGGCTACGCGTACGAGGACCTGAAGGTCGGCTTCCGCTTCCGCACCCACCGGCGCACCATCGCCGAGGCGGACGCGGCCGCGTTCGTCAACCTCAC
>DASZQH010000300.1:0-3882 GCA_035549805.1 Burkholderiales bacterium
CCAGTCGCTCGACGCGTTTGCGCGGCTCGATGCCCTCGCCGCGACCAAGGCGGTCCATGCCGACGCCGCGATCGACGACGAATTCCGCGCGATCCTGCGCCAGCTCATCACCTACATGATGGAAGACCCGCGCACCATCACCACCGCCCTCGAGATCATCTGGGTGGCGAAGGCGATCGAGCGCATCGGCGACCACTCGAAGAACATGGCCGAGTACGTGATCTACATCGTCAAGGGCACCGACATCCGCCACACGGACCCGGCGAAGGCGCTCTCCTAGTGCAGGCCGCGGGGTGAGCGCCACCATCCTCGTCGTCGAGGACGAGCCGCAGGTCCAGGAGCTCGTCGCCGTCAACCTCGAGCATGCCGGCCATCGCGTCCTGCGCGCCGCGAGCGCCGAGGAGGCCGAGGCGGCGATCCGCCACGAGCTGCCCGACGTCCTGATCCTCGACTGGATGCTGCCCGGCGAGTCCGGCGTCTCGCTCGCCCGGCGGCTGCGCGGCGCCGAGCGCACCCAGGGCCTGCCGATCCTGATGCTCACCGCGCGCGCCATGGAGCAGGACAAGATCGCCGGCCTCGAAGTGGGCGCCGACGACTACCTCACCAAGCCGTTCTCGCCCAAGGAGCTCGCGGCGCGCATCAAGGCGGTCCTGCGCCGGCGCGCGCCGCAGCTCGCCGACGACACGGTGGAGATCGGCGAGCTGCGCCTCGACCCGGGCTCGCGGCGCGTCACCGCCCGCGGCAAGGTGGTGGCGCTCGGCCCGACCGAGTTCCGCCTGCTGCACTTCTTCATGACGCACCCCGAGCGCATCTACTCGCGCGTGCAGCTCCTCGACCACGTCTGGGGCGACCATGTGTTCATCGAGGAGCGCACGGTGGACGTCCACATCCGGCGCCTGCGCAAGGCGCTCGAGCCGACCGGCCACGACCGCCTCATCGACACCGTGCGCGGCAGCGGCTACGGCCTGAGAAAAGCCCCGGTGGGATAATCCGGTTCGCGTGAGCCGGATCTATTCGCGGTCCCTCCTGTCCGCAGCGCTCCTCGGCGCCGCGGCGGCTCTGGCCGGGCTCCTCGGGGGCGCCGCGTGGGGCTGGGGCGTCCTCGCAGCCGGCCTGGCCGTCGCCGTCGCGTACCACGTGCACCACCTGGCGCTGCTCGCCCGCTGGCTCGCCAAGCCCCTGCCGCAGGAGCTTCCGGAGGGCTACGGCGCCTGGGACGACGTGCTCCTCGCCCTGCACCGCCACGAGCGCGATTCCGCCCGCCGCCAGCAGCAGCTCGCCGAGACGGTGAGCCGCTTCCGCCGCGCCGCCGAGGCGCTTCCCGAGGGCGTGGTGATCCTCGACGCCGAGAACCGCATCGAATGGTGCAACGACACGGCCGCGGCGCACCTCGGCCTCGACGCGCAGCGCGACCTCGGCCAGCTCGTCACCAACATGGTGCGCGAGCCGGAGTTCGCCGAGTACATGAAGGCCGCCGATTCGCGGGCGCCGCTGCGCGTGCGCTTCGGCGGCGACGTGGTCTACGCCCTGCAGCTGGTCGCCTACGGCGCGGCGCAGAAGCTGCTGCTGTCGCGCGACGTGACGCAGGCCGAGCGGGTCGAGACGATGCGCCGCGACTTCGTGGCCAACGTCTCGCACGAGCTGCGCACCCCGCTCACCGTGCTCGTCGGCTTCCTCGAGACGGTGCGCGAGCTCAAGCTCGACCCGCAGCGCACGCGCGACTACCTGGGAATGATGCAGGAGCAGTCCGCGCGCATGCACCGCATCATCGAGGACCTGCTCACGCTCTCGCAGCTCGAGTCCGCGCCGCCCCCGGCGTCGGACCGGGTGCGCGTCATGCCGCTGCTCGAGCGCCTGCGCGCCGACGCCGAAGCGGTGTCCTCCGGGCGCCATCGCATCGTGCTCGACGCCCGCCCTTGCGTCGACCTGCTCGGCGCGGACGCCGAGCTCTCGAGCGCCTTCGGCAACCTGGTGACGAACGCCGTGCGCTACACGCCCGCCGGCGGCGAGATCCGCATCGAATGGCGCGAGGACGCCGACGGCGCGGTGCGCTTCGCTGTCGCCGACACCGGCGTCGGGATCGCGCCCGAGCACCTGCCGCGCCTCACCGAGCGGTTCTACCGCGTCGACCGCAGCCGCTCGCGCGAGACCGGCGGGACCGGCCTCGGGCTCGCGATCGTCAAGCACGCGCTGGCGCGGCACCAGGCGACCCTCGAGATCGAGAGCCGCCCGGGCGCCGGCAGCCGCTTCACGGTCAAGCTGCCCCCGCAGCGCACGATTCCCGCCTCCGGGGTCACGGAACCTTCCGCCTAGCGTCACGCCCCGGTCACGCCCGGGGCCGAAGATCACGCGCGCATGCTCGCGCGCACGCTTCCCTACGCCGTCCCGCTCGCGCTCTTCGCCCCCGACGCGCTCGCGTGGGGACTGCAGACGCACCTCTTCCTCGCGCAGGCAGCGCTCGCCCTCATGCCGTTCGCCGACCCTTCGCTGCGCTCCGCCGTCGCGCGCCTTCCGCACCTGCTGCTCGCCGGCGCGTGCCTGCCGGATCTCTTCCTCGCCGGGCGGATCCTCGGCACGCCGGCGTTCGTGCGTGCCCACCGCTGGTCGACGCTGCGGCGCATCGCGGCCGCGCCGCGCAGCGACGAGGAGCGGGTGCTCGCCGCCGGCTACGCGAGCCACCTGGTGAGCGACGTGGTCGCGCACAACTTCTTCGTCCCGGAGCACGAGGCGAGGCTCGTCAACGTCCCGCACGCGACACACGCCCTCGCGGAATGGGCGATGGACCGCTACCTGGGAAACCGCATGGAGGTGAAAGCGCTGCTGTCCCTCTGCGCAGTCGCGCCGTTCGTTGCGCGCGCGTTTCATTGCGACGCCGCCATTGCCCGGCGCGCGCTGGGAACGCTCTCCGCCGCCGACGGATGGCTGCGCGCCTCGCCCATTCCCTGGCTGTGCCGCAAGCTCGTCGACACCGCGCCGTTCGACGCGTGGATGACGCGCGCCACGGCGACGCTGCATGGCATCGAGACCGCACTGACGGGCGCCCGCGTGGATTGGGTGGATCTAGATCCCGAGGGAGGCGGCGGCGACGAGGCCGCCCAGGGCCGCGCCCGCCAGCACGTCGCTCGGGTAGTGCAGCCCCAGCACGATGCGTGAAGCGGCCGTCAGCGCGGTGAACACGGCAAGCGGCGCGACAAGACCCGGATAGTGCGCGGCAGCCACGATCGTGAATGCCACCGCGTGCAGGGTGTGCCCCGAGGGGAAGCTGAAGCGGTCGAGCGGCACCGCGCCGAAGGCCACGCCCTGGAGCGCCTGGTAGGGCCGCGGCCGGACCGTGCCGCGCTTGAGCAACTGGTAGGCCGCGGTGCAGACGATGCCCACGAACGCCATGTGCAGCACCGGCAGCGCCGCCGCGGCGCGGTGCTGCACGAGGAGCGCGAGCATGAGGGCGTACCAGAAGATGCCGTTGCCGAGCCAGCTCACGGCGCGGAAGAAGTGCAGCACGAGCGCGTAGCGCAGCGCGCGGTTCATGCGCAGGCACAGCCAGGCGTCGTATCGCTGGATCCGCGCCAGCGTCGGGTCAAGCAACGACACGCAGAAGCGCCTTCTCGAAGTCGCCGACGATCCGCTCCCAGGTCAGGCTTTCCGCCGCGGCACGCGCCTGCGTGCCGAGCCGCCGCGCAAGGCCCGGCTCGCGCGCCATCCGCTGCGCCTGGGCGACGAACGCGGCCTCGTCGCCGAAGCCGGCGAGCAGCGCGGAGCGCTCGTGCGCGAGGTGCTCGCGCGCCGCGGCGTAGTCGTAGGCGACGATGCCCAGGCCGCTCGCCATCGCCTCGAGCGTCACGTTGCCGAAGGTCTCGGTCGTGCTCGCGAAGAGGAACACGT
>DASZQH010000301.1:0-7864 GCA_035549805.1 Burkholderiales bacterium
TCCTCCAGCTGAGCGGCGCGCTCGCGCTCGCGCCGCGCTTCGCCGGCGCGCAGGATGCCTACCGCCTGAAGGCCGCGCCCGCCGTGCAGCACATGGTCGGCGCGGAGAATCCCCCAACGGAGGTGTGGGCCTACAACGGCACCGTGCCCGGCCCGCTGCTGCGCTACCGGCAGGGCGAGCGGCTGCGCATCGAGGTCGAGAACGCGATCGACTTCGAGACCACCGTGCACTGGCACGGCATCCGGCTGCCGAACCGGATGGACGGCGTGCCGCACCTTACGCAGGACCCGATCCGCAAGGGCGGGCGCTTCACCTACGAGTTCGACCTGCCCGACGCGGGCACCTTCTGGTACCACCCGCACCTCGGCAGCGCCGAGCAGGTCGGGCGCGGCCTCGCCGGCGCGCTGATCGTCGAGGAGCGCGAGCCGCCGAAGGTGGACCGCGACCTCGTCTGGATGCTGTCGGACTGGCGCCTCAACGAGGTGGCGCGCATCACGCCGGACTTCCTCCACCCGCGCGACAGCAGCCACAACGGGCGCATCGGCAACACCGTCACGGTGAACGGCAGGCTCCTCGACGCCTTCGCCCTGCGCAGCGGCGAGCGCGTGCGGCTGCGCCTGGTCAACGCGTCGAACGCGCGCATCTACGGCCTGCGCTTCGAGGGCCACGCGCCGTGGGTCATCGCTTTCGACGGGCATCCGGTCGAGCCGCGGCGCGAGGAGCGCATCGTCCTCGGCCCGGCGCAGCGCGCCGACCTGGTCCTCGACTGCGGCGGCGCGCCGGGCAGCCGCCACCGCGTGATCGACGACTTCTATCCGCGCGGCGCGTACCGCCTGCTCGACCTGGCGTACACGAAGGACGAGCCGCTCCTGCGCACGCAGGAGATTCCGTCGCGCTTGCCCGCGAATCCGGTAGCCGTCCCCGATCTCGAGAAGGCGGAGCGCCACCGCATCGTGTTCGGCGGCGGCGCGATGGGCGCGGTGCCCGACCAGCGCCAGCACCGCGGGCAGTTCTGGACCGTCAACGGCAGGCCGGTCCCGGAGCACCTTCACCACGCGCCGCTCTTCGTCCTTTCCCGGGGGAAGACGTACGTGATGGAGTGGGTGAACGAGACCGCGTGGCATCACCCGATCCACCTGCACGGGCACGTGTTCAAGGTGCTGGCGAAGAACGGCAAGCCGGCCGACGAGTGGGGCGACACGGTGCTGATCGACCCGCGCGGCCGCGCGGAGGTCGCCTTCGTCGCCGACAACCCGGGCGACTGGATGCTCCACTGCCACGTGCTCGAGCACCAGGCGACCGGAATGATGACCACCGTCAGGGTCGCATGAAGGCTTCTGTTTTTCTCCTTTCCCAGCTCTTTCTCTTCGCTCCGGCGCATGCCGTGGACGGCTGGACCGAGCAGACCTTCCGCGGCAAGGAGCGCACGGCGTACCGGATGAGCGGCGGCGCGATCGAGGCCGAGTGCAAGGCGAGCGCTTCGGGCCTCTTGCGCAAGGAGAAGGTCGACCTCGCCGCCACGCCGCACCTGCGCTGGCGCTGGAAGGCGGAGGGCGTCTATGCGGGCATCGACGAGAGGAAGAAGGGCGGCGACGACTTCCCGGCGCGCGTCTACGTGGTCTTCGACGGCGGCCTCGCCGTGTGGCGCACGCGCTCGCTCGTCTATGTCTGGTCGAGCACGCAGCCCCAGGGCAGCGACTGGCCGAACCCCTACACCGCGCAGGCGCACCACGTCGCGCTGCGCTCGGGGAGCCCCGGCGCGTGGCAGGAGGAGCGGCGCGACGTGCGCGCCGACTTCAAGCGCTACTTCGGGCTCGACGTCGCGACGCTCGACGGCGTGGCGATCATGACCGACTGCGACGACGCGGGCGGCGCGATGCGCGCCTCCTATGCCGACATCCGCTTCGAGAAATAGCTAGATCCAGCGCCTGACGCGCCCGCAGTACGCTTCGTAAGCCTCGCCGAACCGCGCCTTGAGCGCCCGCTCCTCGGCCGGGATCTGCCACAGGTTCATCCAGGCGACGAACAGCACCACCCCGGCGAGGCCCAGCGGATTGGAGAAGAACACCACGACCGCGAGCAGGATCAGCACGTCGCCCACGTACATCGGGTTGCGGGTGAAGCGGTAGATGCCGCCGGTCACCAGCGCGGAGGCGTCCGCGGGCTTCATCGGGTTGACGGTGGTGCGGGCGCGCCGGAACTCGAAGATCCCCAGCACGGCCACCAGCAGGCCTAGGCCGAGCAGCGTCCAGTAGATCGCCCGCCGGCCCGGAATGAAGATCCCCTCTTCCGGGAAGAGGCGCCGCAGACCCCAGATCAGGACCGCCGCGGCGAGCACGACGAGCGGCGGCGGGACCTTTGCCTCGAGCCAGCGCACGCTAGCCGCCGCGCAGCTCGAGGCGCGCCTGGCGAATCACGCTGCGCCCGGAGGTGAGGCCGAGGCCGGCGAGGATCGCCGCCACCGCCACGTCGGGCCAGACGGTGCCGGTGCCGAGCACGCCCAGGGCGGCCGCGATGACGAGGAGGTTCGCGATGACGTCGTTGCGCGTGCACAGCCAGACCGAGCGCATGTTGGCGTCGCCCTCGCGGAACCGGTAGAGCAGCGCCGCGACGCCGAAGTTGACCGAGAACGCGAGCGCGCCGACCACGCCCATGGTGATCGGCTCGGGCGGCACGCCGAGCCAGGCGCGCCACCCCGCGTAAGCGAGCACGGCCACGCCGTAGCAGGACATCGCGATGCCCTTGACGAGCGCTACGCGCGAAACCCAGACGCCGCCGAGCGCGATGGCGCCGAGGCTCAGCGCGTAGTTCGCCGCGTCGCCGAGGAAGTCCGCGGCGTCGGCCGCGAGCGCGCTGGAGCCCGAGAACGCGCTCGCCGCGAGCTCGACGAAGAACATCGCCAGGTTGGCCACGAGGGCGACCCAGAGCACGCGGCGGTACGATAGGCCCTTGGGCGCCTCCGGGACGTTGCAGCAGTGGTCGCTCATGTTTCCAACTTAAACCTTACCATCGGGACAAGGTCAAGATGCAACGGAGCGCGCTCGTCCTCTTCTCCGGCGGCCAGGACTCCACCACGTGCCTCGCATGGGCTCTCGCGCGCTACGAGCGCGTCGAGACGATCGGCTTCGACTACGGGCAGCGGCACCGCATCGAGCTGGATGTCCGTCCGAAGATCCTTTCGTTCTTCGACGTCAAGGAAGATTGCGTGATCGACCTCGGCGTGCTGGGCAGGATCAGCGAGACGGCCCTGACGCGCGATCTCGCGTTCGAGTACGAGAAGTCCGGCCTGCCGAACACCTTCGTCCCGGGGCGCAACCTGCTCTTCCTCACCGTCGCCGCCGCGGTCGCGTACCGGCGCGGCATCGAGGTCCTGGTGGGCGGCATGTGCGAGACCGACTTCTCCGGCTACCCGGACTGCCGCGACGCCACGATGAAGGCCATGCAGTCGGCACTCAGCCTCGGCCTCGACCGTCCGGTGGCGATCGAGACGCCCCTCATGTGGATCGACAAGGCGCAGACCTGGCAGCTCGCCCAGGACCTCGGCGGCCGGGCGCTGGTCGACCTGATCGTCGAGGAAACCCATACCTGCTACCTCGGCGAGCGCGGCGTGCGCCACGCCTGGGGCCACGGCTGCGGCACCTGCCCGGCCTGCGCGCTGCGCAAGAGGGGCTACGAAGCCTGGAGCCGGCATGCCGCATGACGTCAGCCTGATCGCCACCATCGCCGCGAGCTTCGGCCTTGCGCTCATCGCGGGGCTCGCGTGCACGCGCCTGCGCATCCCGCCGCTCGTCGGCTACCTGCTCGCGGGGATCGCGATCGGCCCGTCGACGCCGGGGTTCGTCGCCGACATCGCCCTCGCCGGCCAGCTCGCCGAGATCGGGGTCATGCTGCTCATGTTCGGCGTGGGCCTGCACTTCTCCGTCGGCGATCTCCTCGCGGTGCGCAAGATCGCCGTGCCCGGCGCCGTGATCCAGATCGCGGTCGCCACCGGCCTGGGCATGGGCGCGGCGATCTGGTGGGGCTGGAACCCGGGCGCGGCGCTGATCTTCGGCATCGCGCTCTCGGTGGCAAGCACGGTGGTTCTGCTGCGCGCGCTCGAGCTGCGCGGGGCGCTGAAGTCGATCAACGGCCAGATCGCGGTCGGCTGGCTGATCGTCGAGGACCTCGCGATGGTGCTGGTGCTGGTGCTGCTGCCGCCGCTCGCCGGCCTGCTCGGCGGCGAGGACGCCGGCGCGGAAGGCGGCGAGGTCTGGACGACCCTCGCGGTGACCTTCGGCAAGGTGGGCCTGTTCGTCGCGCTGATGCTGGTGCTCGGCAAGCGCCTCTTCCCGGCGCTGCTCCTCTTCGTCGCGCGCACCGGCTCGCGCGAGCTCTTCACGCTGTGCGTGGTCGCCGCCGCGATCGCCGTGGCGTTCGGCTCGGCGAAGCTGTTCGACGTCTCGTTCGCGCTCGGCGCCTTCTTCGCCGGGATGATGATGGGCGAGTCCAAGCTCAGCCACCGCGCCGCCGAGGAATCGCTGCCGCTGCGCGAGGCGTTCTCGGTGCTCTTCTTCGTCTCGGTGGGCATGCTGTTCGACCCGGCGGTGCTGGTCGAGCACCCGGGCAAGGTGCTGGCGGTCGCCGCCATCGTCATGTTCGGCAAGACCCTCGCGGCGGTGATCCTCGTGCTGCTGCTGCGCTATCCGCTGGAGACCGCCCTCGTCGTCGGCGCGAGCCTGGCGCAGATCGGCGAGTTCTCCTTCATCCTCGCCGGCCTGGGCGTGGCGCTGAAGGTCCTCCCGCCGGAGGGCCAGAGCCTGATCCTCGCCGGCGCGCTGATCTCGATCTCGCTCAACGCGGTCATGTTCAAGGCAATCGGGCCGGTGCAGCGCTGGTTCGTCGCGCATCCGCGCTTCGCGCGCCGCCTGCGCACGCGCTCCGACCCGCTGTCGGCGCTGCCGATGGCCGAGCAGGTCGAGACGCTCACCGGCCAGGTGGTGCTCGTCGGCTACGGGCGCGTCGGGCGGCGCCTCGCCGCGATGCTCGACGAGAGCGAGATCAGCTACATCGTGGTGGAGACGAACCGCCAGGTGGTCGAGGCGCTGCGCCGCGAGGGCAAGGCCGCGGTGGCCGGCGACGCCGCCGCGCCCGAAGTCCTCATCCAGGCGCACGTCGCGAACGCCGCGATGCTCGTCCTCGCCGCTCCCGACGTCGGCGGGGTGCCGAAGATGCTCGACACCGCGCGCACGCTGAACCCGGCGATCGAGGTCGTGGCGCGCACCCACAGCGACGAGGAGACGGCCGCGCTCGCGAAGCTCAACGTGGGCAGCATCTTCATGGGCGAGCACGAGCTCGCCCAGGCCATGGGCCGCCACGTCGTGCGCCGCATGGGACGCGGCTAGGCGGCCTTCCGGTACTCCTCGAGCTTGCTCGTCACCGCCTCCAGGTCCCTCCCGGTCAGCGAGGAGAGCCATTCCTGCATCTCGAGGTACTTCGCCTCGTTCCAGTTGCGCAGGTCCGCCAGCACCTGCGCGTCCTCGGCCCCGGCGCACCAGGCCTCGAGCGTCCGGATGAGGATCGGGTCAGGGTGCAGCAGCAGCACGGTCCGGTAGAGCTCGGCTTTGATCTCGTTGCGTGGCGTCATGGAGAATCCTCTCGAGGTCTCCAGCGCATAGCAGGTTCCGTGCCCCCGGCATCAGGACGGGCGCGAACCCGCCTCCCTCCGTGCGGAAATTCGTGGTCTGTCCCTGATAAAGCCGGGCGGCGAGGAGCTGCACCGCTCCCCGGTGGACGTAGTTCCGCACGTCGAGCTTCAGCGCGACGCCCGGCCCCGTCGCCCGCTCGCTCGGCGGAACGTATTCCTGCGCCACGTAGCCGCCGGCGGTGATTTCGTCCCAGACCCGCTTCGTCACCTTCTCGCCGCGGTAGGCGGCGCGCCCGCCGTATCCCGCCGCCGGCTTGAAGAAGAGCCGGCGGCGCTCCTTCCAGAGCCGCTCGGCGTCCTCGGGGCGGACGACCCGGGTCCGTGCGATGCCGTCGAGCAGCGTCTCCACGGTTTGCGGCCCCACGCCCAGCGCGCGAAGCGCTTCCGCATCGGACAGCAGGGCGAGATTGCGCTTATCGGCGTACAGCGCGTGCGCGCGGGGATGAGGCGTGACCACCGCGGCATCGGCGAGGTACGCGGCGCGGAGCGCGGCGTTCGCCGGCGACGCGAGCGCGAAGTCGGTGAGGCGGTTGTAGACGAGGTCGATCGGCCCCCCGGCATCGCGCAGGACGACGCCTGCGAATGCGAGCGCCGCCGGGTCGACGACGACCGCCTCGATACCGTGGCGCTCGAAGAGCCGTGCGAAGAGCAGGAACTCTGGATACAGGTATTGCCGCGCCGGTTCCTCGTCGACGATGGCGACGCGCGCCAGCGGGCGCGTGCGGCCGGCGGCCCGCCACTCGGCGCGGAACATGGCGAGGAATGCGTCCTCGAGGTCGCGCGGCGCGATCGGCCCGCCTTGGAGCGCTTCGATCTCCTTGCAGCAGGCGCGCTGCGCCCGGCCGAGCACCGCATTCAGCATGGCGCCGCCCGCGTTCGTATTGATCTCGATGAGGCGCGGCCCGCCCGGCGCGAGGTGGAAGTCGTAGCCCATGAATACGCCCGCCACGCGCGGATCGTGGTGCGCGATGGCCGGCGCCCCCGCGAGCACGGCATCCTGGTAGGCGGGCAGCGCCACGACTTCCTCGACCGCCCGGATGACCTCCTGCATCCGCGCCGCGTTGCTGCGCGAGACAAACACGGGCAGCGCGGAGAAGACATGGGGACAGCGCTCGGCGACGAGCGCGTGCAGGCCCTGCGTCGCCGGGTCCGCCTCGAGCGCGAGCCGCAGCCCGGCCGGGTCCAGGCTCGTGCAAAGGCAATCCCGGTTGAGCGACTCGATCATGCGACCCCCCTTTCGTACCAGCCCCTGGACGCGTTCACCCAGCGCACGACCAGCAGCATGACCGGCACCTCGATCAGCACGCCGACCACCGTGGCGAGCGCGGCGCCCGACTCGAAGCCGAACAGGCTGATGGCGGCCGCGACGGCGAGCTCGAAGAAGTTAGAGGCGCCGATCAGCGCCGACGGGCACGCGACCGCGTGCTTCTCGCCCGCCGCGCGGTTCATCCAGTACGCGAGGCCCGAATTGAGGAACACCTGGATGAGGATCGGCACCGCGAGCATGGCGATGACGAGCGGCTGGTCGAGGATCGCCCGGCCCTGGAACGCGAAGAGGAGCACCAGCGTCGCGAGCAGCGCGGCGATGGACGCGGGCGCCATGCGGGACACCGCGCGGTGCAGGGCTTCCTCGCCGCCGCGGCGCAGCCGCCGGCGCAGCACCTGCGCCAGCAGCACCGGGATCACGATGTAGAGGACGACCGAGGTCAGCAACGTGTCCCACGGCACCGTGATCGAGGCAATGCCGAGCAGCAGGCCGACCAGCGGCGCGAAGGCGAAGACCATGACCACGTCGTTCAGCGCGACCTGCGACAGCGTGAAGTACGGGTCGCCGCCGGTGAGCCGGCTCCAGACGAAGACCATCGCCGTGCACGGCGCCGCGGCGAGGAGGATCAGGCCGGCGATGTAGCTGTCGAGCTGTTCCGCGGGCAGCCAAGGCGCGAACACGTGGCGGATGAAGAGCCAGCCGAGCAGCGCCATGGAGAACGGCTTCACCGCCCAGTTGACGAAGAGCGTCACGCCGATCCCGCGCCAGTGGTTGCGCACCTGGTGCAGCGCGCCGAAGTCGATCCGCACCAGCATCGGGATGATCATCACCCAGATGAGCAGGCCGACCGGCACGTTGACCCGCGCGAGCTCCATGCGCCCCACCGCCTGGAACAGGCCCGGGAAGGCCTGGCC
>DASZQH010000302.1:0-6313 GCA_035549805.1 Burkholderiales bacterium
CGGCTCCATGATCACGCCAGTCGAGAACGGCAGCACCTGCGCCGGCGTGCAGCCCGCCGCGGCGGCGACGGCCGCGCACACCGCCTGCGCCCGCTTCAGCCCGTCGGCACCTGTGCCGGCGTTCGCGTTCCCGGTGTTAACGACCAGGGCTCGCACCGTGCCACCGATGTTCTTTTTCGCGACGACGACCGGCGCCGCGCAGAAGCGATTCCGCGTGAACACCCCGGCAACCGCGGCGCCTCGTGCCAGGCGCATCACGAGGAGATCCTTGCGTCCCGGCTTGCGCACCCCGGCCATCGCGACGCCGAGCTCGACGCCGGCGACGGGAAGCAGCTCGTCGGGGCTCGGAGGGAGAAGGTTGACCGCCATTCGGACGCCGGCTAGGTCAGCTTTCCGTGGCAGTGCTTGTACTTCTTGCCCGACCCGCACGGGCAGGGGTCGTTGCGTCCGACCTTGCTCACGTGGCGCACCACGGGCTGCTGCTTCACCGCGACGTCGCCGCCCTCGGGCACCGGCTCGACGCCATCCAGGGCCTCCGAGCTCGGGTGCACCTGCCGGACGTTCTCGACGTGCGGCTGGTCGTCGGGACGGATGTCTTCCTGGTTGCGGATCTCGACCACGGTGAGCGTCTTCACGACCTCGAGCTTCACCGCTTCGATCATGGATCCGAACAGCTCGAACGCCTCGCGCTTGTACTCCTGTTTCGGGTTCTTCTGCGCGTAGCCGCGCAGGTGGATGCCCTGGCGCAGGTGGTCGAGCGCGGCAAGGTGCTCGCGCCAGTGCGCGTCGAGGATCTGCAGCATGACGTAACGCTCGTACTGGCGGAACGACTCCTCGGCCCCCGCCGGCACCTTGGCGGCATAGGCTTCGTTCGCGATCCCGATCACGCGCTCGAGCATCGCTTCGTCGTCGAGCTCCGGCTCCTTCTCCAGCCAGGCGCGCAGGGGCGCGTCCAGGCCGAGCTCGCCCTTCACCGCGCTCTCGAACCCGGCGACGTCCCATTGCTCCTCGACGCTCTCCGGCGGGATATGGGTCCGGTAGAGGTCGGTCACCACGCCGGCGCGCAGCTCGCCGATGCGGGCGGAGACGTCGCTCGACTCGAGCAGCTCGTTGCGCAGGGCATAGATCGTCTTGCGCTGGTCGTTGGCGACGTCGTCGAACTCGAGCAGCTGCTTGCGGATGTCGAAGTTGCGCGCCTCGACCTTGCGCTGCGCGCTCTCGATCGAGCGCGTCACCATCGCGTGCTCGATCGCCTCGCCCTCGGGCATCTTGAGCATCACCATGATCTTGTTGATGCGCTCCCCGGCGAAGATGCGCAGCAGCGCGTCCTCGAGAGACAGGTAGAAGCGCGAGCTGCCGGGGTCGCCCTGGCGGCCCGAGCGGCCGCGCAGCTGGTTGTCGACGCGCCGCGACTCGTGGCGCTCGGTGCCGATGATGTGCAGGCCGCCCGCCTTGACGACGCGGTCGTGCAGCTCCTGCCACTCGCTGCGCAGCGTGGCGATGCGCGCCTCCTTCTCCGCGGCGGGCAGCGCCTCCGATGCGGCGACGAGGTCGCACTGCTTCTCGACGTTGCCGCCGAGGACGATGTCGGTGCCGCGCCCCGCCATGTTGGTCGCGATGGTGATCATGTTCGGCCGGCCGGCCTGCGCGACGATCTCCGCTTCGCGTGCGTGCTGCTTCGCGTTCAGGACCTGGTGCGGCAGCTTCTCCTTCGTCAGCAGGCCCGAGATGAGCTCGGAGTTCTCGATCGAGGTCGTGCCCACGAGGACCGGCTGGCCGCGCTTCTGGCAATCCTCGATGTCGCGGATCACCGCCTCGTACTTCTCCTTCGCGGTGCGGTACACGAGGTCGAGCTTGTCGGCGCGCACCATCGGCCGGTGGGTGGGGATCACGACCACCTCGAGCCCGTAGATCTCCTGGAACTCGTAGGCCTCCGTGTCGGCCGTGCCGGTCATCCCGGAGAGCTTGCCGTACATGCGGAAGTAGTTCTGGAAGGTGATCGAAGCGAGCGTCTGGTTCTCGTTCTGGATCTGCACGCCCTCCTTCGCCTCCACCGCCTGGTGCAGGCCGTCCGACCAGCGGCGGCCCTGCATGAGGCGCCCGGTGAACTCGTCGACGATGATCACCTCGCCGCTCTGCACGACGTAGTGCTGGTCGCGGTGGAAGAGGTGGTGCGCCCGCAGCGCCGCGTACAGGAGGTGGACGAGGTTGATGTACGCCGGCTCGTACAGGCTCGCGCCCTGCGGCAGCAGGCC
This sequence comes from Burkholderiales bacterium, assembly GCA_035549805.1. GTDB lineage: Bacteria > Pseudomonadota > Gammaproteobacteria > Burkholderiales > SG8-39 > SCGC-AG-212-J23. Next base: position 2,256 of record DASZQH010000302.1, read on the forward strand.
GACGCGCGCGAGGATCTCCTCGGCCTTCTGGTGGCCGCTCTCCGACAGGAGGATCTGATGCCCCTTCTCGTCCACCCAGAAGTCGCCGGGCGGATCGGGCTGGTCCGGCTTCTTCTCCTCCTTCTGCCGCGTCAGCAGCGGCGCCACCTGGTTCATGCGGTGGTAGAGCTCGGTGCGGTCCTCCGCCTGCCCGGAGATGATGAGCGGCGTGCGCGCCTCGTCGATCAGGATCGAGTCGACCTCGTCGACGATGGCGTACGGCAGGCCGCGCTGGTAGCGCTCCTCGACGTGCATCGCCATGTTGTCGCGCAGGTAGTCGAAGCCGAACTCGTTGTTGGTGCCGTAGGTGATGTCGGCCGCGTAGGCCTCGCGCTTCTTATCCGGCTCCATGTGCGGCAGGTTCACGCCGACCGTCAGGCCGAGGAAGCGGAAGATCTTGCCCATCCACTCGGCGTCGCGGTTCGCGAGGTAGTCGTTCACCGTGACGATGTGAACGCCTTTGCCGGTGAGGGCGTTGAGATACGCCGGCAGCGTGGCGACGAGCGTCTTGCCCTCGCCCGTCTTCATCTCCGCGATCTTGCCGTAGTGCAGGACCATGCCGCCGACCAGCTGCATGTCGAAGTGGCGCATGCGCAGCACCCGCTTCGATGCCTCCCGCACCACGGCGAACGCCTCAGGCAGCAGCTCGTCCAGCGTCGCGCCGCCGGCATGGCGCGCCTTGAGGGCCGCCGTCAGCGCGTGCAGCTCCGCGTCCGCCAGCGCGGCGAGCTTCGGCTCGAGCGCGTTGATCTCCGCGACCGTGCGCGAATACTGCTTGAGCAGCCGATCGTTGCGGCTGCCGAAGATCTTGGTCAGGACTTTGAGCATGAACGCGAGAGAAGGCGCCGGCCTGGCCGGGGGCCCGCAAAACGCGTGATTTTACTTGGAAACTACTGCGGGGCGGCCGGCGACTTCGCACGCGCCGCCGCGGCGACCGCGGGCGTGTTCGCGACGAGGAACTTTTTCGGATCCTGGGCTGCGCCCCGGAAGCGCACCTCGAAGTGCAGGTGCGGGCCGGTGGAGCGCCCGGTGTTGCCGGACAGGGCTAGCTTGCGTCCGCGCAGGACGACGTCGCCCTCCTTCACGAACAGCTTCGAAAGGTGCGCGTAGCGGGTGACGAGATCGTTGCCGTGATCGATGTCGACCATGAAGCCGTACTGCGGGTGGAAACCGGCGAACTGGATCACCCCGCCCGCCGCGGCAGCCACCGGCGTCCCAAGGTCGGCGAGGAAGTCGATGCCCTCGTGCATCGCCCACTGGCCGGTGAACGGGTCGATGCGGCGGCCGAAGCCGGACGCGTTGTACGGCGCCTCCACCGGCATCATGGTCGGAATGAGCTTCTTCCTGACGGCGTTCTCGAACAGCTGCGCCTCCAGGACGCCCAGCATGTCGTTGCGATTCTCGACGCCGCGCGAGAGGGTCGCGAGCTTCTCGCCGAACTCGTGCAGCGAAAGATTTTGCGGCGGCATCAGGCTCGGATGCGGGCCGCCGAGGCCCGGCGCCTCCGTCAGGCGGAACTCCTGCGGGCGGATCCCCGACATCGAGGACAGGCGCTCGCCCAGCGCGTCGAGGCGCGTGAGCTGCGCCTGCATCTCGCCGAGCTTCACCGCCATGGCGTTGAGGTTCTGCTGCACGAACGAGCGAGCGCGCTCGGCTTCGGCTTCCTGCGCCGCAAGCACCAGCTTCTGCAGGACCGGGATCTTGAGCTCGGCCGCGTGGCGGAGGCTGAGCCAGTACAGGCCCGCCGTCGACGCGCAAAGCAGCACGACGCCCATCGCGCCGAGCACCGTGAGGTGCACGAACGACAGGCTGACCGTGCGCGCCTTTGCGAGCCGATCCGAGATCAGGATAATCTGCACGACCCTCCCTCCCGCTTCCCTGCTTATATTCCGTGCGACACCCGAAGCTTCCGAATATCGACCGGGTCCTTTCGGCCGATGGCGAGCTGCAGCCTGTTCTCGCGAAGGCGCGCGACCTGCGCGCGCTCGGCGGGCTTGTTGACGGGTTCTTCCCGCCGGACCTGGCCCGTCAGGTCCGTGTCGCGAACATCCGGGAGGGAGAGCTGGTCCTCACTGCCTCCAGCCCCGCGGTAGCCGCCAAAATCCGGCTGCTGGCCCCTTCCCTGAGTCGCTACTTGGCAACGCAGCGATGGCAGGTTAATTCAGTTTCCGTAAGGGTGCAACCGAGCCCCCTGCGAAGCCAAGTGCCTCAGGGGAAAAGAGAAAAGACTGTGCAATTGTCCACATCCGGCATCGCGTCATTGCAGTCTTTACACGCCCGGATGGGCGATTCGCCGGCTCGCCGGGCCCTCGGCGCGCTGATCGCCCACCACCGCGTCCGCGACGAGCAGCCGCTCGGCGAAGAGAAGCAGAAGAAAGGCGACCACCAGGACGAGCGCGACCCGGAATAGGTTCCACGCGTAGCGCAGCCATTTCCGGTCGCCGCTCATCAGCCACAGAACCAGGCAGGCGCCGATCGCGATCGCGACCAGGACGCCGACGATACGGACGACCAGCACTAAGTTAAGGCGGGCTGGCTGGCGAGGCGCGCGACCGCGGCCGGCGCCTCGTCCGCGCGCTCGAAAATGGCGGTTTCGTAGGCCGTGGCATCGGCGAGCAGCGCGCGCAGCAGGCGGTTGTTCAGGGCATGGCCCGACTTGTGCGCGCTGAAGGCCCCGAGGAGGGGCCGCCCGAGAAGATAGAGGTCGCCGACGGCGTCGAGGAGCTTGTGGCGGATGAACTCGTCGGCGAAGCGCAAGCCTTCCGCGTTCAGCACGCGGTACTCGTCCAGCACGACGGCATTGTCGAGGCCGCCGCCCAGGGCGAGGCCGTTCTCGCGCAGATTCTCCACGTCCTGCATGAAGCCGAACGTGCGCGCGCGCGAAATTTCCTTCAGGTAAGAAGTCTGCGCGAAGTCGAGGGTCACCGACTGCCTCGAGCGGTCGATCACCGGGTGATTGAAGTCGATCGAGAACGCGAGGCGGTAGCCCTCGTACGGATCGAAGCGAGCCCACTTGTCGCCGTCCTTCACCTCGACGGGGCGCAGGATGCGGACGAATTTTTTCGGCGCCGGCTGCTCCGACAGGCCCGCCTGCTGCACCAGCAGGACGAATGGCGCCGCGCTGCCGTCCATGATCGGCACTTCGGGCGCATCGATGTCCACGTAGGCGTTGTCTACGCCCATTCCGCCGAGCGCGGACATCAGGTGCTCGACGGTATAAACCTTGGTCTCTCCCTTCACCAGGCAGGACGACAGGCGCGTCTCGCCGACCATCTCTGCTCTCGCGGGCAGGTCCACGGCCTCGGGAAGGTCGATGCGCCGGAAGACGATGCCGGTATCCACCGCCGCCGGCCGCAACGAGATGCGCACCTTCTTCCCGGTGTGGAGGCCCACGCCGGAGGCTGAGATCGACGACTTCAGGGTGCGCTGGCGGAGCATGAGCTAAGTGCTTGGCAGAGCGAGGATTCTACAGTAATGGCGGCGAGCCGCCCCACGGCAAGGTGGGGGCGGCTCGCCCGAGGCGCGACGCCTAGTCCGCCTGCTTGCGAAGGAAGGCGGGGATGTCGTACTTGTCCACGCCCGACTGCTGCAGCGCTTCGACCTGCGAAGCGCGGTTGCGGCGAATGACCGCGGGCGCATCGAGCTGGTTGTAGTCGACCCCGCCCTGGGCGCCGTTGTACGCCGGCATGTTGTCGGTCCCGGTCTTCTGGGAGACCACGAGCTGCGGCTTCGTCTGCCGCGCCGCCCCGGCCAGGCCGAGCCCCGTCGCCACCACCGTGACGCGCAGGTTGTCCTCGAGGCTGTCGTCGTACACACCGCCGTAGATGATCGTCGCGTCCTCCGCGGCGAAGGTGCGGATGATGTTCATCACCTCCTTCGTCTCGCGCAGCTTGAGGCTCGGCCGCGAGGCGGTGATGTTCACCAGCACGCCGCGCGCGCCGGCGAGGTTCACGCCCTCGAGCAGCGGGCAGGCGATGGCCTGCTCGGCGGCGATGCGCGCGCGGTCGATGCCGCTCGCC
>DASZQH010000303.1:0-2405 GCA_035549805.1 Burkholderiales bacterium
TGCAGGTCGCTGGTGTCGATCCGCTGGCCGATCTCCGCCACGCCGGAGAGCATCGCGCGCTCGCCCTCGATCGCCTCGGCGAGCGTGAGGCCCTCGCCGGCGAGCGGATGGCGGCGGCGCGTCTCGGAGAACCGGCGCAGCAGCGCGGGGGTGGTGGCCTCGAGGTACAGGACGCGGCAGTCGACGCCGCGCGCCTTGAGCCGCGCGAGGTGCTCGGGCAGCGCGGGCAGGGCGGCGCTGCGCGCGTCGATGCTCACGCCGACGCGCTCGTGGCCGGCGGCGGCGAGGAAGTCGATGGTCTCGAGGAGCAGCGTCGCGGGCAGGTTGTCGACGCAGTAGTAGCCCGAGTCCTCCAGGACGTGCAGGGCGATGCTCTTGCCGGAGCCCGACAGCCCGCTGACCAGGACTAGCTGCATGACGGCGGGACGCGCTGCACTAGTCGTCGTCTTCGGCGTCGTCGCCCTGCAGGGCGCGCTCCTGGCGCGCCATGAACTCGGCCATCGAGTTCACGCCGCGCAGCTGCAGGATGTGGTTGCGCACCGCGGCCTCGATCAGCACCGCGAGGTTGCGGCCCGCCGCGACGGGGATCACGACCTTGCGCACGGTCACGCCGAGCACGTCCTCGGCCATGTCGGCGAGCGGCAGCCGCTCCGTGGCGTCGCGCCCGCCCGGCGCCGGCCGCTCGAGGTGGGTGATGAGCTTCAGCTTCATCTTCGGGCGCACCGCGGTCTCGCCGAAGATGGTGCGGATGTTGAGCAGGCCGAGGCCGCGCACCTCGAGGAAGTCCTTGAGCATCGGCGGGCAGCGACCCTCCAGCGTGTTGGTCGCGATGCGCGACACCTCGACCACGTCGTCGGCGACCAGGCCGTGGCCGCGGCTGATCAGCTCCAGGCCGAGCTCGCTCTTGCCCACGCCCGACTCGCCGGTGATCAGCACCCCGAGGCCGAGCACGTCCATGAACACGCCGTGGCGCTCGGTGCTGTCGGCGAGCGCCTTGCCGAGGTAGCGCGAGAGCTTCTCGATCACGCGCGCGGCCGGGAACGGCGAGGTGAACACCGCGGTGCTCGTGCGCTCCGCGAGCTCGAGCGCCGCCGGCGGGGGGCTCACGCCGTCGGCGAACACGATCGCGCAGGGCGACGCGCCGAAGAGGCGCTCGACGAAGCCGCCGACCGTGCCGGCCTCGAAGCTGCCGATGACCTGGATGCTGTTGGGGTGGGTGAGGTTGAGGTGGCCGATCAGCGAGGCGGACGCGGCGGCCTCGCGGCGCACCGCCGCCGCGCTCCCGCGCCCGGCGACCCAGCCGAGGGAGAGCGCCTCGCGGTTGTCGTCATGCAGCCGCGCGACTTCGACCTGGAGCATCCGGCTGCCATGCGGTGACGAGCTGGTGCAGGGCCGCCGCGTCGGGGGCGCGGACCATCGCCTCGCGCAGCGCCTTGTCGGACAGCATCTGCGCGAGCTCGGAGAGGATCTGCAGGTGCTTCTCGGTCGCCTGCTCGGGCACGAGCAGCACGAACACCAGCTGCACCGGCTGGCCGTCGGGCGCATCGAACGGCACCGGCTGGGCGAGGCGCACGAACGCGCACAGCGCGTCCTTCAGGCCCTTGATGCGGCCGTGGGGGATGGCGACGCCCTGGCCGAGGCCGGTGGAGCCGAGCTTTTCGCGCGCGAACAGGCTGTCGAACACCTGCAGCCGCGCGACGCCGTGCTGGTTCTCGAACAGCAGGCCGGCCTGCTCGAACAGGCGCTTCTTGCTGGACGCGGGAAGGTCCAGCACGACGTTGCTCGCGGGGAGGAGCTTGGCGATGAGGCTCATGCGGGGCGCGGGATTATACCTCCGGCTCCTCGGGCGTTCCCTGCGCGCGGCGCTCGTGCAGCTTGCCCTTGTGGCGCAGGACCTGGCGGTCGAGCTTGTCCGCCAGAAGGTCGATGGCGGCGTACAGGTCCGCTTCCTCGCTTTCGCAGTGCAGGTCCTTGCCGCGCACGTGGACCGTCGCTTCCGCCTTCTGCCGCAGCTTGTTCACGGTCAGGATGACGTGCGCGTCGATGACGTGGTCGAAATGGCGCGCCACGCGCTCCAGCTTGGCGCGCACGTAGTCGCGGATGGCCGGCGTGACATCGATGTGGTGACCGCTCACGTTGAGGTTCATAGCGCCTTCCTCTGGTTGACGGGGGGGATCTGGAGCGACTCGCGGTATTTTGCGATCGTGCGGCGCGCCACCACAATCCCCTGCTCGGCAAGGATCTGTGAAATGCGCGCGTCGGAGAGCGGCGCCTTCGCGTCCTCGGCGGCGACCAGCTGCTTGATGAGGGCGCGGATCGCGGTCGAGGACGCGGCGCCGCCGGCGTCGGTCGCGACGTGGCTGCCGAAGAAGTACTTCAGCTCGTAGGTGCCGCGCGGCGTCGCC
>DASZQH010000304.1:0-10710 GCA_035549805.1 Burkholderiales bacterium
ACGACGTGATCGCGACGCTCGCCGAGCAGGCGAAGCAGCGCGGCTGGCGCACCGTCATCTCCACCGGCGACAAGGACCTCACGCAGCTCGTCGACGCGAACACGCTGTGGATCAACACGATGTCGAACGAGAAGCTCGACGTCGAGGGCGTGACGCAGAAATTCGGCGTGCCGCCGGAGAAGATCGTCGACTACCTCTCCCTGGTCGGCGACGCGATCGACAACATCCCCGGGGTCAACGGCGTCGGCCCCGGTTTCGCCGCGAAATGGATCCAGCAGTACGGCTCGCTGGAAAACATCATCCAGAGGTCCGGCGAGATCAAGGGCACGCGCGGCGACAACCTGCGCAAGGTGCTCGACTGGCTGCCGAAGGCGCGCGAGCTCCTCACCGTGAAGCGCGACGTCCCCCTGGCGGTTTCGCTGGAGGATCTCGGCGTCAAGGCCGCCGATCCCGCGCGCCTGCGCTCGGTGTACGAGCGCTTCGGCTTCAAGACCTGGCTCAAGGAAGCGGAGAGCGCCGGCGCTCCCGCCCCCGACGTGCCGACGGAGAAGCCCGCGCGCGTCGAGAAGCGGGTGATCCGGGTGATCGCCACCGAGGCGGAGCTCCGCGATCTCGTGAGAATGCTGGAAGGCGCGGCGATCGTCGGCCTGGAGACCGTGTGCAACGGCACCGAGCCGATGACCGCGCGCCTCGTCGGCCTCGCGTTCGCGCTCGAGCGCGACGCGGTGTACCTGCCGCTCACGCACGACTATCCCGGGGCGCCCGAGCAGGTTGCGCCGGAGAAGGCGCTCGAAGCGCTGCGTCCCTGGCTCGAGGACGGCGCGCGGCGCAAGGTGGCGCAGAACGTCAAGCTCGACATGCACGTGCTCGCGAACCACGGCATCCGGCTCGCCGGCGCGGTCTACGACACGCTGCTCGAATCGTACGTGCTGGAAGTGCACGAGCGGCGCGAGCTGGGCGTGCTGGCCTCGCGGCATTGCGGCTGGACGATGCTGCCGCTCGAAGAGGTGACGGGCAAGGGCGCCTCGCGCATCGAGTTCTCCTCGGTGGAGGTCGGGCGCGCCGCCGAGTACGCCGCCGGCGTCGCGGACTGCGCCCTCGCTCTTCATGAGGTTCTTTTCAGGAAGATAGAAGCCGACGAGAAGCTGCGCTTCGTCTACGAGAAGATCGAGATGGCGGTGCTGCCGGTGCTGCAGCGCATGGAGCGCAACGGCGTGCTGCTCGACGCGGCGAAGCTCGAGCGCCAGAGCCACGAGCTCGGCAAGGAAGTCCTCGAAAGGGAGCAGCAGGCGTTCCAGATCGCAGGCGGGCCGTTCAACCTCGGCTCGCCGAAGCAGATCCGCGAGATCCTGTTCGACCGGCAGAAGCTGCCGGTGAAGAAGAAGACGCCCACCGGGGAGCCCTCCACCGACGAGGACGTGCTCGCGGAGCTCGCGCTCGACCACCCGCTGCCCAAGCTCATCCTGGAGGTGAGGGGCCTGACGAAGCTGAAGTCCACCTATACCGACAAGCTCCCGAGGGCCGTGAACGCCCGCACCGGCCGCGTGCACACGACCTATTCGCAGACCACCGCGGTGACCGGGCGGCTCTCCTCGAACGACCCGAACCTGCAGAACATCCCGATCCGCACGCCGCAGGGCCGGCGCATCCGCGAGGCGTTCGTCGCGCCGCCCGGACGGCGCATCGTGTCGGCGGACTACTCGCAGATCGAGCTGCGGATCATGGCGCACCTCTCCGGCGACGAGAACCTGCGCCGCGCGTTCCGCGACGGCGAGGACGTGCACAGGGCGACTGCGGCCGAGATATTCGGTGTTCCTTTATCTCAAGTAGATTCTGATCAGCGCCGCGTCGCCAAAGTCATCAACTTCGGCCTGATCTACGGCATGTCGGCGTTCGGCGTGGCGCAGAACCTGGGCATCGACCGGGGCACCGCGCAGACGTACGTCGAGCGCTACTTCGCCCGCTTCCCGGGCTCGAAGCGCTACATGGACGAAACGCGCGAGCGCGCGCGCGCCGAGGGCTACGTGGAGACGGTGTTCGGCCGCCGCCTGTGGCTGCCCGAGATCAGGAGCGGCGCCCCGGTGCGCCGCCAGGCCGCCGAGCGCGCCGCGATCAACGCGCCGATGCAGGGCACCGCCGCGGACTTGATCAAATTGGCCATGGTCGCCGTGCAGGGGTATCTGGATCGTGAGAAAAAAGAATCCCTGTTGATCATGCAGGTGCACGACGAGCTGGTGCTCGAGGTCCCCGAGGCGGAGTTGCCCGAGGTGAAGGAGCGGCTGCGCGAGCTCATGCAGAACGTGCACCGGCTGGACGTGCCCCTGGTCGTCGACGTCGGGGTCGGCGCGAATTGGGACGAAGCGCACTAAAGCCCGTCGCCCTCGACAAGGCACGCGCGCGGCGGCTCTGGCTGCGCGCGCAGCGCCTCGACGAGCCGGCGCCTTTCGGGGCCGGCGCCGCGGCGACGCCCGCGGCGATCGCGCACCTGGGCTACGTGCAGATCGACACGATCCACGTCGTCGAGCGCTGCCACCACCAGATCCTGTACACGCGCATCCCGGACTACCGCCGCGCGCACCTGCACCAGGCCCAATCGGTCGACAAGACCGTCTTCGAGTACTGGACGCACGCGCTCTCGTACGTGCCGACGCAGGACTACCGCTTCTTCGTCGCCGCGATGCGTGCGGAGGCACGCGCGCGCAATGCGTGGTTCGGGTCGGTCAGGACCGCGGACACGCGCAAGGTGCTGAAGCGGCTGCGCACGCAGGGCCCGCTCACGATCCGTGACATCGACGACGACGTCCTCACCGAGAAGCAGCACGAATGGGGCAGCCGCAAGCCCTCGAAGCGCGCCCTGCAGCTTCTCTTCTACCAGGGCGTCGTGACCGTCAGCCGACGCAGCGGCATGCTCAAGACCTACGACCTGGCGGCACGCCATTTCAGCTGGGCGAAGGCGCCGAAGGCCGCGAGCGAGCGCGAGACGCTGGACTACGTGCTCGACCGCGCGCTGCGCGCCCAGGGTGTCGTGAGCGTGCGCTCGGCGTGCCACCTCGACCCGCGCAAGAAGGCGATGGAGAAAGTGATCGCCGCGCGCGCGCGCCGCGGCGAGCTCGTCCCGCTGACCATCGAAGGGATCGCGCACTGGGCGAGACCAGAGACCCTGGAATGGACGCTGGGCAACCCGGCGCCGCTCGTCCACATCCTTTCGCCGTTCGATCCGCTCGTGATCCAGCGCAGGCGGCTCGAGCTTTTCTTCGGCTACGCCCATCTCTTCGAGGCTTATCTCCCGCAGGAGAAACGTCGCTACGGATACTTCACGCACCCGGTACTGGTGGGCGATGAGATCGTCGCGGTGTTGGACCTGAAGACGGACCGGGAAAAGCAGAAGCTCCTGATACAGCGCTGGACGTGGATCGCGCGGCGCGGGCACAAGCAGCGCATCGAGGAGGCGCTCGAGCGCTTCGAGCGCTTCCAGCTCGCGCGCGAGTAGAAGCGGCGACTAGAACCGGTCGGCGCGGAAGGGCGAGAGGTCGACCTGCGGGACCTCGCCGGCGATGAGCTCGGCGATCGAGCGCGCGGTGCCGGAGGCGCTGCACATGCCGATGTGCCCGTGGCCGAAGGCGTAGAACACGTTCTTCGCGCGCGGCGAGGGGCCGATCACCGGCAGGCTGTCGGGCAGGCACGGACGGTGACCCATCCAGCGCGAGATCTTCGCCGTGTTCATCGCCGGGTACATCTTGCGGCCGAGCTCCAGCAGCCGGTCGGCGCGCTCCCAGTTGGGCGGCGCGTCCAGGCCGGCGATCTCGACGGTGCCGGCGAAGCGCATACCGACTTCCATGGGCGTGGTGAACACGCGCCGCGTCACCCAGTTCACCATGCGATTGACGCTGAGGCCGGCCTCGGCGACGGTGACGTGATAGCCGCGCTGCGTCTCGAGCGGCACCTTGTCGCCCACCTTTGCCGCGAGGAAGTGCGACCACGCGCCGGCGCAGACCAGCACGGCGTCGGCGGCGAGCTCGTCCGACTGGCCGTCGCGCCGCAGCTTGAGCGTGACCCCGTCCGGGCGCGGCATCAGGTCGAGGACTTCCGCCTTGAGGTGCGTGCCGCCGTGCTCGGCGACGCTCGTCGCGAGCATCTGCGTCAGCCGGTGCGGATTGATGGTGAAGCCGTTCTCCGGCGCGAACGTGCCCCAGCGGAACTCGGGCGCGAGCTCGGGCGCGAAGCGCTCGATCTCGGCCCGCGTCAGGTCCTCCAGCACCGCGCCGAGCCGGCGGCGGTCGTCCTCGGCGGGCTTGGCGGCCAGGAACGCCGCCTCGGAGTCGTAGACGTAGACGATGCCCTCGCGGCGGATCAGCTCCTGGGCCTCGGCGCGCCGCACGATCGGCTCGTAGGCGTCGAACACCGGGGCGAGCAGCGGCCGCAGCGCGCCGGCGCAGCGCTGCATGTCCTCGCGGTTGGCGAGCTTGAGGAAACGGAGCAGCCACGGCAGGGCCTTGAAGAGGTAGGCCGGGTCGACCCGCAGCGGGCCGAGCGGATCGGTCAGCCAGCCGGGGATCTGCCGGATCATCCCCGGCACGGCGACGGGCGTGACCGCGGTGGGCGAGAGCGAGCCCGCATTGCCGAACGAAGTGGCCTCGCCGGGCGCGTCGCGCTCGAGCAGCGTGACCGTCATCCCCTTCTTCTGCAGCCACGCGGCCGAGCACGCGCCGACGATCCCGGCACCGACGACCGCGACGTGCTTCATGCGTCCGGCTCCATGAACCTCGGCGCGAAGCCTTCGCCGCGGCGCTCGATGGCGACGACGTGCGGCGCCGCGAAATGGGTCGGAAAGAGCAGCGCGCCGGAATCGGCGCAGTGCTCGAGCAGGCCGCGCCGCGTGGCGCGCGCCACCTCCGGCTGCTCGTCGGCGCGGTTGTTCCAGGACGGCTCGTACACCTGCACCGGATGGTGGATCGCGTCGCCGCAGAAGATCGCGCCGCGGCCTTCGCGCAGGTCGAGCAGCACCTGCCCCGGCGTGTGCCCCGGCGCCGGCCGCACCTGCAGGCTCGCATCGATCTCGTGCGCCATTTCGATCAGGACGGCCTGGCCGGCGGCGATCACCGGGGAGAGGCTGTCGTCGTAGACGCGCGCGCGATCCGGGCTCTTCGCCCGCCGGTCGCCGATCGCGGGGTTCCAGCGCTCGTCCTCGACGCGGGAATAGAGGTAGCGCGCGTTGGGGAACGTCGGCACCCAGCGCCCGTTCTCGAGCCGCGTGTTCCAGCCGACGTGATCGGCGTGCAGGTGGGTGCAGAGCACGATGTCGATGTCGGCCGGGGAGACGCCGGCGGCGGCGAGGCGCGCGAGATAGGGCCGGTCCTGCATGTGGAAGCGCGGCAGCCAGGGCCGCTCCTTGTGGTTGCCGCCGCAGGTGTCGACGAGGACCGTGCGCCCGCCGACGCGGATCAGCCACGAGTGGCAGCTCGTGATCAGCCGGTCGCGCGCCGGATCGTAGTGCGTCGGCACCATCCACGGCAGGTGGCGCTCGAAGCGCTCGCGCACGATGTCGGGAATGAAGCCGCTCGCCACGGCGTCGTTCGGGCCTACCTGCTCCTCGATGCGCGTCACCGACGCGCCCCCCACCTGCCAGGTCTGGATCACGGGCGGCTCCGCAGGGAATCGAGGTAGTCGAGCGCGCGGTAGCCGGCGGCCATCGCGGGCAGGAACCAGGGACGCCCGTCGTAGAGCGGCAGCTTCGGAAACGCGGCCTGGTCGAAGATGCACTGCGCCTTGCCGTCGAGGACCTTCCTCGCCACGCGATGGCCGAGGTAGCTCATCATGGCCACGCCGTTGCCGTTGCAGCCCGCGAGATAGTGCAGGCCGTCGATCTCGCCCATGTGCGGCAGGGCATCGAGCGTGAAGGCGACCTTGCAGCCCCACGCGTGCGAGATGCGCACGCCGGCGAGCGAAGGGAAGGACGCGACCATGCGTCGCTGGAGCACGGCCGCGGCGCGCGCGGGCGTGACCTCGAAAGGCGCGGCGCGGCTGCCGTACAGGAAGCGCGTGCCGTCCGGCGTGCGCCGGAAGTACGCGAGCAGGCGCCGGTCGTCGGCGCCGGTCCGGCGCCGCGGGAGCAGGCGCTCGGCGTGCTCCGGCGCCAGCGGCTCGGTGACGACGATGTGGCTCGCGACGGGGATCACGCGCTTGCCGAGGCTCGTCGAGGGCAGCCGCGCGGAATGCGCGTTCGTCGCCACCACCACGGTCCGGCACGCGAGCGCGCCTGCGGAGCTCGAGACCCGGAACCCGCCCGCCGCGCGCTCGATCCGCGTCACGGTGGTGCGGGCGTGGCGGGAGACGCCCGCCGCGTCGCACAGGCGCAGCAGGCCGCGCACGTAGCGCGCCGGGTCGAGCTGCCCGGAGCGCTCGATCACCAGCACGCCGTGAAAGCGGTCCGATCCGATCTCGGCGTGCTGGTCCTTCGCCGGCACCAGCCGTGCGCCCGCGCCGAACAGGCGGTTCAGCGCCTCGGCGCGCCGCGCGAGCTGCGCGTACTTGTGCGGCGTGGTCGCGCAGACCAGGCGGCCGCGCCGGTGGTAGTCGCAGTCGATCGCGTTGCGGACGATGAAGTCCTCGGTGAAGTCGAGCGACTCGAGGGCGCCCTGCGCGAGCGCCGGCACGCCCGGGCCCTTGCGCCCGGACCAGCGCGCCCAGCGCGCGACCTTCGCGAGGTCGAGGCCGAAGCTCACGCCGCCGCTGTTGCGCGCGGCCGCATTGAAGCCGAACGCGTCGGCCTCGAGCAGCGCCACCGCGGCGCCGCCGCGCGCGAGCTCGAGCGCGGCGCAAAGCCCGCCGATCCCGCCGCCGACGACGACGGCATCGCAGCTTGCCGGGACCGGCCGCGCCGCCTCCTCGACCGGCGGGACGGCGTCCCACCAGTACGGCGCTTCAATCATTCTTCGCCGCGATGACTTCCACTTCGACCCGCAGAACCGGGTTGGAGAGCTGCGCCACCCCGAGCAGCGTCATGGCGGGGTGCGCGTCGCCGAGGTAGGGCTTGCGCGCCTGCGCGTAGGCCGGCTGCTCGCGCACGTCGACCATGTGGCTGACGATCTTCACCACGTCGTGCATGTCCATGCGCGCCTCCGCGAGGAGGATCTTCAGGTTCTCGAAGATGCGCACCGTCTGCGCCTCGATGCCCTGCTCGAAGGTGCCGTCCTGGCGCACGCCGACGAGGCCGCAGGTGTACAGGTAGCGCGCGCCGGGGCGCACCTCGATGGCGTTGCTCCACGGCCCGGGCGGCGGGCGCATCTGCGGCGGGTTCAGCATCCGGTGTACGGTCATGGTATTGCTCCTTGCGAGGGTCAGAAGCGCAGCGCGGCCTGGCCGGCGCGCTTCCAGGGAATCGCCAGGCGCTCGAGGCGTCCCATGCCGAGCTGCGAGAGATAGCCCACGAGCGCGATCATGATCAGGCCGACGTACATCTCGCGCACCTCGAAGATCTGCCACGAGTGCCACACCATGTAGCCCAGGCCGAACTCGGTGCCGAAGTTCTCCGCGATCACCACCACGATGAGCGCCATCCCCAGGCCGAGCTGGAAGCCTGTGAAGATGAACGGCATCGCGCCCGGCAGCGCGATGGTGCGGTAGGCCTGCCAGCGGCTGGCGCGGAAATCCGCCGCCACGTCGAGGTAGACGCGCTCGATGTTGACCACCCCCGCGAGGGTGCTGATGAGCACCTGGAAGAACACGGCGAAGGCGACGATCGCCCATTTCGAGGATTCGCCCAGCCCGAAGATCAGCATCGCGAGCGGGAACAGCGCCACCTTCGGGATCGGGTAGATCGAGTAGATCGCCGGCTGGAGGAAGGCGCGCACCGCGGGCGAGAGGCCCATGACGATGCCGAGGAGCACCGCCGGGATGGCGCCCAGGACGAAGCCGACGCCGACGCGGCTCAGCGTGTACGCGAGGTGCTTGAAGAGCGCCCCGGAGGCGACCATCGCCCACAGCTCGCCCAGGACGGAAGAAGGCGCCGGGAAGAAGCGCGCGTCGAGCAGGCCCGCGCGCACCAGCACCTCCCAGAGCAGGAGCAGGATCAGCGGCGAGGCCACGGCGCGGAACGCGCCGGAGCGCCACAGGCGCTCGTGCAGCCCGGCGGCGCGCGCGTCGTCGGGAACGATGCGGGTCTCGCCCGCCGATTCGGTCATCATTTGCGCACCACCTCTTCGCGGAGAAGCATCCAGATTTCGCGCCCCAGGCGGCCGAACTCGGCGTCGCCCTTCAGGTCGTAGACCGCGCGCGGCCGCGGAAAGCGCACCGGCAGGTCGGCCTTGATGCGGCCCGGCCGCCCGCTCATGACGAGCACGCGGTCGCCCATCACCAGCGCCTCGTCGATCGAGTGGGTGATGAAGATCACCGTCTTCCTCGACGCGCTCCACAGGCGCAGCAGCTCCTCCTGCAGCACGATCTTGTTCTGCTCGTCGAGCGCGGCGAAGGGCTCGTCCATGAGCAGGACCTGCGGGTCGTTGGCGAAGGCGCGCGCCACGCTCACGCGCTGCTTCATGCCGCCGGAGAGCTGGAACGGAAACGCGTCGGCGAAGGGCTCCAGGCCCGTGAGCGCGAGGAAGTGCCGCACCGAGTCGGCGGTGCGGCGCTCGTCTGCGCCGCGCAGGCGCAGGCCGTAGGCCACGTTGTCGCGCACCGTCATCCAGGGAAAGATCGACGCCTCCTGGAAGATCATCGAGGTGAGCGGCTGTCGCCCGCCCTCCTCCCCGCCTCCCTCCATGCCGCGCCGGATGACCACCTCGCCGCCGGAGGGCGACTCCAGCCCGCCGAGGATGCGCAGCAGCGTCGTCTTGCCGCACCCCGACGGGCCGACGATGACGATGAACTCCCCCTCGCCGACCTCGAAGTCGCACGCCTCGAGCGCGACCACGGGACCGCGGGCGCCCGCGAACTCCTTGCGCAGCCCGCGGATCCCGATCTTCACCGCGCGCCGCCGAGCTGCTTCACGGCGTACTCCGCGTACGACGCGTCGACGAGGCGCGCCGGATCGATGGCTTCCTTCATGCGGCCGTTGGCGGCCCACCACTTCACGTCGTATTCCATGCCGGCGACGTTGAGCGTGCCGTTAGGGTGCAGGCCGGGGTAGGCCATCTTGCCGTAGATCTCGGGGTTCTTCACCGAGGTGTGCTTGATCAGGATCTGCGTCAGCTCCTCGCGCGGCGCCTTGCCGGCGAGCGCGTCGTTGTAGAAGCGCACGCCCTTGAGGTAGGCCACCATGAACCTGCGCGCGAGCTCCGGCTTGGCGATGATGCTCGGCCCGTACATGAGCGCGCCGTACTGCTGGTTCGGGTAGATCTCGTCGGCGCGCTTCCAGAGCACCGCGACGCCCTTGTCGATGGCGAGGGTGACGAGCGGCTCGGCGACCACGCCGATCTCGGCGCGGCCGGTGCCGAGCGCCGCGATGATGTCGGGAAAGGTCATGTTGACGAGCTTCACGTCGGACTCCTTCAGCCCGGCGCCGGCGAGCACGCGCCCGATGGTCACTTCGCTGCTCGCGCCGCGCATGTGCCCGGTCACGGCGATGGTGCGGCCGCGGAAGTCGGCCCCGGTCCTGATCGTGTCGGCGAGGTCCTTGCGCACGAGGAACGCGAAGTAGCCGTGTCCCGGCAGCGTGCTGCCCTTGTCGGCGACGATCTTCATCGGCACGCCCTGGCGCACGGCGTTGTACAGGCCCGCGCCCGGCGAGCCGCCCGAGACGTCGAGGTTGCCGTTGGCGAGCTCGGTGACCATGGTGGCGCCGGAATCGACCTTGGCCATCTCCACCTCGATGCCCTGCTCGGCGAAGTACTTCTTCTCGATGGCGACGTAGATGCCGGCGTCCGAGACCGACGAGAACGCGCCGACCTTGACCTTCTGCAGCTGGGCCTGGGCCGGCAGGGCGATGGCAAGGAGTGCTCCGAGAACTGCTCTGAGAAGTCTCATGGTTTCTCCGTCAATTGAAAGTCGCCACACAATCGATCTCGACGTTCACGCCCTTGCGGTGCGGCGTGGCGCCGATGCAGGTCCGCGTCACCTTCTCGCCGGCCATGAACTCGCGGAAGGCCTCGTTGAAGGCCGGGAAATCCTCGGTGTTGCGCAGCACGACGCGCATGTTCACGACGTTGGGGAAGCCCAGGCCGGCGGCGGCGAGCACGCTGCGCAGGTTGGCGAGCGTCTGGCGCGTCTGCTCGCGGATGTCCGCGGACACCACCTCGCGGGTCTTCGGATCGAGCGGGCCCTGGCCGGAGACGAACAGCAGGTCGCCGGCGCGGATCGCCTGCGCGAGCGGCGAAGGGGTGCCCTTGTCGGTGAAGCCGGTGGTCGGCGCGTCGGGGGAAGTGATGATCTGCTTGGGCATGGCTCTCCTTAGGTTCCCTGCGGGTGGTACCAGTGCAGCACGCGGTGCTCGACGGCGAGGAAGCCGCGGTTGAGCGCGTAGCCGAGCGCCGCGAGGACGAAGATCGCGGCGTACATGTCGGGCGCGCGCAGCGCGTACTGCATCGTCATCACGTAGTAGCCGATGCCGGCGGAGCCGGCGATCATCTCGGCCACCACCGTGACGATGAGCGCGAGCGCGAGGCTGATGCGCATCCCGGCGAGGATGAACGGCAGCGCCGCGGGCAGCACGACGCGCAGCGCCGTGCGCAGGCGGCCGACGCCCAGGGTGCGCGCGACGTCGAGCGCGACGCGATC
>DASZQH010000305.1:0-6876 GCA_035549805.1 Burkholderiales bacterium
CGTGCACCAGTCGGTGTGGAAGGGCTCGACCAACCTGTTCGCGGGCAACGGCTACGCCGGCCTGTCGGACTTCGCGCTCTACTACATCGGCGGCATCCTGAAGCACGCCAAGGCGCTCAACGCGATCACCAACCCGGGCACCAACTCGTACAAGCGCCTGGTGCCGGGCTTCGAGGCGCCGATCAACCTCGCCTACTCGGCGCGCAACCGCTCGGCGTCGTGCCGCATTCCGTACGTGTCGAACCCCAAGGGCCGGCGCGTCGAAGTGCGCTTCCCGGACCCGACCGCGAACGCCTACCTGGCCTTCGCCGCGCTGATGATGGCCGGCCTCGACGGCGTGCAGAACAAGATCCACCCGGGCGACCCGATCGACAAGGACCTCTACCACCTCCCGCCGGAGGAAGCGGCCAAGGTCCCGCACGTCTGCGCCTCGCTCGAGGAAGCGCTGAAGAACCTCGAGGACGACCACGCCTTCCTGCTGAAGGGCGGCGTGTTCGACACGGACTTCATCGAGTCCTACATCGCGCTCAAGAACGACGAGCTGACGCGCTTCCGGATGACTACCCATCCGGTCGAGTTCGACATGTACTACGCCTCGTAAGCGAAGCGAACCGCTTACGCGTTAAAGGAGGGACGGGCCAAAAGCCTGTCCCTTTCTTTTTGGGTAGACTGCCGCCTCATGACCGCAGTTAGAGCCTTGATTCTTGTGACTTTCGGTGCCGTGCTGGCGGCGCCGGCGGCCGCCCAGGTCACCGAGATCTACAAGTGCATCGACGCCAGCGGCCGCCCGCTCTACACGAGCGACAAGAAAGAGACGGCGGGGAAGAAGTGCGAGCTGGTCTCGCGCGAGGTCAACGTCGTGCCGTCGCAACGCGCGAAGCCTTCCTCCCCCTCCAGCTTTCCGCGCGAGTCGGCGGAAGAGCGCAATAGCCGCGGCGCCACGCGACGCGAGATCCTGGAGCGCGAGCTCGCCGCGGAGCAGCAGCTCCTCGACAAGGCGCGCTCGGCGCTCGCCGCGCAGGAGTCGGTGCGCGGCGGCGACGAGAAGAACTACGCGCGAGTACTCGAGCGCCTGCAGCCCTACAAGGACAACGTCGAACTCCACACCAAGAACATCGAGGCGCTCAGGCGCGAGCTCGCGAACCTGAACCGCTGAAGGTGTCCGCTTTCCAAGGCCTCGATCTGCTGGCCACCGCGGTGGTGGCCCTGGACGAGGCGCTGGTCGTGCGCTACGCGAACCCCGCGGCCGAAAACCTCTTCGCCACCGGCGCGAAGACGCTGATCGGCCAGCCGTTCCTGGGCCTGTTCGCCGAGCGCGCCGAGCTCGAGCGCTCGCTCGACGAAGCGCGCACCACCCATTGGGACTACTCGGCGCAGAACGTGACCTATGCGCGCCCGGGCCGCGATCCGCTGCCGCTCTCCTGCACCGTGACCCGCATCGACGCGTCCGGCCTCGCGCTTCTCGCCGAGCTGCGGCCGATCGACCAGCAGCTGCGCCAGGCGCGCGAGGAGCGCCTTGTCCAGGGCCAGCAGTCGCAGCGCGAGCTGATCCGCAACCTCGCGCACGAGATCAAGAATCCGCTCGGCGGGCTGCGCGGCTCGGCGCAGCTGCTCGAGCGGGAGCTCGACCGGCCCGAGCTGAGGGAGTACACCCAGGTGATCATCCAGGAGGCGGACCGGCTGCAGCGCCTCATGGACCGCATGCTCACCCCGCATCGCGCGCCGAAGATCGAGCCCGTCAGCATCCACGAGGTGCTCGAACGGGTCCGCAGCCTGGTGCGCGCCGAGTTCGGCCTCGAGATCCGACGCGACTACGATCCGAGCCTGCCCGATCTCGTGGGCGACCGGGAGCAGCTCATCCAGACGGTCCTCAACATCGCGCGCAACGCCGTCCAGGCGAAGGCGCGCCACATCGTTTTCTGCACCCGCGCCCTGCGCCAGATCACGATACTGAAACACCGCCATAAGCTGGCACTAGAATTGCAGGTAGTCGACGATGGGCCCGGCATACCGGAGGAGATCCAGGATCGGATCTTCGATCCGTTGGTGTCCGGGAGGGAAGGCGGAAGCGGCTTGGGACTCTCGCTCGCGCAGACGTTCGTCCAGTATCACCAGGGCGTCATCGAGTTCGAGTCCCGGCCGGGCCGCACAACATTCAGGATCCTGCTGCCGCTGACATGAAACCGGTCTGGATCGTCGACGACGACCGCTCCATCCGCTGGGTGATCGAGAAGGCCCTCAGCCGCGAGGGCATCGCCTTCAATTCATTCTCCTCCGCGCAGGAGGCCATGGATGCGCTCTCCGGCGGCCCGCCCGAGGTGCTCGTCTCGGATATCCGCATGCCCGGGCTCTCGGGGCTGGAGCTGCTGAACGCGGTGAAGAACCGCCATCCGGCGGTGCCGGTGATCGTGATGACGGCCTACTCCGATCTCGATTCGGCGGTCGCCGCTTTCCAGGGCGGCGCCTACGAGTACCTGCCGAAGCCTTTCGATATCGACCAGGCGGTGGAGCTGATCCGGCGCGCGCTCGACGAGCGGCGGCGGGAAGCCGAGGCGGTCGAGCCGGTCCCGGCGGCCACCGAGATCCTCGGCCAGGCGCCGGCGATGCAGGAGGTCTTCCGCGCGATCGGCCGGCTGTCGCAGTCGAGCGCGACGGTGCTCATCACCGGCGAGTCGGGAACCGGAAAGGAGCTTGTGGCGCGCGCGCTGCACCGTCACAGTGCGCGCTCGGCCAAGCCGTTCGTCGCCATCAACACCGCCGCGATGCCGAAGGACCTGCTGGAGTCGGAGCTCTTCGGGCATGAGCGCGGCTCGTTCACCGGCGCGCAGCAGCAGCGCCGCGGCCGCTTCGAGCAGGCCGAGGGCGGCACCCTTTTCCTCGACGAGATCGGCGACATGCCCGCCGAGCTGCAGACGCGGCTGCTGCGCGTGCTCTCGGACGGGACGTTCTACCGCGTCGGCGGCCACCAGCAGATCAAGGCGAACGTCCGGGTCATCGCGGCCACGCACCAGGACCTCGAGCAGCGCGTGCGCGAGAACGCGTTCCGCGAGGACCTGTATCACCGCCTCAACGTCATTCGCCTGCGGCTGCCGAGCTTGCGCGAGCGTGCCGAGGACATCCCGCTGCTCGCGCGGCATTTCCTCGCGAGCAGCGCCCGGCAGCTCGGCGTCGAGCCCAAGCGCCTCTCCGACGAAGCGCTGCAGCACCTGTCGCGGCTCGCGTTCCCGGGCAACGTGCGCCAGCTCGAGAACCTCTGCCACTGGCTCACGGTGATGGCCCCCGGCCAGGTCGTGGACAGCGGGGACCTGCCGGCGGAGTTCCGTGAGCCGGGCGCCGCCGCCACCGGCGACTGGCTGAGCGCGCTGCAGCAGGAGGCGGAGCGACGCCTGGGGCGCGGCGAAGTGGGCATCCTGGACGAGCTCGGCAGGCAATTCGAGCGCACCCTGATTTCACAGGCGCTGCGTCGCACGGGCGGGCGCCGCATCGAGGCCGCCGGGTTGCTGGGGATGGGCCGCAACACGATCACCCGCAAGATTCAAGAACTTGGCATCGAAGGCGACGCGCCCAGAGCGGCGGACGAGGAGGCCTAGCCGAAAGTTTTCACAGGTTCGTTTTCACAATATGCAATGGGGGTACGGCAAGTCCCTCAAACGGCTCATATTTTTGCACCTGCACATATTGCAATCCTGAGCTAGCCGCCCATAGAATCGGACGATCCATAGAGGACTCGTCCCATGCCCGTCGCGACCGCTTCCCGCAACCTCCAGATCCTCGGCGAGACCTCCGCCGAGTTCGACTCGATCCTGACCCCGCAGGCGCTCGATTTCGTCGCCGACCTGCATCGCCACTTCGGGCAGCGGCGCAAGGCGCTCCTCGCCGCCCGCGTAGAGCGGCAGAAGGAGTTCGACGCGGGCCGCCTGCCCGACTTCCTCGCCGACACGAAGGAGATCCGCGAGAAGGACTGGCGCGTCGCCGCGCAGCCGAAGGACATGCTGGATCGCCGCGTCGAGATCACCGGCCCGACCGACCGCAAGATGGTGATCAACGCCCTCAACTCCGGCGCCTCGACCTTCATGGCGGACTTCGAGGACGCGAACTGTCCGACGTGGTTCAACATGATCGACGGGCAGGTCAACCTGCGCGACGCGGTGCGGCGCTCGATCTCCTTCGAGCAGAACGGCAAGCGCTACCAGCTGAACGAGCGCACCGCGGTGCTCATTCCGCGGCCGCGCGGCTGGCACCTCGACGAGAAGCACGTCAGGGTGGACGGCGAGGCGATCTCGGGCAGCCTGTTCGACTTCGGCCTGTTCTTCTTCCACAACGCCAGGGAGCTGCTCGCGCGCGGCTCGGGACCGTATTTCTACCTCCCCAAGATGGAGTCGCATCTCGAGGCGCGCCTGTGGAACGACGTCTTCGTGTACGCGCAGGACAAGCTCGGCGTGCCGCGCGGCTCGATCAAGGCCACCGCCCTCATCGAGACCGTGCTGGCCGCCTTCGAGATGGACGAGATCCTCTACGAGCTGCGCGAGCACTCGGCCGGCCTCAACATCGGCCGCTGGGACTACATCTTCTCGTGCATCAAGAAATTCCGCGCCAACAGGAATTTCTGCCTCGCCGATCGCGCTCAGGTGACGATGACCGCGCCGTTCATGCGCGCCTACGCGTTGCTGCTCGTCAAGACCTGCCACCGCCGCGGCGCGCCCGCGATGGGCGGGATGGCGGCGCAGATCCCGATCAAGAACGATCCCGCGGCGAACGAGGCGGCGCTCGAGAAAGTGCGCCAGGACAAGCTGCGCGAAGTGACCGACGGCTGCGACGGCACGTGGGTCGCGCACCCGGGCCTGGTGGGCGTGGCGAAGCAGGTGTTCGACCAGCACATGCCGAAGCCCAACCAGTACGACCGCCAGCGGCCTGACGTGAATGTCAGCGCGAAAGACCTCCTGGCTTTCCAGCCGGAGGCGCCGATCACGGAGGCCGGCCTGCGCAACAACATCTCGGTGGGAATCCAATACCTCGGCGCCTGGCTCGCCGGAAACGGCTGCGTGCCGGTGTTCAACCTCATGGAGGACGCCGCGACGGCGGAGATTTCCCGCTCGCAGATCTGGCAGTGGATCCGCTCCCCCAAGGGCGTGCTGGCGGATGGGAGGAAAGTCACGGCGGAGCTGTTCAAGCAGCTGCTGGCGGAGGAGCTGCCCAAAGTCAGGGCGCACCTGGGCGAAGCCGCCTACGCGGCGGGCAAGTACGAGGAGGGTGCGCGCCTCTTCGAGCGGCTCACGGTGGGCGAGTACGTCGAGTTCCTGACCTTGCCCGCCTACGACCTGATCGGCTGAAAAGCCGTTGCCATCCGGCGACCCTGCCGTTAGCATTCCGGCGGGGATGAAGAACAAGGTTGTCCGGGGGGTTCTGGGAGTCGCGCTCGCGTGGGCGTGCGCCTGCGCGTTCGCGCAGGATGCGACGCTCAATCGCGCCCGCCAGCTGGTCGACGCCAAGCAGTTCAAGGAAGCGTTCGCGCTGCTCGAGCCGCTGGAGCAGACGCGCGCCGGCGAGCCGGACTACGACTACCTCCTCGGCATCGCGGCCATCGATTCGGGCCAGCTCACCCGCGGCGTCTTCGCGCTCGAGCGCGTGCTCGCGGTCAATCCCGCCCATCCGCAGGCGCGTGCCGAGATCGCGCGCGCGTACTTCCTGATGGGCGAGAACCGCCTCGCGCGCAGCGAGTTCCAGTCGGTGAAGAACGCGCGCCCGCCCGCGGAAGTCGACTCCGCGGTGGACCGGTTCCTGAGCGCGCTCGACGCGCGCGACCGCTCGCGCCACACGGGAGTGACGGGATATGTCGAGCTCGGGCTCGGCCACGACACCAACGTCAACGCGGCCACCGGTTCCGCGAGCTTCGCGATCCCGGTGTTCGGCGGCGCGGTGTTCGCGCTCGCGCCCGGGACAAACCAGCAGGACGACGAGTACTGGACGCTCGGCGCGGGCCTGAGCGGGCGCCTCGGCGTGACCGACTCGATCGGCATCGTCGGCAGCGCCTCGTTCGAGCAGAAACGCAACTTCGACTACGAGCAGTTCGACACCGGCTCGCTCAGCGTGAGCGGCGGCCTGAGCTACCGCCAGGGGGCGAGCGAATGGATCGCGGCCCTGCAGGCGCAGCGCTTCGACGTCGAGAACAACCGCTTCCGCGACGCGCAGGGCGGGGTGGTGCAGTATTTCAACAACTTCACGCCCAACGATCGCCTTTCCGCCTACATGCAGGTGACGAACCTGCGCTATCCGGGACAGACGCCCCGGGATGCCAACCGCTACGTGTTCGGCGGCGCCTGGACGCACGTGTACGCGGGCCGCACCGGCTCGCCGGTGACGTACGCCGGCGCGTACCTCGGCAAGGAAGACGCGGTCGGGAACTTCCCCCACTTCGCGCACGACGTCTACGGCGTGCGCGGCGGGGGCCAGATCGGCCTGAGCGACCAGTGGACGCTCACGGCGGGAGCGAACTACGAGGAGCGCCGCTACCAGGGGCCCGACCCGCTGTTCCTCACCGCCCGCAACGACAAGGAGCTGCAGCTGCGCCTGGCGGCGATCTACCAGCTCGACAAGAACTGGTCCGTGACGCCCGCCCTCTCCTTCACGAACGTGAAGTCCAACATCATCGTGAACGACTACGACCGGGCGATGCTGTCGATCACCGGCCGCTACGACTTCCGGTAAGGAGAGCCCATGCCGACGACCCTCTACCAACGGACCGCGATGGCGGTGGCGATTGCGGGGTGTTTTCCGGGTGCGGTGATGGCGGCTGGGGTGGCGAGGGTGGATTTTGCGACGGGGAACGTGTCGGCGGTGTCGCCGGACGGTCGCAGCAGGGCGCTGGCGAAGGGGGCG
>DASZQH010000306.1:0-2325 GCA_035549805.1 Burkholderiales bacterium
AGGACATGTGCCGCTTCATCCTCGACGCCAACGACCAGCTCGGCACCACGATCGTGCTGATCGAGCACGACATGGGCGTGGTGATGGACATCTCGGACCGCGTGGTGGTGCTCGACTACGGGCGCAAGATCGCCGACGGCACCCCGGACGAGGTGCGCGCCAACCAGGCGGTGATCGACGCCTATCTGGGAGCGAGCCACTGACGATGAGCGCTGCCGCTTTCAAGCGCAACCTTCCCGTGATCGGGCTGGGCCTGCTGCTCGCCGCGGGCCTCTTCGCGCCGCTGGTGCTCAAGCTCTCGGCGCCGGGCTTCTGGACCGAGGTGCTGCTCGGCGGCCTGATGGCGGGGGTCCTCTACTCGCTGGTCGCGCTCGGCTTCGTGCTCATCTTCAAGGCGTCGGGCGTCTTCAACTTCGCGCAGGGCGCGATGGTGCTGTTCGCCGCGCTGTCGGTGGCGCGGCTGTCGGAGAAGATGCCCCTCTGGGTGGCGATCCTGCTCGCCGTGGCGATCATGATCGCCCTCGCCTGGGTGATCGAGCGCGTGGTGCTGCGGCCGCTCGTCAACCAGGAGGGCGTCGCGCTCCTCATGGCGACGCTCGGCGTCACCTATTTCCTCGACGGCTTCGGCCAGACCATCTGGGGCAGCGACATCTACGCGATCGAGCTCGGCATCTCGCGCGAGCCGGTAATGGTCCTCGACAAGGTCTTCGACGGCGGCATCCTCATCAACCGCGACGACGTGGCGGCGGCGATCGTCGCCGTCATCCTGGTCGGCGCGCTGGCGCTGTTCTTCCAGAAGACCGCGACCGGGAGGGCGCTGCGCGCGGTGGCCGACGACCACCAGGCGGCGCAGTCGATCGGCATCCCGCTCAACCGCATCTGGGTGATCGTCTGGGCGGTGGCGGGCATCACGGCGATCGTCGCCGGCGTGATCTGGGGCGGCAAGCTCGGCGTGCAGTTCTCCATCTCGCTGGTCGCGCTCAAGGCGCTCCCGGTGGTGATCCTGGGCGGCTTCACCTCGGTGCCGGGCGCGATCGTCGGCGGCCTGATCATCGGCGTGGGCGAGAAGATGGCTGAAGTGTTCCTCGGCCCGCCGCTGGTGAAGATGTTCGACCTCGCCGGCGGCGGCATCGAGAACTGGTTCGCCTACATGCTCGCGCTGCTCTTCCTGCTCGTGCGGCCGCAGGGCCTGTTCGGCGAGCGCCACATCGACCGCGTCTGAACCGGAACTGACCCATGCTCTACCGCGAAAACGGCCAGTTCAAGTCGACCTACGCCGCGGACCTGCAGATGATGCCGATCCTGCAGGACCGGGTGTTCATGCTCGCGTTCGTCGCCTTCGCGGCGCTCGTGGTGCCGTTCGCGGCGAGCGACTATCTCTTCCTCTCGCTCCTCATCCCGTTCCTCATCCTCACCATCGCGGCGATCGGCCTCAACCTGCTGGTGGGCTACTGCGGGCAGATCTCGATCGGCCACGCGGCGTTCATGGCGGTGGGCGCGTACGCGGCGTACAACCTCGTGCTGCGCCTGCCCTGGCTCAACTTCCTCGTCGTGCTCGTGCTGGCGGGGCTGTGCGCGGCGGCGGCCGGGATGATCTTCGGCATCCCGAGCCTGCGCATCAAGGGCCTGTACCTGGCGGTCGCCACGCTCGCCGCGCAGTTCTTCTCCGACTGGATCTTCGCGCGCGTGAAGTGGTTCACCGACTACTCGCACTCCGGCTCCGTGTCGACGGCGCCGGTGGAGCTGTTCGGCTGGCGCATCGACACGCCGATGGAGAAGTACCTGTTCCTCCTCGGCGTGCTGGTCGCGTTCACCATCCTCGCCAAGAACCTGACGCGCGGCCACCTCGGCCGCGCCTGGATGGCGACGCGCGACATGGACGTCGCCGCGGAGGTGATCGGCATCCGGCCGATGTACGCGAAGCTCACCGCCTTCGCGATCAGCGCGTTCTTCTGCGGCGTGGCCGGCGCGCTGTGGGGGTTCATGCACCTCGGCTCCTGGGAGCCGCTGGCGTTCAACCTGACCCTGTCGCTCAACCTGCTCTTCATGATCATCATCGGCGGCATGGGGTCGATCCTGGGCGCGTACTACGGCGCCGCGTTCATCGTCGTCCTGCCGATCCTGCTCAACCAGGTGCCGCAATGGCTCGGGGTGCCGATCTCGACCGCCACCGCCTCGCACCTCGAGTTCATGATCTTCGGCGCGCTGATCGTGCTGTTCCTGATCCTGGAGCCGCACGGGCTCGCGCGCCTCTGGGCGATCGGCAAGGAGAAGCTCCGTCTCTGGCCGTTCCCGCACTGACGGGGCTATGATGGGAAGTCCTTT
>DASZQH010000307.1:0-2271 GCA_035549805.1 Burkholderiales bacterium
CGGCCGGCGCGCGTCTAGGCTGCGGCGCCCGCGCGCCGGTCAGTTCTTCGCGGGCGGATTGACGACCGGCTTGTTCTGCGCCGGCGAGTCGCTGGTGTGCCCCTTCGCCGGCGAATCGCTGGTCTGGCCGGTGCCCCGCGATTCGCTGGGGGCATGCGTGCGGCCCTGGAGCACGCCGCGCAGCGCGACGCTGCGCTTGTCCGGCGTGACGATCGGGCCATCGCCGTACAGGCGGAACTCGAGCGGCCAGCGCGCCGACAGGTGGCGCAGCACGCCGCGCTCGAACTTCGGCGAGTAGAAGGTCCAGTTCGGCTGCTGGGTCGAGAATTTTGCCAGGCGCTCGAAGCGCACGTTCACCTCGCCCGCCGCGAGCTCCGCCTCGGCGTAAGCCTGCAGCTCGCGCCCCGCCCCGGCCTGGTCGCGGTAGAACAGCCACTCGCGCGAGAACGCTTCCTGCAGGGCGGCGAGCTCGTGCCGCCGCGCCTCGTCGAGCGACCAGCGGGAATGCAGGTCGCCCTCGGCCACCGACTCGTAGCGCGAAGGCTTCGGCGTGTGGAAGTCCTCGATCAGGAAATAGCGGCGCGCCACGCTGGTGTCGTCGCGCGGGCCGCAGAACCAGCCGTACACGTCGCGCTCCGACTCGAGGTACGCGACGGCGCAGCGCAGGCCGGCACCGCGTGGCGCATAGGCAAGGAAGACCTGGGGCGTTTTCATGCTTTCAAGCTAGCGTCACGACGGCACGCCGTATTGCGCCAGATCAAGCCCGGGCGTATCCGCGCTTGCGCGCGAGCTTCACATCGTGAAGAACGGCGGCCGTGAGCCTTTGACATGGGTCAACGGTCCGCCGCACGGCGCGCCGAGAATGCGACGATGGATTACCCCGCGCACCTCGCGCGCCGTCGCACCCTCGCGGACGGCCGGACCGTCGTCATCCGTCCGATCCGTCCCGAGGACAAGGCCGCGGTGCAGTTCGACTACGACCGCCGCATGGCGTTCGTCTGCGAGGCCGAGGCGAAGGGGCCGCCGACGATCGTCGGCGAGGCGCGCTACGTCGCCGACCCCGGCGGCCGCAGCTGCGAGTTCGGCGTGGTGATCGCCGACGACTGGCACGGCAGCGGCATCGCCGGCCTCCTGATGGACGCGCTCATCCGGGCGGCGCAGGCGCGCGGCCTGGAGACGATGGAAGGGCTGGTGCTGCGCGACAATGCGGAGATGCTGAAGTTCGTGCGCGCGCTCGGCTTCGAGACCTCCCCCGACCCGGAAGACCCGGCCACCTTGCGCGCGGTGCGCAAGCTGTGATCTTCGAGGCGCGCGGCCTCACCAAGGTGTACCGCATGGGCGAGACCGAGATCCATGCGCTGCGCGGCGTCGACCTCTCGGTCGGCGCCGGCGAGTTCGTCGTGCTGCTCGGCCCCTCCGGCAGCGGCAAGTCGACGCTGCTCAACATCATCGGCGGGCTGGACACGCCGACGTCCGGAAGCCTTTCCTTCAAGGCGACCCCCCTCGCGGGCGACGAGGCCGCCCTCACCCGCTACCGCCGCGAGCACGTCGGCTTCGTGTTCCAGTTCTACAACCTGATCCCGAGCCTCACCGCGCGCGAGAACGTCGCGCTCGTCACCGACATCGCCGACAAGCCGATGGACCCGGCCGAGGCGCTCCGGTGGGTCGGCCTGGGCGAGCGGCTCGACCACTTCCCCTCGCAGCTCTCCGGCGGCGAGCAGCAGCGCGTCGCCATCGCGCGCGCCATCGCGAAGCGCCCCGAGGTCCTGCTCTGCGACGAGCCCACCGGCGCGCTCGACTACGAAACCGGCAAGCTGGTGCTCGAGGTCATCGCGCGCGTCAACCTCGAGCTCGGCACCACCGCGCTCGTCATCACCCACAACGCCGCCATCGCGCAGATGGCCGACCGCGTGCTGCGCCTCGGCGACGGGCGCATCGTCAAAGAGGAAAAGCCCGCCCGCAAGCTCTCCCCCGCGGAGATCTCCTGGTGAAAAAGGGGTCAGAACAATTTTCCTGCAATGAACACTTCGAGGTCCGGGGCGTTTCCGGAAAATTGTTCTGACCCCTTTTTCTTCTCTCGACCGAAAGCTGCTGCGCGACCTGTGGCGGCTCAAGACGCAGGTGCTGTCGATCGCGCTGGTGATCGCCTGCGGCATCGGCGGGTTCATCGGCACGATCTCGACCTACGGCTCGCTGGTGCACTCGCGCGAGAGCTACTACGACACGGCGCGCTTCGCGCACGTGTTCGCGACCGTGAAGCGCGCGCCGCGC
>DASZQH010000308.1:0-12545 GCA_035549805.1 Burkholderiales bacterium
GTGGGCGGCGGAGGCCTGGGCGGACTCGCCCTTCAGCATCGCGAGGCGCTCGCGGATCGGCGCCGGATCGACGTCGCGCATCAGCCGGCCGATGTACTGCATCTGGCGCCGCTTCGCCTCGTGGCTGCGGATCCTCTTCGCTTCCAGGATCGCACCGAGAAGAGGCGCGTCGAGCGCCATGTCGTCAAGCAATGACTCCGAAAGCGCGACGAGCTCTACGCCGAGGCGCTGCAGCGCGTGCATCTCCTCTTTTCGTTTCGTCTTGCTGACGATTTCGCCGTCCATCGCTTGTATGATAGCGCGCGATGCCGAAGGTCCTGGCCCGTCCCGCCCACGCCGCCGCCGATTCCCGTCCCGGTTTCTCCTGCTCCCAGGACGAGCTGCGCGGGATCGCGCGCGCCGTGCTCGATGCGGCGAAGCGCGCCGGCGCGAGCGGCTGCGACTGCGACGTCTCGGAAGGCCACGGCCTGACGGTGACGGTACGCAAGGGCAAGGCCGACGTGATCGAGCACAACCGGGACCGCAGCGTCGGCGTGTCCATCTACCTCGGCGAGCGGCCGCGCGCGCGGCGCGGCCACGCCAGCACCTCGGATTTCTCGCCGGCGGCGATCGAGCAGACCGTCGCGGCCGCGGTGGCCATCGCGCGCTACACCGCCGAGGACGACGCGGCCGGTTTGCCGGAGCCGCAGCTCCTCGCGAAGGACCCGCCCGACCTCGACCTCTACCATCCGTGGCCGATCGGCACCGAGGAGGCGATCGAGCTCGCGCGTCGCTGCGAGGCGGCCGCCTTCGCGGCGTCGAAGAAGATCCGCAACTCCGAGGGCGCGACCGTGTCCGCGCAGCATTCGCAGTTCGTGCTCGCGAACAGCCTCGGCTTCATCGGGGGCTACCCCGGCTCGCGCCACTACCTCTCCTGCTCGGTGATCGCCGAGGAGAAGGACCAGATGCAGCGCGACGACTGGTTCAGCGCCTCGCGCGTGCCCGGCGAGCTCGCCGACCCGCAGGCGCTCGGGCGCTATGCCGCGCAGCGCGCCGCCGCGCGCCTCGGTGCGCGCAAGATCGCCACCTGCCGCGCGCCGGTGCTCTTCGAGGCGCCGCTCGCCATCGGCCTCATCGGCCACTTCCTCTCCGCGGTGAACGGGGGCAACCTGTACCGCAAGACCTCGTTCCTCGCCGGCAGCCTCGGGCAGCAGGTGTTCCCGTCCTGGATGAGCATCGACGAGAAGCCGTTCGTCCCGCGCGCCTCTTCCAGCACGCCGTTCGACGAGGAGGGCGTGGCGACGCGCGAGCGCTCGGTCGTCGACGGCGGCATCGTCCAGGGGTACTTCCTCGGCAGCTACTCGGCGCGCAAGCTCGGGATGCAGACCACCGGCAACGCCGGCGGCCACCACAACCTGTACGTGGCCCCGCACGGGCCGGATTTCCGCGGCCTGCTGCGCGAGATGGGCCGCGGGCTGCTCGTCACCGAGCTGCTCGGCCACGGCCTCAACATGGTCACGGGCGACTACTCGCGCGGTGCCGCCGGCTACTGGGTGGAAGGCGGCGAGATCCGCTACCCGGTGGAGGAGATCACCATCGCCGGCAACCTGCGCGACGTGTTCAAGGGGATCGCCGCGGTCGGCTCCGACACGCTGGTGCGCAGCGGCCGCACGTGCGGCTCGATCCTCGTCGACGAGATGACGATCGCAGGCAATTGACCCCAGGAAAGGATTCGAGGATGCGCAGACTGTCGCTTGTCGTGCTCGCCCTGCTGTTCGCCCTCCCCGCGCTCGCGCAGAAGGAAGGCGGCGGCCGCGGGCCGGACGTGATCTACGTGCCGACGCCACAGGAAGTGGTCGACCGGATGCTCGAGGTGGCTGACGTGAAGAAAGGCGACGTGCTCTACGACCTGGGATCCGGCGACGGCCGCATTCCGGTCACGGCGGCGAAGAAGTTCGGCATCCGCGCCGTCGGCATCGATATCGACCCGGACCGGATCAAGGAAGCGAACGCCAACGCGCAGAAGAACGGCGTCGAGCACCTGGTCAAGTTCCGCAACGAAGATCTTTTCCGCGCCAACTTCCGCGAGGCCACGGTGGTGACGCTCTACCTGCTGCCGGAGCTCAACGTCAAGCTGCGGCCGAAGCTGTGGCGCGAGCTGAAGCCCGGCACGCGCATCGTCTCGCACCAGTTCGACATGGGCGACTGGAAGCCGGAGAAGACGATCGACCTCAACGGCCGGACCATCTACTTCTGGACGGTACCGGCGCCCAAGGCGCCCGCTAAGGCACCCGCGAAGAAGTCCTGAGCGCCGCCAGGAAAGCGCTCACCGAGCGCCAGAACTCGTCGCGGCGCTCGATGCCGCCGTGGCCGGCGCCGGCGAGGAGCACCGTCTTCGTCGCTCCGCCCCAGCGGCTCGCGAGCGCCCGGCCGTTCTCGGCCGGCGTGACGGTGTCCTTCTCCGCCAGCACGAACAGGGCCGGCGCCGAGACGCGCGGCGCGAGCGCCGCCGGGTCGTAGCGCCCGGCGAGCATCCAGTCGACGAGCGTCGCGGGGAGGTGGCGCTCCGCGAGCGCCGCGAAGCTGTCGAAGGGCGTCGCGAGGATCGCCGCCCGCGTGTTGCGCGCTTCGGCGACCGAAACCGCGACGAACGTTCCCAGGCTGCGCCCGAGCACGACGATGTTCTTCCGGTCCACGTCGGGCCGGGCCGCCGCCCAGTCGTAGATGCGCTTGCCGTCCTCGACCACCAGGTGGCCGTTGGGCGCGCCTTCGGAGAGGCCGAAGCCGCGGTAGTTCACGACGAGCCAGCCCCAGTCGCGCGCCGCGTCCGACCGGCGCACGAACTCCGACACCTCCCGGCGCACGCCGCCGTAGACGATCACGAGCGGGTAGCGCTTCCCGGCCCGGACCCGCGGGCGCTTGAGCCAGCCGTGCAGGGTGACGCCGTCGGGCATGGCGAGGCGGACTTCCTCGATGCGTTCGCCCGCGGAGGCGAGGGCTTCGAGCCGCGCCCGATCGGCGGGCCACGGGCTGTAGAGCAGGCGCGCTTCGAGGGGCGCCACCATCCAGTCGTAGCCGCCGAGCGACGCCACAGCGAGGAGCAGCGAGGCGGTCACGGCGATCAGCAGCGGCAGGCGGCGCATCACTCCATTAAACTCCCGGCATGGCCGCTTCGTTGACAGTTGAAATCGTTTCGGACGTCATTTGTCCCTGGTGCTACATCGGCAAGCGGCGCTTCGAGAAGGCGCGCCAGGCGGTGGCGGGCGAGCTCGACCTGCAGGTGCTCTGGCGGCCCTTCCAGCTCAATCCGGACATGCCGCGCGCCGGCATGCCGCGCGCCGACTACCGCCGGGCCAAATTCGGCTCGGTGGAGCGGGCGCGGCAGCTCGACGCGCGCGTCGCGGCCGAGGGCGCGGGGGAGGGCATCGCGTTCGCGTTCGACCGCATGCAGCGCACGCCCAACACGCTCGCCGCGCACCAGCTCATCGATGTCGCGCAGAAGCAGGGCGCCGGGACGGCGGTGGTCGACGCGCTCTTCCGCGCCTACTTCGAGGAGGCGCGCGACGTGGGCGACGCGTCAGTGCTGCAGGAGATCGCCGCGGCTTGCGGCGTCGCCGGATGGCCGGCGCAGGCGAACGAAGCGGAGGTGGCGGCCCTGGAGGAGAGTTTCCGCGGGCTGGGTATTTCGGCGGTCCCCACTTTCGTCATCGACCGCAAGTTCGGCGTGTCCGGCGCCCAGCCGCCGGAAGCCCTTGCCGCGGCGCTGTGCGAAGGCGCCGCTAGGTAAAGTCCAGGCGCGATTCGAGCAGGACGCCGAAGAGCGGCAGCGCAGGGCGCTTGCCGAGCTCGAGCGGTGGCAGCGCCTGGGCGCCGAGCCGGGCCGCGGCGGGGGTGCCGAGCGCCTTCACGAACACCGCGGAGAACACGATCTCGCCGGCGCGCGCCCGGTGCACGAGCCGCTCGGTGATGCTGACCGTGTCGCCGAAGGCGACGTACTGCTCGCCTCCGTGCGGGCCGGCCATGCCGAACACGGTGTCGCCCGCGTGCAGGCCGACGGCGAGCGTCGCCGGCAGGCCGAAGTCGGTTTTCCAGCGCTCGCCCAGCGGCTCGAATTCGCCGAGCATCGCCTGCGCGGCGGCGAGCGCCTGCGCGGCCGACTGGGCCGCAGTCGGGGCGCGGAACGCCGCCACCAGCGAGTCGTTCTGCACCGAGAACACTTCCCCGCCCTGCTGCTTGATCGCGGCGCCGGCGAGCGAGAAGAACGCGCTGGCGAGCTGGAGCACCCGCTCGGCGTCGAGCATCTCCGACATGCGCGTGAAGTTGCGCAGCTCGACCTGGAGGAGGACCGCCGGGGACCTTTCCGCCTTCAGGCGGCTGGGGCCGGAGGGGCGGGGTGCGGCAACGCTGACTGCGCTCATGCTCGACCTTTCCATGGGAAGGGGCGAGCCCATCTTAGGGACTGTGAGGAAACGTCAGAGAGGAACAATTTCCTGTCCGCCCCGGCCTCCCCGGACGGACGGCCGGCAAGGGCGGACGGTCGGTCCGTCCTAGAGCAGCACCAGCATCGCCACGCCGTAGACGACGAGCGCGCCCGCGGCGAAGAACATCAGGGTCGTGTTGTTGATCTTGGGCAGATCCGGGTCGGCCGGGACCGGCTCGGGATGATGGTCGTGGTCGCCATGCTCCTCGTGCGCCGCTTCGCTCGCCGCTTCCGGAGGCGCGGCGAACCGCTCGTTGAAGTTGCGGAAGAAGTCGTCGGCGACCTTCTTCGCCGCCGCGTCGACGAGGCGCGAGCCGATCTGCGCCAGCTTGCCGCCGACGTTGGCCTGCACGTCGTAGGCGAGCCTGGTCGCCGACCCTTCCGGAGAGAGGCGCACCTGCGCGCCGCCCTTCGCGAACCCCGCCGCGCCGCCCTGGCCTTCGAACGCGATGGCGTAGGACTGCGGCGGCTTGATGTCGGACAGGGTGAGCTTGCCCTTGAACTTCGCACTGACCGGCCCGACGCGCGCGACCATCAGCACCTGGTACTCGTTCGGTCCCGTCGGGTCGATCGACTCGCAGCCGGGAACGCAGGCCTTCAGCACCTGCGGATCGTTGAGCGCGTCCCACGTCGCCTGCTGCGAGGCGGGGACGAGCTGCTCACCCTTCATCTCCATTTGCGATTCTCCCGGTTGCGTTCCATCGTGCCCGCGTTCAGCGTGCGGGCGAGGTCGATCAGCGTCTTGAGGTTGTGCACCGGCAGGAACAGGTCGACGTGCGGCAGCATCGCCCGCACGCCCGCCGGGCGCGCCTCGAACTTCTCGTAGCGCAGCAGCGGGTTCAACCAGATCAGCCAGCGGCAGGATTTTGCCAGACGCTCCATCTCTTCGGAGAGTCCCTCGCCGGCCTCGCGGTCCAGGCCGTCGGAGACCAGCAGCACGCAGGCATTCTGGCCGAGCACGCGCCGGCCCCAGCGGAAGTTGAACTCGCGCAGCGACGCCCCGATGCGGGTGCCCCCGGACCAGTCCTGGATCGCATCGGCGACCCGGCCCATCGCCACGTCGACATCGCGGTGGCGGAGCTGGCGCGTGATGTTGGTGAGCCGGGTGCCGAACACGAACACCGTGACCCGGTCGCGGTCGTTCGTGATCGCGTGCAGGAAGTGCAGGAACATGCGCGCGTACGGGTTCATCGACCCGGAGATGTCGCACAGCACGACGAGCGGCGGGTGCAGCTCGCGCGGGGTGGTGCGCACGAGCGGGATCGCGTCGCCTCCCTCGCGGAGAGACTCGCGCAGGGTCCTGCGCAGGTCCACCCGGCTGCCCGAGCGGTGCGGCCGGAAGCGCCGCGTGCGGATCACCGGCAGCGGCAGGCGCAGCTCGCCGATCATGCGCTTCGCCTCCGCGAGCTCGGCCGCCGACATGGTGTCGAAGTCCATGCGCTGCAGGACCTCGCTCGAGGAGAACGTGAGCCGCGCGTCGAGCTCGATGCGCTCCTCCTGCTGCTCGCGGACCTCGCGCTGCTGCTGCATCAGCGCGTCGGTGAGGCGCTGGCTCTGCTCGCGCTCGGGCGGCGCGGCGCGCCCGTACACCTGCGGCAGCAGCGACTGCATCATGCGCTCGGCGAGCTTCGGGTCGCGCCAGAAGATCTGGAACGCCTGGTCGAAGATCGGCCGCTGCTCCTGGCGCGACAGCAGCACGGCGGACATCGTCCAGTACCAGTCCTCGCGGCGCGGCGGGAACTGCGCCGCGTTCGCGATCTCGAGGGCGCGCACGCAGTCGATCACGCGGTCGGGCCCGATGCGCAGCCCCGCGGCGCGCAGCAGGCGCGCGAAGTGCATCACGTTCTCGGCGAGGCGGCCCTCGCTCACTCGCCGTTGTCCCGCGCGAGCTTCTGCACCGCGGAGGACGCGACGATGCGGTGCTCGCGGAAGTAGCGGTCGTGGTTCTCCTCGACCTCCTCGAGCCGGTAGGCGTAGTTCACCATCATCCCCGCCGAGCGCGCGATGCCCTGCTCGGAGGTGTCGCCCATCCAGTTCAGCCGCTCCAGCGAGGCGCCGTTGCCGAGATGGAAGCGCGCGACGGGATCCAGCGGCTCGAGCCCGTGCTTCGCGTTGAGCAGGTATTGCGCGCACAGCCGCACGAGCGTCTTGCGCGCTTGCTCCGGAACTTCGCCGAGGTGCCACGCCGGGTCGTCTAAAAGGGGCATCGGCGCCTCCTTCGCGAGCCACGCGCGGAACCCCGGGATCGGCGAGAGCGTCGCGAAGCGCTTGAGCTGCGGCAGCTCGCGCTGGAGCTCCTCGGCGACCTGCTTGATCAGCAGGTTGCCGAACGAGATGCCGCGCAGCCCCGCCTGGCAGTTGGTGATCGAGTAGAACATCGCCGAGTCGGCGGCCTCGGGCGCGGCGACGGGCGAGCGCAGGTCGAGCAGGGGCTGGACGTGGGCGCTCATGCCGCGCGTCAGCGCGACCTCGATGAAGATGATCGGCTCGTCGGGAAGCTGCGGGTGGAAGAACGCGAAGCAGCGCCGGTCGGCCTCGAGGCGCCGCCGCAGGTCGCGCCAGCCCTCGATGGCGTGCACCGCCTCGTACTGGATGAGCTTTTCCAGCACCATCGCCGAGGTGCGCCAGTCGATGCGCTCCAGGCGCAGGAAACCGCGGTTGAACCACGAGCGCAGCAGGTGGAGGAGGTCGGACTCGACCGCGCGCCACTGCGGCCGGTCTTTCACCCCTTCGAGGAGCCGCCGGCGCATCTCCACCAGCGCCGCGGTACCGCCGGGCGCCATGTTGAGGCGGCGGAACAGCTCCTGGCGCGCTGGCTCGACGGCGCGCTGCAGGGCGATGAGATGGTCCGAGGAGGGGTCGGCGCGGTAGTCGTCGGCCGCGCGAGCCACGTCCTCGGGCGCGGGCGAGAAGGCGCGCGCGACCACGTCGAAGAAATCCTCGCGGTGGCGATCGTCGAGACCCTGGTAGGCGGCGAGGGCGTCGCGCGCGAGCGCTGCGCCGGCGTACTCGGCCGGCTCGGCGAGCAACGCCTGGCAGAGCGCGACCAGCTCCTGGACGGGCCGGTCGACCGCCTCCGTCGCGAACAGCCTGCGGAGAAACGAGAACGGCGTCAGGCGGCGGCCTTGGCTTCGGCGGTCAGGCGCGCCGCTTCTTCCCCGGAGATCTTCTCCAGGTCGTCGCGGTACTTGAGGAGCACGCCGAGCGTGTTGTTCACGGTCTCGGGATCGAGCGCGACGCGGTCGAGGGCGACCAGGCAGTTGGTCCAGTCGATGGTCTCGGCGACGCCGGGAAGCTTGAAGAGGTCGGACTTGCGCAGGCGCTGCACGAACGCCACCACCTCGCGCGACAGGCCGCTCGCGGCCTTGGGCGCCTTGCGCTGCAGGATCTCGAGCTCGCGCTGCGCATCGGGGAAGTCCACCCAATGGTAGAAGCAGCGGCGCTTTACGGCGTCGTGAATCTCGCGCGTCCGGTTGGACGTGATCACGACGATGGGCGGCTCCGCGGCCTTGAGCGTGCCGATCTCGGGGATCGTGATCTGCCAGTCCGAGAGGACCTCGAGGAGGTAGGCCTCGAAGGGCTCGTCGGTGCGGTCGAGCTCGTCGATCAGGAGGACCGGCGAATGCCCCGAGAGGGCGAGCGCCAGGGGCCGCTTCACCAGGAATTCCTCCGAATAGATCTGCGCCCCCAGGCGCTTGCGGTCCTTTTCTCCCGCCGCCTCCGCCAGGCGGATCTCGATCATCTGCCGGGAGTAGTTCCACTCGTAGGCCGCCTGCGCGATGTCCAGGCCCTCGTAGCACTGCAGCCGGATCAGCTCGCGGTCGAGGCCCTGCGCGATCACCTTCGCGATCTCGGTCTTGCCCACCCCGGCCTCGCCCTCCAGGAAGAGCGGCCGCTTCATCGCCAGCGCGAGGAAGAGGGTCGTGGCGAGGCTACGGTCGGCGACGTAGTCGCCCTTCCCCAGGAGCGCCTGGGTCTCGTCGATGCTCTGCGGAATTTTCATGCAGTCATTCTCGCGAATTCGGCGGGGGAGGGCTAGCCCGGCACGGGGTTTGCTCGCCACGGCGGGCCAACCAAGGAGGCACCATGGAAGCGAAGACCATCAAGGATTTCCTGCTCGCGGCGCTCGAGCATGAGCGCGGCGGCGTGCAGATCTACGAAACGGCCGTGCAGTGCGCGCAGAACGAGGAGCTGAAGGAGGAGTGGACGAAATACCTGGAGGAAACCGAGGTGCACGTCCAGCTCCTGCAGGACGCCTGCCTGCAGCTGCACCTGGACCCGGAGGAGCAGACCCCGATGCGCAGGATCGTGCACGACATGGGGGCGTCCCTCGTCGCCGCGATGAAGGCCGCGCAGGGCGCGGGCGACAAGGCGAAGGCCGAGATCGTCGCCGCGGAGTGCGTGACCCTCGCCGAGATGAAATGCCAGTCGAACTGGGAGCTGATCGGCCAGTGCGCGGACAAGATGGCCCCCGCCGAGGGGAACGTGCTCAAGGCGGCCTATGCCGAGGCCTCGGAGCAGGAGAACGAGCATTTCTTCCACTCGAAAGGGTGGATGCGCGAGCTCACCCTTCAGTCGCTCGGCCTCAAGGCGATGATTCCGCCCCCGGAGGAGCGCAAGGACGTCAAGACCCCGGTCGGCGCCGCCCGGGTCGAGGCTTCGCGCCTCAAGTAGGAGGCAAAAAAAAGGGGCTCACCTGCGTGGTGGCCCCTTTCGCTCCTCCTCCTCGACTGATCTTTACTTCAGGGCCGCCTCTACGGCGCGCTTCGCCATCACCGTCACCAGGTGGGCGCGGTACTCCGCGCTCGCATGCAGGTCGGTGTTGAGCCCGTCCGCCTTGACCTTGATGCCGGCGACCGACTCCGGCGCGAACTTCGCGGCCAGGGCCTTCTCCATGTCGGCCTGGCGGAACGCGCTCGGCCCGGCGCCGGTCACGCCGACGCGCACCGCATTGCCGAAATCGGCGACGAACACGCCGACGATCGCGAAGCGCGAAGCCGGGTTCTTGAACTTCATGTAGGCGGCGCGCTTCGGCACGGGGAAGCTCACCGAGGTGATGAGCTCGCCGGGCTCGAGCGCGGTCTCGTACAGGCCCTTGAAGAACTTGTCGGCCTCGATCTTGCGCTTGTTGGTGGTGATCGTCGCGCCGAGGCCGAGCACCGCCGCCGGGTAGTCGGCGGCCGGGTCGTTGTTGGCGAGCGAGCCGCCGATCGTCCCCATGTGGCGCACCTGGCGGTCGCCGATCATGCCGGCGAGCGCCGCCAGGGCGGGAATGACCTTCTGGACCGACGAGGAAGAGGCGACTTCGGCGTGGCGCACCATCGCCCCGACGGTCACGCCCGAGGCGTCCGCCTTGAGCGCCTTCAGGTCGGCGAGGGCATTGAGGTCGACGAGGTCGCCCGGCGCGGCGAGGCGCAGCTTCATCGCCTGGACCAGGCTCTGGCCGCCGGCGAGGTACTTGGCTTCGTCCTTGGCGCCCGTCGCGACCGCGTCCTTGAGGTTCGACGGCCGGTGATACTGGAATGCGTGCATGTCTGCTCCTAGATCCTGGTCTGCAGGGTTTTCCACACCGTCTGCGCGGTCGCGGGCATCGGAATGTCCTTGACGCCGAGCGCATCGGTGATCGCGTTGATGACCGCGGCCGGGGCGCCGATCGCGCCCGCCTCGCCGCAGCCCTTCACGCCGAGCGGGTTGTGCGTGCACGGCGTCTCGCGGGTGTCGACCTTGTAGGAAGGCACGTCGCCGGCGCGCGGGATGGCGTAGTCCATGAACGCGCCGCTGAGGAGCTGCCCCTCGGCGTCGTAGCGCGTGCCCTCCGTGAGCGCCTGGCCGATCCCCTGCGTCAGGCCGCCGTGCACCTGGCCTTCGACGATCATGGGGTTGATGACCTTGCCGAAGTCGTCGACCGCGACGAAGCTGACGATCTGCGTGGTGCCCGTTTCCTTGTCCACCTCGACCTCGCAGACGTAGCTGCCGGCGGGGAAGGTGAAGTTGGTCGGGTCGTAGAACGCGTTCTCGTTCAGGCCCGGCTCGAGCTTGTCGAGCGGATAGTTGTGCGGCACGTAGGCCGCGAACGCCACTTCGCCGAACGCCTTCTGCTTGTCGGTGCCCGCGACCTTGAAGACGCCGCGGTCGTACTCGATGTCGGCTTCCGCGGCCTCGAGCAGGTGCGCGGCGATCTTCTTGCCCTTCGCCACGATCTTGTCGAGCGCCTTGACGATCGCCGTGCCGCCGACCGCGATGGAGCGCGAGCCGTAGGTGCCCATGCCGAAGAGGATCTTCGAGGTGTCGCCGTGCACGATGTCGACCTTGTCGAGCGGCAGGCCGAGGCGGTCGGCGACGACCTGGGCGAAGGTCGTCTCGTGCCCCTGGCCGTGCGAGTGCGAGCCGGTGAACACCGTCACGCTGCCCGTCGGATGCACGCGGATCTCGCCGGCCTCGAACAGGCCCGCCCGCGCGCCGAGCGCGCCGGCGATGTTCGACGGCGCGATCCCGCAGGCCTCGATGTAGCAGCAGTAGCCCAGCCCGCGCAGCTTGCCCTTCTTCGCCGCTTCTTCCTTCCTCTTCGGGAACCCCGCGACGTCGGCCATCTTGATCGCGGCGCTCAGGGTCGCCTCGTAGTCGCCGGTGTCGTACTGCAGGGCGACCGGCGTCTGGTAGGGGAAGGTCTTGATGAAGTTGCGGCGGCGGATCTCGGCCGGATCGAGCTTCATCTCGCGCGCCGCGGTCTCGACCAGGCGCTCGACCACGTAGGTCGCCTCCGGCCGCCCGGCGCCGCGGTAGGCGTCGACAGGCACTGTATTGGTGAATACCGCCGCCACCTCGCAGTAGATGAGCGGCGTGGTGTACTGCCCGGCGAGCAGCGTCGCGTAGAGGATCGTCGGCACGCACGAGGCGAAGGTCGAAAGGTAGGCCCCCAGGTTCGCGGTGGTGTTCACGCGCATCGCGAGGAACTTGCCGTCCTTGTCCATCGCCAGCTCCGCCACCGTGATGTGGTCGCGGCCGTGCGCGTCGGAGATGAACGCCTCGCTGCGGTCGGAGGTCCATTTCACCGGGCGGTTGAGCTGCTTCGCCGCCCAGGTCGCGACCACGTCCTCCGCATACAGGTAGATCTTCGAGCCGAAGCCGCCGCCGACGTCGGGTGCCACCACGCGCACCTTGTGCTCGGGCAGGCCCATGACGAACGCCGTCATCAGCAGCCGCTCGACGTGCGGGTTCTGGCTCGCCACGTACAGCGTGTACGAGTCGTCGTGCCGCGAGTAGGAGGCGTTCACGGCGCGCGGCTCCATGGCGTTCGGCACGAGCCGGTTGTTGACGAGGTCAAGCCGCGTCACGTGCGCCGCCTTGGCGAACGCCGCATCGACCGCGGCCTTGTCGCCGATCGACCAGACGTAGCAGGTGTTGTCGGGCGCGATGTCGTGCAGGACGGGCGCGCCCTTGGCGCGCGCCTTCACGGCGTCGACGACCGCCGGCAGCACCTCGTAGTCGACTTCGACGAGCTCCGCCGCGTCGCGGGCGAGGTCCTGGGTCTCGGCGATCACCACCGCCACCTGGTCGCCGACGTGGCGCGCCTTGCCCTGCGCGAGCACGGGATGCGGCGGCTCCTTCATCGGCTGGCCGTTCACGTCCGTGATGAGCCAGCCGCAGGGCAGGCCGCCGAGCTTCGCGGCGGCGATGTCCTCGCCGGTGTAGACGGCGAGCACGCCTTTCAGCGCCTTCGCCTTCGACGCGTCGATCCCGCGGATCTTCGCGTGCGCGTGCGGCGAGCGCACGAAAGCGGCATAGGCCTGGTTGGGCATCGCCAGGTCGTCGGTGTACTGCCCGGCGCCGGTGAGGAAGCGGTAGTCCTCTTTCCGCTCGATCCGGGCTCCGATGAGGGGTGCGTTCATGGCGTGTCCTTTACTTGCTGGTGGCCATGGCTTTTGCGCCGGCCATGACGCTCTTTACGATGTTGTGGTAGCCGGTGCAGCGGCACAGGTTGCCCTCGAGGCTCTCGCGCACCTGCTGCTCGGTCGGGTTCGGATGGCTCTTCGCGAAGTCGAGCGCGTTCATCACCATCCCGGGGGTGCAGAAGCCGCACTGCAGG